>NZ_JBEPOZ010000027.1:0-58889 GCF_040547005.1 Arthrobacter sp. UYCu712
CGGCGCAGCTCCGCTGCTACGGCATCACTTCATGCGGACGATCGGCATCACACCCACTGAATACCGCAGAAAGTTCTTTGACCAGAAGGATCTCCTGTACTAAGATCCGCCCGGAGAAGCGGCGCTTCGAGCCGCACCCAATACTCCCCCCGGCAACCGGCCGGTCTGCCTTTTCCAGGCGCAGGAACGACGAGGCGGTCAGGCGTGGGTTCTCACATCATTCCACTAGTCCTGGGTGGCATTTTCGTCTGATCTACGGGCAGTTCAGTGTCCGGCCAAGGCGGGCACGTCGGCGAGCAGTTCGCGGTAGCGCGCTGCGTGGGCCGCTAGTCCCTCGGGCGCTACCCGGGGCGCCGCGTTCAGGACCAGAGGCTCCGCCAGGTCGAGGCCGCAGAGGTGTGCGGTGACTTCCAACGGGCGAAGCAGCTCGGCCATGGTGAAGCGGTTGTGCCCCGAGGGCGTGTACGACGACTCGGGTGCGCCGGTAGAGATGACCAGCTGCAGCCGCTAGCCCTGCAAAGCATCGCCGCCGGCACCGTAAGCGAAACCATACGTGAGGACCTGGTCCATCCATTCCCTCAGCACGCCGGGGACGGAGTACCAGTTCCAGGGGAACCGCGACACGTTGGTGTCATGATGGCGCAAGAGCTCTTGCTCCCGGATTGCGTCGACACGCCGGTCGGGGTAGGCAACGGACAGTTCATGGACCGTTACGTGTTCCAAGTCCTTGACGGCGGCGGAAAGCTGGGCGGTGATCCGCGAGTTTTCAAGATCGGGGTGGGCAACGATGACGAGGGTGCTGTGTGGAGTCATGGGAGCTGTGCTTCTAACAGACCGGACTCGGGACCGAGAGTGACGTGCTCAAGCTTGGGCACCGAGGCGGAAGCCAGGCTGGAGGTGTTGACTACCATTGCCCGTAGATCCGGGCCAGCGCGCGTTTGGCCGCGGTGTAGGGCTCAGCCGAGCCGGTGAGGAGCGAATGCGCATTGGCCGCCTCCAGGAATGCCGTCGTCTCGAACACCAGTTGGTTCACGTCGGCGCCAGATAGTTCTCCGGCGTCGGCCGCGGTCTGGATTTCCGAGGCCAGCAGGGAATGCCATTCCAGAACCGCCTTCGCAACAGCTTCCCTAACCGGGCCGGATTTGGAATCCAACTCCGTGCTGGCGGCCGTGAAGAAACATCCGCCGCTAAAGACCCGGTCGCGGCTGTAGGCAAGCCAGTCGTCCAGAAGGACCCGAAGTCTTGCCAGACCGGGTGCGGTTTTAAGGGCAGGCGCCACCACCGCGGCCATGAAAACTTCCCGCGCCGCCTCGACCGTCGCGAGTTGTAGCTGCTCTTTCGAACCGAACAGCACAGCTACCCCGCTCTTACTTAGCGCTGCACGGGCGGCCAGGCCCCCGATCGACAGACCCTCGAGCCCCTCGATTGAGGCCATGTTCACCGCTTGCTCCAGGACAGTTTTTCTCGATTTCAGGCCTCTGGCCGTTCTGCCATCCATGTTGACCTCTCTTCGTGCACTTGACAGTGATTATACTGTACGATCGTCCGTATAGTTACGAGCTCGCCTTATCGCCCGTCCGGCCTCGCCCCCTGATCGCATCCCTCACGCCGGTCGCCAAGTAACCCTACCGAGCCCCCGGAGACCTGCCTGACATCGACCACGGACAGGGGTGAGCTGAATGGATACCGACTGCTGCAGTGACCCGGGTTGCTGCAGCGACGATCTGGACTGCTGCTGACTCCTCCCGCCTGCCGCCCCCCGGGACCGGCAGGCACCCCGGCCAGAACCGCCACACCTACGGATGAAACAGAGGAAACCATGGATTCAGCGAAGACCCTTCCCGTTGCCGTGATCGGTGCCGGCCCCGTGGGCCTGGCCGCCGCGGCCCGCCTGCTCGAACGCGGCCTCGAACCGCTGATCTTCGAAGCGGGCCCCGCCGCGGGCGCCGCCATCGAGCAGTGGCGCCACATCCGGCTGTTCTCCCCCTGGCAGTACAACATCGATGCCGCAGCCGTCCGCCTGCTCGAAGCCTCCGGCTGGGAATTACCCCGCCCCACCGCCCTGCCCTACGGCGGGGAACTGATCGACAACTACCTCACCCCACTGGCCGCCCTCCCGGCCATCAGCTCAAAGCTGCAGACCGGCTCCAGGGTCATCGCCGTGACCCGCGCCGGGATGGACAAGACCCACACCCGCCACCGCGAGAGGACCCCGTTTCTCGTCCGGGTCGAGCATGAGGACGGCGAAACCCGCGACCACACCGTGGCCGGGGTCATTGACGCCTCCGGCACCTGGTCCATCCGCAACCCGCTGGGAACCTCGGGACTTCCAGCGATCGGCGAAGAGTCCGCCGCGGGCCGGATCTCCTCCCCGCTCCCGGACGTCACCGGCCGTGACCGTGCCTCGTTCGGTGGACGCCGTGTCCTGGTCGTCGGCGCCGGGCACTCCGCCGCCAACACCCTGATCAACCTCGCGGACCTGGCCACGGACGAACCCGACACCCGGATCCTCTGGGCCGTCCGCGGCGCGTCCGCCGAGAAAGTCTACGGCGGCGGCAACGCCGACGGGCTGCCCGCCCGCGGCCAGCTCGGCGCCCGCCTGCGCCGCCTCGTCGAGGCAGGAACCATCGAACTGCACACCGGCTTCGGCATCAGCTCGCTGAAATCCCTCGCCTCGCACGTCACCGTCGGATCCGTTGACGGCCGGACCCTCGAGGCCGACGTCGTCGTTCCCTGCACCGGCTTCCGCCCGGACCTGGACATCCTGCGTGAACTCCGATTGGATCTGGACCCGGCCGTCGAAGCACCTACCGAGCTCGGCCCGCTCATCGATCCGGAATTCCACTCCTGCGGCACCGTCCCCCCGCACGGCGCGGCCCTGCTGGCCCACCCGGACCAGGACTTCTACATCGTCGGCATGAAGTCCTACGGCCGGGCGCCGACCTTCCTGCTCGCGACCGGCTACGAACAAGTCCGCTCCGTCGCCGCCGCCCTGGCCGGTGACCGCGAGGCCGCGGACACCGTCCAGCTCGAACTCCCCGAAACCGGCGTCTGTTCCTCCGACGCCGGCACCAGCTGCGACGTCCCGGCAGCCCACGCCGTCGCATCCGAGTCCTCGTGCTGCGCCGCTCCCGAGCCCGTGCTCGTCGGGTTCCCCACCGGACTCTCCCACGGCCGCTCCGGCGACAACTGACCACCTTCCCCTGCTTGCGACCACTGAAAACACTGGAGAGCTGACATGACGGAAACCCCACGAAAAACGGTATGAACCCAGCCGGGGGCTGCAGGAGCACACCGAACTGCTTCGCCGCATCAGCTCAGCCCTCATGGGCCTGCTCGCCGATGAGGCCGTCACCGTCTACTCCGCAGATACAGACGAGCCCTCCGAACGCGGCATCGAAGGCATGGAACGCATGCGCCTCCGGGACGACGTCGAGGACCGGGCCCAGAAGTTGCAAGCAGAACTGACGGGGAACTAGGAAATGACTGCCCCGGCTATATCCCGGACACTGGTCGCGGAGGGCGCACCGCGCGGCGGCCTCGCCGCGCTGTGTATCACCCAGACCACCGGAGGGGGCATCCTCTACTACGCCCTGCCCGCAGCGGTTCACCCGATCAGCATGGACACGGGCTGGGACCCCGCCCTCGTCACCGGGGCCTTCTCGGCCGCGCTGTTCGTCTCCGCCGCCGCCGGGATTTTCGTTGGCCGTGTCCTGGACCGGGCCGGGCCGCGCAACCTCATTGTCGCAGGCTCCCTCACCGGCGTGCTCGCCCTGATCCTGGTCGGGCTGGCACCGAACCTGCCACTGTTCTATGCGGCCTGGCTGATTGCCGGCACCGCGCAGGCCGCGGTGCTGTACCAGCCGGCGTTTACCGTGATCAGCCGCTGGTACGGACCCGCCCGGGTCCGTCCCCTGACCATCCTGACGCTCATCGCGGGATTCGCCTCCACCATCTTCGCTCCGCTCGTCGCCGCCCTCAGCAACAGCATTGGCTGGCGGGCCGCTTTCCTGGTCCTCGCCGGCCTGCTCGGTGTCATCACGATTCCCCTGCACGCCCCGCTACCTCAACCGGTCATGGATCCCGGCTCCGCACCGGGACCTTATCCCCACCGACAGGACAGTGCTCAGAGCCGTCCGCCGTAGCCCTGCATTCATCGGTCTGCAGGCCCTGATGGTCCTGCTCTGCTTCGGGCTCTACGCCGTGACGCTGAATATCATTCCTATGCTTATGGAAAAGGGCGCCGACTACACCACGGCCGCGCTCGGCTTCGGACTTGTCGGAGCAGGAGAGGTCGGCGGCGGCCTGCTCTTCGCCGCCATCCCGGCCACTGCACGTATATCTGTCATCACCGGAACCGCCACGGGTGCCATCCTCGTGCTGGCTCTCCTGCCAGGACCGGCACCCATGCTGATCGCCGCCGGCATGCTGGCCGGTGCCGTCCGCGGCTGCCACACATTGCTGCAGGCCACCGTCGTGGCCGACCGGTGGGGCCCAGCCAGCCTCGGCACCCTGCAAGGAAGCTTCGCCGCACCCATCACGAGCTCCGCAGCCCTTGCCCCGGCAGCCGGCACCGCAATCGCAACCTGGTTCGGGAGCTACACCTCATTGGCCTACGCCATGGCGTCCGTCACCGGGACCGCCGCACTCATCGCCGCCACACGCCTCTCCAGAGGCCTCCAAAGCCGGACAAAGGTGACCGGACGGACCAACCGTGCTCGGAGTCCGGAGGAAGTGCCCATTGCACCTGATCGGCACCGCCGCGAAGTTCGCCGCTGCTGGAACAGAATCTGAGGTTCCTGACTTACCGGCGGTGTGTCGATTCGCTGGCCCGCAGCGGATACTGTCTCCATGGATATCAGTCGGCCCGTCTTCCCTTCCACTCACCATCCGTAACCGGGCCGGACAGGTTAGTGACTTGGATGGAAAGTCAGCTAGCTCCTCAATGGAGACTGCCCCCGGTTTGTTGACTCCTTGACCTAGCGAGCCGACGCTTGTGGAAGCTCGACGGCGGTGCGGTCCTTGTAATGGCTGATGAAGAAGGAGCCACGATCGACGTGCAGAATATCGGGAATGCCACACATCGCCCAGACGGATCCGGCTTGCGCCGGATCGCCTGTCGCAGCGCAAGTACGGTGTTGAGGCGGATGGCGCACCGGTGAAAACTGTGTAGCCGCAGATTTCGCGGGAATTGTCGTCTATCACGGGGGTCAGCCAGGGCGCTCGGTCGGGTCTCTCATCAGCGCCGATGATGGGGATCTCGAGTGCGGCGTGGTCCGCCTTCCACGTCTGGTTCGGCCGTTCGGCCCGGCGGCCGTAGAGGAGCTCGCGCCGGTCCCGGTATGACGCCGGCCCCTCAAGGGCGAGGTCGAACCCGACCGGACCATGATGCACCTACCCCAGAACGGTCGCCAGCGAAGCATATGTCTTTTCTGCCCTGAGTGGGTTTGTCGATGGATTGATCCACCCTGTTGGTTTATCTGCAATCTCGACCCCGCCAATCGTCCACTCCAGCAGATTCTTGAGGGCACCAGGCATCGCCCCAGCATATTCGGGCGTGCTGATCAGCGGCGCGGACGCATCTCGAATTGCCGCCCGCAGTTCTTTGACCTTCAACGGAGGGGCGTCGTGATCCAGGTCCGGGTTGAAATGCGGAAGGCCATCGATTCCATCGTAAGTAGCGGTGACGAAAGGGGTCCTCACCAGATCGGCAACGGTCGCGATGACCGCTGCGTTGACGGAACCGACCCTGACACTCCCACAGATCAGCAAAATTGAATGAACCAAGTCTCGTCCTTAGAAACTTCAAGTTCGATGTCCTGGCTTTTTTGGCAGGCCAGTCATCCGTGGTGAGGAGCACGGGTTCCCGAGCCTGAATCGCCGCAACGCACAGCTCCACCCAATCCGGGAGGGCACCAAGCCGACTCGATAACTATACGGCCGATCGTATAGTACGATCGCAAATGTGAATACTTCGTCCTCGCCCCTCTCCCTTGATCCCCGCGCCGCACTCGTGATCGTCGACGCCCAGCAGGGCTTCGATGACGCAGCATACTGGGGTCCGCGCGACAACCCTTCATGCGAGGCAAACATCGCCGCCCTGCTGACGCGGTGGCGAGACACCAGCCGCCCCATCGTTTTCGTACGCCACGACTCCACCACCCCGTCCTCCCCCCTGCACCCGGACAACCCAGGCAACGCATTCAAGGACATCATGACCGGCACCCCGGATCTCTTGGTGCGCAAGAGCGTCAACTCCAGCTTCCACGGCACTCCCGATTTACACGCCTGGCTGCAGGAAAACGGCATCGAGGAACTGGTCGTCTGCGGAATCACCACCAACCACTGTTGCGAGACCACCGCCCGAGTCGGGGGCAACCTCGGCTACCGGGTGTTCTTCCCCCTGGATGCCACCCACACCTTCGACCGCACCGCTCCGGACGGTGAGAACGTCGCCGCAGCTGCCCTATCCCGGATAACCGGGGTGAATCTGCACGGGGAGTTCGCCACGGTAGTGACCACCGCCGGCCTGCTCGAACAGGTACCGCAACTCGCAGCCACCGCCCCGTAGCCGGAGCGGACGGGACTATCCGTCAACGTTTCCCTATCGGTATTGATCTACAACTTGGGCGGCTATTTCGGAGCCGGCTAAATCCGACGACGCGTTTCAATCACGATCCGCCTTCGACGAAAGTGAGTCCATCTCCATGGGCAACGAAACAGAAGGATTTTCAGACCCGCTGATTCATGCCACCGTTGATGGCCCGGCCACGGAGGACGTCCGCGTGCTTCTGATCGAGCAGATCGTGACCCCGCTGGAACAGCCCGCGGCCACGATCCGTCCCATGCGCGATGGCGACTGGCCGGCCGTTCAACGGATCTACCGTGAAGGCATCGCCACCGGCCACGCCACCTTCGAATCAGAGGCGCCCGACTGGGAAAGGTTCAACAACTCGCGGCTGCCCCGCCCCCGGCTCGTCGCCGAAACCGCGGACGGCAGGATCCTTGGCCGGGCCGCCGCCTCCCCCGTCTCGACCCGCCCCGCATACTCGGGCGTGGTCGAACACTCCGTCTACATCGCAGCCGTTGCGCGCGGACGCGGGCTGGGCGCAATGCTGCTAAGGGCGCTGGCAGACTCCACAGAAGGGGACCTGGTTTGGACCATGCAGGCCAGCGTCTTCCCCGAAAACGAAGCCAGCCTCAGACTCCACCTCGCAAACGGCTATGTCGTCGTCGGGCGCAGGCAGCGTATCGCCAGGATGAGCCACGGGCCGCTCACCGGACAGTGGCGCGACACCATACTGATTGAGCGCCGCTCCTCCAACATTTGAACATCGGCGTGTCCGGGCCGCACCTCAAATGACCGGCGAATACTGACTTCCCCCTAGCTGACAAACACTCCGGCTCGTCCCGTCCGCGACCCATAATGAAGCCAGGTGCAACGGCTCGAGGACATCCAGCCTGAACGAGATTACTGCACGGCGTGGAACCAACCTCTGCGGCCATCCTGGCGGATACAGCCACGCCGACACGCCCTTGATACCTGGTCGGGTACGCGACGGCCGCGGGTCATCCCCGCCGGAACAACGGAGCCCGGCGGATCAATGGAGAACTGCACAGTTTTCGGACACATGGTCATCCACACTCCTTCCGATGGTCCATGTCCTCAGCCCTTCCGAGGCCGGTCGACGTAGCGTTGGCCGCCGACCTGAACGCCGGGACCCGAGCCTTTGGCGTGATCAATTTGCGGGGGCTCGAGTGATGCTGCCTTCGTCCAAAACAAGCACCCACAGACCACCTGGACCACGCTCGCGGCCACCACTGAACAGGAGCACCGGGGCCCATCGTGACCGTGGACTATCTCGCCGCATTCATGGCGTTGATCCCGACCGCAGCCGACACACTGGGGCGCTCCTATTGGCCACTTGACGATTCAACACCGGCCCTGCCGGTCATGCTGTCGATGCTCGCTGAGCATCTGGGAGTCCGGGCACCACAACTGCGCATCCCCACCGATTCCTGCGCGCGCTTCCCCCATGGATCACCCGGGCCCACCCCGAAACGCTGAGTTTCCTGTCGACGGAGCGGTACCCAACCTCCTCGGCCGACCAGCTCGCGGAACGCCACGGACTGCACCACCCGGATATCACCGCCTCCCTCCCGATGAGCCGACTACCTCGTGGCCCACCGCTTTGGCGAGATCCCCGGCTCGGGACCGGTGAGAGGATTCACGCGCGAGTCCGGCATCCGGACACTGTCCATCGGGGATTCCGGCGCCCGCACCATCATCTTGCCCGGACATGGTCCGACACCGACGCCCTGGTCGACGGCCGGGCAGCCGACTTGCCGGGACTGGGCGCCAGTTCAGGAACGCCGGATGATTGGCACCGCTGGCTCGACGCCGTGATCGGTGGCCGAAAGGGGATACACCTCGTTGGCCACTCCGTTGGTGCCGCGCTGGCGCTGGAATACGCGGCGGAGCATTCCGACGCCGTCACGCGCCTCTCGCTGGTCTCACCCCACTTTCTCCAGGCGCGGGCAGTCCTCCCGCAACGATTTGTCCCGCTCACCGGGGTCCACCTCAGGAGGGTCTCAGCGGCGCGGCTCGCAGGAATGCTCACCGGGATTCGGCACCGGGCCGGGCAACTGGAGTCGAGCGCCGCAGATCTCCGCCGCAGGAGTGCCCCGACCGGCGCGCGCCTCCTGCACCGGGCGTCCGCGCCGGGCCTCCGCCAGAACGTGGAGGAGCAGCGCCGAGGCAACGCCGCGCCCGCGAGCTTCATTCGCGGTGCGCATCGACTCGCTCTCAGCGTCGCCGGGCGCCAGGTGCTTGAGCGCCGCGCAGCCCAACAGCCGTGAGTCCTCCCGGGCGGTCCAGAAACTGATCCCGAGTCCGGCCAACGCGGCGGGATCAAGGGCAGGGACGCCTTCCGGCGGGAGGTTGCGTACATGTCAGCGAGGTGTTCGCCCAGAAGCTGCTGGAGGTCCTCGTGCTCCGGGGTGTCGCGCCCGTTCAGGCGGGTGCCGTTCCGAGCGGTTCGATTGTTCCCGATTTCAGGCCTCTGGGCGTTCTGGCATCCATATTGATCTCTCCTCGTGCATCTAGTAATAATCATACTGTACGATCGTCCGTATAGTTAAGAACTCGCCTCATCGCTTCTCCCGGCTCGTCCATCGGCGGACCGGTCCGTGGCGGCAAAAAGGCCGCACGTTGAATTTCAAGAATCTAAGGAAGACCCATGCAGACAACCCTGACGCATATCGGCACCGCAACGATGCTCGTTGAATTTGGCGGCCTCACGTTCCTCACCGATCCGGTGTTCGACCCCGCCCCCACGGAGTACGTGTCTGGGCCGGTGGTCCTGCGGAGCACCACGGAGCCAGCCATGCCCGCAAGCGACCTTCCGCCATTTGACGCCGTGCTGCTCAGTCACGACGAGCACCCGGACAATCTCGATGAGGCCGGCAGGAGGTTGTTGGTAGGGAAGGCTGTGATGACCACCGAAAGCGGTGCGGGACGACTGGGCGGCCAAGCAGTTGGCGTGGCCCCTTGGAGCAGTCACACGCTCACTGTGGGAGAGAAATCCGTGACCATCACAGCGACGCCTGCCCATCATGGTCCCGCCGGTGACGTGGTTGGATTCATCCTCCGCGTCCCCGGGGAAGAGAAGGCCCTCTACATCTCCGGTGACACGACCTATGAAAGTGACCTTGACCAAATCGGGGAAGAATTCTCGATCGGAGTAGCAGTGCTGCATCTCGGCGCGGCAAAGTTCGCCATACTCGGGGACCAGATGATCAGCATGGACAGCGCGAACGCAGCGAAGTTCACTGCCTCCCTCGGCGCCCACACGGTGGTGCCGATCCATTTCTCCTCGTGGGAACACTTCACAGAAACGGAAGACGAGATCGCGGCTTCATTTGCCGGAGCCGGTCTGACCGACCGCCTGGAATGGCTCACCCCGGGGGTGCCACGGGTCCTTGAGCTCTAACCACCAGGGGCGCAAAGGAGTCCAACCTCGTGACCACCACGGAAAACGGGAAGGAATGCCCTTACCTCTCAGGCAAGCGCCTCGAGAACTGCGTCTGGAGGATCCTGCAGGGCAGGACGTGAAATCCGCCCGCCCGAACCGCGAAGCGCTAATAACCCGCATCGAGACGCTGATCACGGCCCTCACGCCCCGATGCCAAGTAACCCGTACCGAGCACGACCGGTTGCTGCAGTGACTCGGGCTGCTGCGACGACTGCCCGGATGACATGCAGGACTGCTGCTAACACCCTCCCGCCTGCCCCCTCCCCCGGCAGGCGGGACGGAGGGCGTTAGCAGCAGCCCTTACGGATAAAACAGAGGAAACCATGGATTCAACGAAGAGCCTTCCCGTTGCCGTGATCGGCGCCGGCCCCGCGGGCCTGGCCGCCGCGGCCCACCTGATCGAACGCGGACTCGAACCCCTGATCTTCGAAGCAGGCCCCTCCGCCGGCACCGCCATCGATGCCGTCGCCGTCCGCCAGACCGTCGCCGAATCGTTCGATCAAACGATCAGTCAGCTAAAGGGCCTTGTTGCCATCCCGGGCATCGCCTGGCCAAGCTTCGACCCGGCCCCGCTGAACCGCAGCGCCGATGCCGTCGCGAGCCTCGTGCGGGCCAGCGGATTCGAGGACGTCCGGATCCTCCGCTGCGACAAGGAGGACGGGACGCCAGGCGGGCCTGCCGTCGTGGCCCGCTGCCCGGCCGCCGAGGGCAAGCCGACCATGCTGCTGTACGCCCACCACGACGTCCAACCCACGGGCGACCTCGCACTGTGGGAAACCGACCCCTTCACCGCCGTCGAACGGGACGGGCGGCTCTTCGGCCGCGGTGCCGCGGACGACAAAGCCGGTATCCTCGCCCACATCGCCGCCTACTCGGCCGTGACACGCTTGCTCGGGGACGAACTGGGCTTAGGCGTGACATTCTTCTTCGAGGGCGAAGAGGAGGCCGGCTCGCCAACGTTCCGGTCGTTCCTCGAGACGCACCGCGAGCTGCTCCGCGCGGACGTGATCGTCGTGGCCGACTCCAGTAACTGGAGGGTGGGCATTCCGGCCCTGACCACCAGCCTGCGCGGCATGGTGGACGGCACCATCGAGGTCAAGGTCCTGGACCACGCGGTGCATTCGGGCATGTTCGGCGGCCCGGTACTCGACGCCCCGACCCTGCTGGCCCGCCTGATCGCGACCCTCCACGACAACGACGGCAGCGTCGCGATCGAGGGCCTTGTGAGCAGGGACGACGTCACCGTGGACCTCACTGAGGAGGAGTACCGCGCCGATGCCTCCGTGCTCGATGGCGTGAAGCTCGCCGGAACCGGGAGCATTGCCTCACGCATGTGGACCAAACCGGCACTGTCCATCATCGGCTTTGACGCCCCGGCCGTCGACGTCGCCTTCAACACCCTGCTGCCGCGCGCACGGGCCAAGTTCAGCCTCCGCTTGGCCCCTGGACAGGATCCGGCGGCAGCCATGGAGGCCGTCCGCAAGCACGTCGAGGACAACGCGCCGTTCGGCGCGCAGGTCGTGTTCACCCCGGGGGGGAGCGGCAACTCCTTCCTGACGGACACCAGTTCGAAGGCCGCGTCCGTGGCCATGTGGGCCTTGGGCGAGGCTTGGGGCGTACCCGCGGTTGAAATGGGGATCGGCGGGTCCATACCGTTCATCGCGGACCTGACCGAGGTCTACCCGGACGCGCAGATCCTGGTCACCGGCGTCGAGGACCCCGATTCCCGCGCCCACAGCGCCAACGAATCGCTGCACCTGGGCGATTTCCGGAACGCGATCGTCGCCGAGGCCCTGCTGCTGGTCCGTCTGAATGAGGAAGGCGCGGACTAGCCGTTCTAACCCGGCTGGTTGGTGGTGAGGCACCTGGTACCAGGCCTGGCGTTCGGTTTTTCTGAGCTCCAACCGCGTAACCCGATCGCCAAGCGCTTCCGCCTCGTCACACCCGAGGACGGTGAATAGGCCCAAAGCAGAGGTCACCATCCGCTGGCCGGTCCCCTGCAACCGCTGCGGCCAGCACCATCAAACCGTCGCACGGTGGCCCGACGGCGGAGTCTGCGGCTACTGCTACCAGCAAGCCAAACGCACCCGTGGCACCTGCGCCTGCGGACACGAAGGCGTCCTGCCCCGTCCGCATCAATAGCCAACCCGCGTGCCGTCGATGCTCAGGCATCCGACTCAACGTCGACTGCCGAACCTGCGGACCCGAGGACGAACTGCACAGCGGCGGACGCTGCTGGACCTGCGTCCTCGGCACTGCCGTGGATGACCTGCTAACCGACCCGGCCACGTGAGCCATCGCCAACGATCTAATCTCGCTGGCGGCAGCGCTGAAGTCGATGAAACGGGCCAACAGCGGCCTGACCTGCATCCGCCAAAAGAACCTCACCGCGTTCTTCCGCAACCTCGCGGTCGCACCAAAGATTACCCATGAAACCTTCGACGAACTGCCCGCCGATTTTGACGGAAGCGGGTGTCACACCGCTGCGGTGGTTGACGGCGCAGCGAATGGCGGAGCCACGAAGGCTCCTGGAAGTTACTGACCTAACGGTGGAAGCTATTGCCAAGCGTGGCGGCCTTGGAACTCCAACCAATATGCGGTTGCATTTCATGCGGGAGTTTTCGGCCACCCCCACCAGCTACAGGCGCTTGTAACGTGGTCACGCGGATGGCGCTGGCGCGTCCTAGTTCCGGCGCCTCAAGGACTCCGATGTGGGCGAGCGGGAGTTGCCATAGGCCGTCCAGCGCCCGGACCGCACCCGGTTTGAGCCGGCAGACCTCCCGCCAGCGCCGACAACGAGAATTCCATCTGTAGTGGACGCCAGAGTGGCATCCAGCAAGGACAAAGCGAACCGCAGGTAGCCCTTGTCCTCTCTCCTCGACGCTGCGTCTACGGCCAAACCGTAATCTGGACGCTCGGGACCGGACGACAGCGCGAGATCAGTTCCACCACAAACTCCCGAGCATCACCGGGCGGTCGATGTAACGCAAGCTTGTCAGGACACCGTCGCCGGCCATGGGAATGCCCGGCTTTTCTCAGCCCCGGACGACAACAAACAGCGCAACATCCCGCCCCACAGGCCTGGCCCGTCCAGACACCCCATTCCGCCCTTTCCTCGCAGCGCGGCCCCCGGCGAATCATGTCCCCAGGCTACCGGGCAACACTGCACAGAGAGTGATTCTTCGCCCTATCATTCGACAGTCAGCCCCGCCGGCGGTGGCTGGTCAGGCCATGTTCGTAGGCGAAGATGACGGCGTGCACGCGGTCCCGCAGCCCAAGCTTCATCAGGATGCGGCCCACGTGGGTTTTAACCGTTGATTCGGCCACGAACATCCGTTGGGCGATCTCTGTGTTTGTCAGTCCTTCGGCGATTGCCGAGAGAACTTCCGATTCTCTGGGCGTCAGGGCCGCGACGGCGTCGTGGCCGGCGTCGGGGTGGCCGGCGGGAAGCCTTTGGCTGAAGAGATCCAGCATCCGGCGGCTGACTCTGGAGGAAATGGCGGCGTCTCCTCCGGCGACGGCCCTGATGGATGCGAGCAGCTCAGCTGGTTTGACGTCCTTGAGCAGAAAGCCACTGGCACCGGCCCGGAGCGCTGCGAAGGCATACTCGTCGAGATCGAAGGTCGTGAGGACAATGACGCGTGACTCCGGGCACTCCTCAGCGATCAGCGCGGTGGCGGCGATGCCGTCCATGCCAGGCATGCGCACATCCATCAGCACCACGTCCGGTGCCAAAGTACGGCACATGTCGATTCCAGTCCTGCCATCAGCGGCTTCGCCAACGACTTCGACGCCGTCCTGGGCATCCAGCACCATCCGGAATCCCGTCCGGACAAGGGTCTGGTCATCAACGAGCAGCACCCGGACCGGGAGCGTGGTCGGGGGAGCTAACGTTGCCATGGGGCTCCTCTTTGCGGCGGGAACCGGGCGGTCACGGACCATCCGCTGCTGGTGAGAGGGCCTGCGTGCAGCGTGCCGCCATACAGTGCGAGGCGTTCACGCATTCCTGCGACGCCACGCCCTGCATGGTCGGCGGGGACGGTCTCTGGCTGCCCGTCGTCGGTCACCGAGACCATGATCTCCTCCGCGCTGAACTGAACATGGACCGTAACCGCTGTCGCTGCTCTCGCGTGCTTAAGCGCATTGGTGAGCCCTTCCTGGATGACCCGGTAGATAGCGAGCTGGATCCCGGGGTCGGCCGGAGGAACACCGGCCGATCGCAGGACCACCGGAAGGCCCGTGGAACGAAAGAGCTCCACCAGCGCTGGGACGTCCCCCACTCCGGGCGCAGGTGCTACCGCGCCGGCCAACCCTCCGCAGTTGCCTTCGTTCAGAATTCCGAGCATCCGGCGCATATCCGCCACCGCAACGCGGCCGGTCTCGGCGACCTGGCGCATGGCGTCCACAGCGCGGGCAGGGTCAGTCGAGGCGATCTCCGACGAGCCATGGGCCAGAGAGATCATCACTGCCAATCCGTGCGAGACAATGTCGTGCATCTCCCGGGCGATCGCGTTGCGCTCAGCGGCAGCTGCAATGCGGGACAGGTGTTCCCGTTCACGCAACAGCGTGTCCGCACGGTCCACGAGGGCGGCCACAAAGGCGCGGTGCAAGCGTACGTTTAGTCCGATCAGCGCCGCAATCACTAGTACGACAATCGCCTGGCCAGCTTGGCCAAGGTCGACCATCGACCCTGGTAGGAGGATCGCGGCGAGAAGGAGGATTCCGCCGGTCCCCAGCAGGCCAAGGACCGTGCGCCGCGCTGAGCTGTAGACGGCGACGGCGTACAGTGCCATGGCTGTCGCCACCGCTGCGAAGCTGGCCGGAGCCGAGAACGTGAGGAGCATAATGCCGGCCGTGGCAGCCAAGGAGAATATCGGAGCTCGACGGCGGAACAACAATGCAGTGCCGGAAACCACCACGGCGAGCAATGGAAGAACCAATCCCACTGCGGTCTCGTTAGCGATGACGGCTGCCGTCATGGCCGGCACTGTGTATGCGGCGCTGACCAGGAGGTCTGTACTGCGCGGACGATAGCGCTGTCCGCCTGGCCGCAGCGGTTCGCCCGACGAAACCGGCGCCGTCATGGCCGTTTCCGACAACGCCGGCCGGCGCTCAGTGTCCCCCGTCCCGGTCATGTTCCGGACTCTACCCGTCGGGGAGTGCATAAGGGTCCCTTGGGTCGTCTGTTTGGAAGTGGCGGCCTTGTGGACGGGTGCCCCCGGGACTGAAGCTCAAGCTGCCGGTCCTGCAACCCCCGCTGGAGATCATTGGAGCGCAAGGACTAGGTAGAGGGCGGCGAGGGCCAGCGTGGTGGGGGTCATGATGAGGCGTTCGGGCTTGCTGCGGGAGATTCCGTTCATGACGACGCCGAGCACGAAGTATGCCGTCATCACCCACGCCGTGATTGCAGTAAAGGATTCGCTGAGCAACGGCGGGACAATGCCCGCCTTGGCAAGTGCTGCATAGGCGAAGAGGGCATACACGGCTATGGACAGAGCGCTCCCGATTCTC
The DNA here is from genome assembly GCF_040547005.1 of Arthrobacter sp. UYCu712. NCBI lineage: Bacteria > Bacillati > Actinomycetota > Actinomycetes > Micrococcales > Micrococcaceae > Arthrobacter > Arthrobacter sp. UYCu712. Next base: position 15,546 of record NZ_JBEPOZ010000027.1, read on the forward strand.
AGTTTGGCAGGGATGACGCGGTGTTGTCCGCCCCACGCCATCTTCCCGAGGGGCGCTCCGGCGATGAGCGCGCTCTGGAAGATGGTCAGGGCGGCCAGAAGTGCACAGGCCAAAAGTGCGGAAAGCTGATCTAGCGGCATTACAAAAAGCTCCTCTTGTCCAGTGCCAAGCGATTTCTTAGTGCGTTCTGGGCTTGGCTGGGGTGGGCATATTCGCGAAACCGGAGAATCATGGCAACCATCATCAGCGGGATCATTGTTGCATGGCTGAGAGTCATCATCGTCGCGGCTGTCAGGATCCCCAGAAAGTAGGGACCCATGGTCAGGGCTGCAGGAAGAAGCATCGCTGCCGACATTTCTCCGATGGCCCGCCAGGTGTGACGCTGATGGCGCATGTACAGGACCATCGGTACGGTCATATTGAGTGCCATGCTGACATTTGTAAGCACGGGCAGCCGGCCCGACGGGTCGCTGACTCCGGCAACTTCCGCCGTAAGGTCGTACAGCGGGTCCAGCACGATCATTCCCGCGTACATCAACACGACCATCACGGCGAAATGCTTGGCAACGTGGACATATCCCGACGGACCCTTCGGGCCCGCATGCTCGGCCCCTCTCAAGGAATCAACGGAGCGGAAGGGGAAATCTGGCATGTGCGGCGTCATGTCATCTGCCCCTGTGCCCGTCGCCGGATTGCAGTTCGCATGATCGCGGGAAGAAAACCGGCGAGAGTGGCCAGGAGCACGCCGAGCACTAGCAGGACAGGAATCCGGACGGAGGTCTCCCCAGCCGGAAGGTTCAGATGAGCGGTGGGATAGTCGATCATCTTGGCTGCCGATAGAGCGGTGGCACGGTCGGTATGCCGCGCCAGATATTCGATGGCACCGTCGAATCCGAGCACCCCATCTGTGCCGGCGAAGGCATCGAGTCGCACGTTGCGGGACGCTGCCCAGTCCCTCAATTGCGGATCAATGTCCTGGACCCCGGCCGCGCCCGGGGCGATGACCCTGTCCACCGGAGGCGCCTGGCGTCCGGGGACGGTCTGGAGAACCAGCCCGTGCTTGGTGGTGACCGTGTCCGTAGCGGCGACCGCCACCGTCCGTGCCGCGAAGGACATGTTGTAGACCTCGAACGCGCTGGCGACGTCGGTCTCTCCTACTCCGTTGAAGAGCCCGACGGCGATCGCGGGCCGGAACCACGGGATAAGGGCGTTGAGCCCGATAGGAATGTCCGAGGAAGCAAAGGACTGGACGGGTATCCGGGTCGATGCCTCGGGTGACCAGCCCGGGTAGTTCATCAGCCGGCCCACTCGTTCGGCTTCGGCGGCGCCTGCCATGTCTTCCACGACTTTTAACGCGCCTAGGATGCCGGACGTGACGCCGGCGGTGGTGGTGATCATGCCGTCCTGGACGAATCGCAGACCTCCCGTCCATTGGACCCCGGGATGGCTCTGCTTCAGGGCGCCAAGACGTGACCAATGGCTTGTCGCGTTATGCCCGTCGAGGAGGCCTGTCCCGGCCAGTACGCTCGATCCGTTGCAAACGCCGAGGATCCGGGCGCCGCGACGGTATTGTTCCACGATCCAGTCCCGCATTGGGGCTTCCTCCGTGCCCTCCGGGGCGCCGACGGCCGGGACAACGACCACGTCCGGCTGCCGGGCCGCACCCGATCGAACGTCCTCGAACGTATACGTGGGCACTATCGCCGGACCCCCGTCAACGGCGGCAGGGGCGGCCTGCGCCGCAACTGTGTAGACGGAAAATTCCGGGGAGCTGGCAAACACTTCGTAGGGAGCCAGCACGTCACTCCCCACGGTGCCGGTCGAACCCAGGACAACGGCCACGACTATTCCGCCGGAGGATGAGGGCCGATTAGCGGGCCGGTCGTTCAGCGCTTGCGCGGCCGGCCGGATGTGGCTCTCTGCGTCCGCCACGGAAACCCCGGCGACAGCCAGCGCGGCCACGGTGAGGAGGGACAATCCGACCGCGAGAGCGGCGTGGACAAAGCGTCTTGAGCGGGAAGCCATGAGTAAGTCTCGATTCCTTGGAATTGCGGGGCCATCACCTTTTGTGCCCTCCGTTGCCCTTTCACGCTACGGATTTCCGCCTACACAAACATCAGCCAACGGGACATGCTTCAGCAGGTACAACCGGTACCCGGGTACTACGCGATCGCCCACTGGCCGGCACCTAAGCCAAAGTTTGTGCGCCCAGGCGACCACCTACGAACTGGTCCACCGCTCAGTTCCCTATTGCGGCAGACAGTCGTGCAGACGACCTCGAACACTTCGTGCGGATTCCTGCGAATAATGTCATGCACTGAGTGCCCTCTGACGACCGCTCTTCCCGGTGTTTCCTCAGGTCAGGCTGCCCCCAGCCTTCCTCATGCAACTGCGACAGCACAAAGGCGAAGGTCTTCCGCCTCCGCTCGGTAAAACAGCGCCTCGTGGCGCACCAAGTCTCCTTCCTTACGGTGTGGTTGGGGACGGAGCGGTCGCTGGCTTCCTCTGGGCGGTTAGCGATCATAAGGACATCGCCAGCGAATCTGGAGGCCCTCCTGGCGACGGCGCGGATGGGCTTGCGCCGGTCCCGGCCGGTGAGCAGGCATTTGAAAAGCTCTCGGGGCCGCCCCGGCCCTGAAAATAGAGTCCCTGGTAGATCGTCTCGCGAACGATGCGCAGATCTTTGCGTCTAGGACGGCTTTCGGAGTTGCCGGCAGATCAGTACAGGACTCCACCACCGGTCCAGCATCATCTGAACAAAGGCCTTCAGCTCGGGATGGCCGGCGATCTTCCGCGACGAATCCCATGCGGGCGTCAGCAGCAGGCCTGATTTTCGGTTGGTGACGAGGTGCGCCAGAATTTCCGGAGGGCTAGAAATCGCCAAGTCCTGAGAACCCTCAGGCCATCCCGGATGTCCCGGCCTGCCCCGGAGGTGGCGGCCCGGTCGCCGCGAAGATGCCTGACGAGATGTTCACGCTCTTGGTGGTGCAGCTTCAGCCATTCCTCGGGTGGAATAAAGTTCACGGAAGTTGTCCTTTCAAAAGGCCCCAAGGGCCCTTGGATATCGATAAACATCAATATTTAGAGTTTCTCAGATATATCGAAGTTCGTCAATGTATCCTGTTGTCGTGCCTGAAATTGGTGGTTGTGCCGCCTACCACTGGCTTCGGCCGTGTCGCCGAGAAGTGTCCGACGCCGTCGTCGGTGCTATTGCTGGGCCGGCGCTGGCTCGGACGCCAGAGGGTCCAACTGCTGTTTTTCGGAAGCGTCGATGTTCCTGTCGGTGAGGACAAAGAGGCCCGCGAACAGCAGGAGGGTCAGCGTGCCCATGATCATGAAGACGGCCTGCAGTCCGAGTGTGTCGGCGATGATTCCGCCGGCGGCCGCACCAAGCGGAAGCGTGCCCCACGCGAGGAGCCGGAATGCGCTGTTGACGCGCCCGAGCAACCGGCCGGGTGTGATGCTCTGGCGCAGCGAGATGGAGATGACGTTCCAGACAGCCATCGCGGCACCTCCGAGGATGAAGACGACGCCGATGACAACCGGGCTGGTGGTGATCGCGGGGATCCAGATAAGCAACGATGTGGCCGGAATGGCCAGGGCAAAGGATCGTGCCCTGCCGAGCGTGCGTTCGATCCGGTGCGCCAGCAGGGATCCGATGACGCTGCCCACTGCGATGGTGGCAAGAAGGACCGAATAGCCAAGTCCGGACAGGTCCAGCGCCGAATCCGGGCCGACTGCGTAGAGAACAAGGACCGTGAAGGTCGCGTTGGAGGCAAAGTTGGACAGGCCCACCATGATCCCGAGTGTTCGCAGCACGCCGTTTCCCCAGAGGAACGACAGGCCCTCGGCGATATCTTCGCGGATACGGGTCGGGGTGCTGCGTTCGATGCGGAACGCGCCCGGGATGAGCAGCAGGGCGCCGGCCGCACCGAGCCAGAGTGCAGCGGGAACGGCTACCCCCTCCGCGTGCGGATCCTGCGGCTGTGCACGGGGTCGGAAATGACCAACAAGCAGCTCGCCGTGAGGCTCGCGGTGGAGCCCGGCACCACGCTGTACCACGTGCGCCAGTTGGTCAACACCGGATTCCTGGCCCAGGGCGATGTCCGCACCGGCGAAAGCGGAGCACTCGAAAAGCCCTACCGGTCCACGAACATGTCCTGGTGGTTGGACAATCCGCTGGCCGATACTGACGTGGAAACACGGAACTCCCCCGTCGGTGCGTTTCAAGCGGAACTAGAGGAAGCCGGACCTGGCTCCATCACGAACGTCGCCAGATTCGTCCTGCACCTCTCGCCCGAACAGATCGAGGAGCTCGAGGGGAAAATCCTCGCGGTCCTCGACGACTACATCGACTCGGACGCCGGGCGGCTGGACCAACCGGCCCACGGTGGAATGTTCATCCTCCATCAGCTGGCCCAGCAGCATGCGCACCAGCCGGCCACAGGGTCTCCCTGATCCAGGGCGAGGCGGTCTCGGCCCGGTCTAGAATGGCGGCATGACACCGCAGGAGTTGGCCAACCTGGCCCATCTGCGCCGGGCCCGGGACCTGATCGACCGCGACTACGCCCGGCCACTCGATGTGCCCACCATGGCCGCCGGCGCGTTCATGTCCCCGGCGCACTTCTCCCGCCAATTCAAGGCGGCCTACGGCGAGACGCCGTACAACTACCTCATGACCCGGCGGATCGAACGCGCCATGGCGCTGCTGCGGGCCGGAGCCAGCGTGACCGACGCCTGCATGGAGGTTGGATGTACATCGCTGGGCTCGTTCAGTTCCCGGTTCACCGAGATCGTCGGCACGACACCCAGCGTGTACCGGGACTTGGGGCACCATGCGGTGAATGCCATGCCATCGTGCATTGCCCGGCAGCGCACCCGCCCTGCGCGCAAGCCGAGCAGGATTGAAGAAGCATCCCCGCAACCGCTGCCATAACGTGTGAGACATGAACATCTCACTTCAGTACTCACACATCACCGTCACCGACCTCGACGAGTCACTCGCGTTCTACCGTGACGTGCTCGGCCTGGAAGTGCGCAACGACGTCGGCTCGGACGGGCACCGCTGGGTCACCCTGGGCAGCGCGGCCCAACCCGATCTGGAGCTCGTGCTGTCCGTCCCCTATTCCGGCCGGTCCCACGACGACGGCGACGCGCTCCAGCAGTTGCTCACGAAGGGCGTCCTGCCCAACATCGTGTTCCGCACGGACGATCTCGACGCTACGTTCGAGGCCGTCCGGTCCGCCGGAGCCGAAGTCCTCCAGGAACCGATCGTCCAGCCCTGGGGCCCGCGCGACTGCGCCTTCCGTGACCCTTCCGGCAACGTGGTCCGCTTCAACCAGGCCTGACGGGAGCGGCGCCGGGTGGGTGCCGCCGTTTGCGCGGAGCCTTACTTACTTGGACGTCGGCGTCGGAATTGCTGTCGCGGTTGCCATGATCTTCAGCAGTTCCTCATCCGGCAGCTTGGTCCATGGCGATTCCGGCGCGCCCTGCAAGGCAGCTTCGGGGCTGTCCGTCTGCGTCCACCACTTCGCCTCGAAGACGCGGGCCTCGAACAGCACACGGTCCCCCTTGCGGTAGACCGCGGTCGGCTGCCATTCGGGTGCTGTGCCGGCGGGCGCCGTCAGCTGCGGAGTGGGTCGGTCACCGGGCAGTACCGGGCCGATGATGCGCCACGGGGTGGCGGCACCCTGCAGCACCGGGTCATCCGGCGTTTCCGCCCGGGTCCACCACTTGGCCTCGTAGACATTGGAGTGCCAGACAGTCCGCTCGCCGGTGGTGTAGGCGGCGGTTTCATTCCACACGGGGTACGGGCTGGTGGACGGGTCATCGCTGACGGCGGGGGCCGCCGTCGTCGACGGAACGACGTCGGCCGGTACTGCGATTGGACCGCTGACGCCAGCGCCGAGGATGGTCGCGAAGCTCTCCGACCCCTGGTCCACGCCGCTGCAACCGTCCGATACCTGCTTGACGTCAGGGTAGTTCGGGCTGCATGTCCGGTCCCGGTTCAGGGACCACATGGACAGGCGTCCGATCCCCTTGGCACTCGCGTAGCCGCTGAGCTCCTGCGCATCCTGGAGAGTGAAGATTTCGCCCGCGACGTCGTTCTGGCCGATCATCGGGGTCAGGCCGATCTTTCGCCAGACAGTCCCGCTGCCCAGCTCGGTGCCGGCCGCCTTGTACAGGCCCGTCAACTGCCCGTGCGTGGCCTCCGCGGCCGAGACGGCATTCTCGTACATCGAGCGCCCCGGCACCTTGCTTCCGCCGTAGTCCATGGTCATGACGTTCACGCCGGCGAGGTCGGTGCCCGCAGAGATCATCCGGCGCACCGCGTCGGCGCCCGCCGCTGTCATCCCGTTCGGATCTGCCGGCAGGGTCAGCCAGACACCCAGCTCCTTGCCGTCGCCGCGGCGGTCCTGCTGGAGTGCCGCGATCGCGGCGGAACGCCGGTCCAGGGCAGCGGTGTCATTGAGCGCCGCGCCCTCAATGTCCAGATCGATGGCGCTGACGTTATAGCGGTCGATCACGGCACCGTAGGCCGCCTTGAGCCGCCCCACGTCCGTGCAGGTGGTGGCGAGTTCGCTGTTAATCAGTCCGCCGAAGGAGACAGACACTCCCCCGCCGAGCTGCTGGAGCCTTGCCACGCGGCGGTCCAGGTCCAGGTCCGAGCCGGCCCCGTCAAGGGAATACGCGCCGCCCCAGGTGGGGGCACAACCGTCCGTGGCGTCAGCCACGATGAAGGACAGCACAACGTTCTGGGCCTCTTTGGACACAGGAGCCTCAAAGGCGTACCGCGGGGTGGCCGTGACGTCGACGTAGCCGGAGAAGATGGACGGGATGGCCTCGGCGGCCCGAACGTCCTGGAAGTTACCCCAGGCGGCCATTCCGCCGACGGCGGCGGCCACCACAACGCCGGTGAGCACGCCCAGCCGAACCAGCGATAACTTACGGCCCGGGAATTTTTCGGACACAGGACCCCCCTTACGACTTTTAGTGAGCTGCCGGGCACACGCCGGCCATCAGAATCAGTTTGAATTGATTCCGGGTTTTCTGCTGCCCGGAAACGGTCTGACCTTGCATTATCATAAGGGCACTCACTGGAACAGTCCGGTGCACCGTGCGTGATTTCACAAAAGCGCACGCCGAAAGGTCGACTCTGCAGTCTATTGGGGATTAATGTCTGATCAGCGTGTCTTGCCGCGTCTTGACGAGGAAATCGTCATCACCGATCCGAAAAGTGCCGCGCGGCGCCGTCAATGGGGGGCTGAAAAGCGTTCCGAGCCGCTTTCGCTGGTCCATCCCCGCCCCTCCCGACGCAAAATCATCCTTGGCCGGCTGGGTATTCTCACCACGGTCCTGGCCTGGATTGGCTACGTCGTTTCAACAATCCTGAAACAGCTGGCGGACAATCCCAACGCGGGTTTCCGGTTTCAATTCGAGACGGTTTCCTACCTTGTTGTCGTAACCTTCCTGACTTTCTCGGCGCTGATGTACCTTATGGCTCGGCAGGGCGCGCTTTACCGTTTCCGGGACCACCAGCGTGTTCCTCGCGGCGAACTGGACCGCCACTTCGCCGGCTACGTTGACGGCATCACCGTCCTGGTGCCCTCCTACGCCGAAGAGCCGCAGGTGGTGCGCGCCACCCTGTGGTCCGCGGCTCTCCAGGAATTCCCGGCCCTGAAGGTCGTTCTGCTGCTGGATGACCCTCCGCACCCCTCGGACCCGGCGCTCCTCGCGCGGCTGGACGAAACCCGGGCCCTGACGGCTGAAATCGCCGACGCTTTGCAGGCACCGGCCAAACGTGTCAACGCCGCCCTCGCGCAGTTCCGTCGCCGGACCAAGACGGCGGCCCACGACGAGACCGCCGAGCTTGCCCTGCTGATAACCGAGTACGAGGCAGCCGCCGACTGGCTGGAAACGATGGCCGCGGCCGAGCAGGTCGAGGACCACGTTGACGAGTTCTTCGTCGACCTGGTCCTCATGGGGCTGGCCCGCGAACTGCGGCTGGTGCTCGTGGGCCTGAATGCCGCCTCCGCGCAGCAGGCCTCGCCGGCGCGCTCACGGATCGAGGAGCTGTATCTGCGGCTGACCTGGATCTTCAACGTCTCCACCGAGACGTTCGAGCGCAAAAAGTACGCGAGTCTCTCGCACGAGGCCAACAAGGCCATGAACCTCAATGCGTACATCTCGCTGATGGGGAACTCCTGGCAGGAAGAGACCACCGCCGACGGCGTGGTCCTGCGCAAGGCGCAACCCGACGCCGGGCATGAAGGACCGGGCCGGGTGCTGGACGTCCCCGACACCACTTACCTCCTGACGCTCGACGCCGACTCGCTCCTCCTCCGCGACTACTGCCTCCGCCTGGTCTACCTGCTCGAATCGGCCGGCAACGAGCGCGTCGCCGTGACACAGACCCCGTACTCCTCCTTCCGGGGCGCCCCCACCCGCATCGAACGGGTCGCCGGGGCCACCACCGACCTGCAGCACATCCTCCACCAGGGCATGACGTACTACGGCGCCACCTTCTGGGTGGGCGCGAACGCCGTGATCCGCAAGCGCGCCCTCGAGGACATCGTGGAGGTCGAAAGCAGCGGCGGCTTCGAGGTCAGGACCTATATCCAGGACCGCACCGTCATCGAGGACACCGAGTCCAGCATCGACCTCGGCCAGCACGGCTGGACCCTGGTCAACTATCCGGAACGGCTGAGCTACAGCGCAACCCCGCCCGATTTCGGCTCCCTTGTGGTCCAGCGCAGGCGGTGGGCCAACGGCGGTCTGCTGATCCTGCCCAAGCTGTGGGCACAGCTCCGCCAGAGCCGGTCCGAACGCCGGGCGATCCTGGTCCGCGAGGTGCTGCTCCGGGTGAACTACATGGCGTCGATCGCGTGGGCCAGCTTCGGCCTGATCTTCCTGCTCGCATACCCTTACGACAGCCGCCTGCTGAGCCCCATCGTCTTCCTGGCCGCCCTGCCGTACTTCCTGGCCATGGGCAGCGACCTCCGCGATTGCGGACACCGTTTCAGCGATATCTTCCGGATCTACGGCTTCAACCTCGTGCTGCTCCCTGTGAACCTGGCCGGCGTGCTCAAATCCCTGCAGCAGGCCATTACAGGCGATAAAATCCCGTTCGCGCGGACGCCCAAGGTCAAGGACCGCACGTCGGCGCCGGCAATCTACGTGCTGACGCCCTACGCGATCGTGGCCTTCTCCTTGCTGACCGTCTGGCGCGACGCCCAGCTGGGAAACTGGGGCAACGTAGCCTTTGCCTCGCTCAACGCCGTCCTGGCCGCCGGCGCTATCCGCTCCTACATCGGAGTCTTCAACTCCGCCGTGGACGTCTTCCTGGGCATGCTCAACTGGCTCTATGTCAGCCCCCGGTCCAGCACGGAGAAGGTGAGCCCTGTGGTTGCGAAATCGCTTGAGGAAATCGACTGGGAGCAGATTCTCTACCACGGCGACCGTCGCCTCAATCGGGACCTCCGCGGTTCAACGGACCGCCGGCGCCGGATTGCGGTGCGTTGACGGTCCGGGCCCTCCCCTAATACCCCGCGCGGCACTATAATCGGATCCACACCCCCCAGCGGGAGATGAGCGATGATACGTGGAATTGGCAGGCGCCAAACGGGCGGGCGCGGGATCGGTCTGATCGGGGCTGTGTACCTGGCCATCGGCGTAGTGGTGGCAGCCACCCACGGCTATTTCGTGGCGTGGAATGTCCCCGGCAACATCCTGGAAGGCCTGGCGGCCATCGTGCTGTGGCCCCTCGTGGCCATCTTCGGCGTCGATCTGCACACCCTGATCACCTAGGGCCCCGCATGGCACTAAAAAATGCTCGATCTTCGAAGGGCGAAAATTATGTCCGACTCCGATCTCTCGGCCCTACGGGAACAAGCGGCCCGCGGGAACTCCGATGCGGTCGGGCAGCTGATCGAACTTGCCGCGGAGCGGGAAGATTTCGATGAACTGCGTCGCCTCGCTGCCAGCGGCAGCAGGGATGCTGTGGACCAGCTCGTTGAACTCGCCGGCGAAAAGGGCGACCTGGATGAGCTCCGGCGTCTCGCGGCCGGCGGCAGCCGTGACGCGGCCGATGTCCTGGCCGAACTCGACGAGGAAGCTCCCCCACTTTTCTAGGATGGAAGCACCGGCTGTCAACGGCGACGGACTGATGTGACTGGACGGACGTGATCTCCATGGCCAGCAAGGCGCCACGGGAAGGCATTAACGAGGCTGGGCTCAAGGTAGGCAAACCGAAAACCAGCTCCGTAGGCGTGCCCGCCGTGGTCCATGCGCTGAAGATCGCCCAGGAGCAGATGGGCCCGGTCCGTGCCGCCAAAGCGCTGCTCGCCGTCAACCAGGTGGACGGCTTCGACTGCCCGGGCTGCGCCTTCCCGGAACCGGGGAAGCGAAGCCACGCAGAGTTCTGTGAAAACGGCGCCAAGGCGGTGGCCGAGGAGGCCACGCGGCGGCGGGTGGCGCCGTCCTTCTTTGCCGGGCATTCCGTCGCGGAGTTGCGGGAGAAGGATGATTTCTGGCTGGGCCAGCAGGGCCGCCTCACCCATGCCATGCTGCTCGACGACGGCGCGACCCACTACCGCCCGGTCAGCTGGGATGAAGCCTTCGGCGTCATCGAGGAGGAGCTGCGCGGTCTGGACAGCCCGGACGAGGCCATTTTCTACACTTCCGGCCGGACCTCGAACGAGGCAGCGTTTGCCTACCAGCTTTTCGTCCGGGGCCTCGGCACCAACAACCTGCCGGACTGTTCCAACATGTGCCACGAGTCCAGCGGCTACGCACTGACAGCAACCATCGGCATCGGCAAGGGCTCGGTCAGCCTGGAGGACCTCTACCACGCCGAGCTGATCCTGATCGCGGGACAAAACCCGGGCGGGAACCACCCGCGCATGCTCACCGCACTGGAGAAGGCCAAACAGAACGGCGCCGCCATTGTGGCGATCAACCCTTTGCCGGAAGCCGGCTGGCAGGAATTCCACAACCCGCAGACAGTGCATGGGCTTGCCGGCGGCGGCACCCAATTGGCCGATGGCTACCTGCCAATCCGCATCGGCGGGGACCAGGCGCTGTTCCAGGCACTGGGGAAGCTGCTGCTGGAAGCCGAGGAGGCCGCACCCGGAACCGTCTTCGACCGGGACTTCCTGGAGGCCCGCACAACGGGGCTGGACGCCTACCTGGACCACGTGCGCGCCCTGGACTGGGCGGAAGTATTCGCCGCCACCGGACTGGACCAGGCCCAGATCCGCGGTCTCGCCGCCCGGCTCCTGGCATCCAAGGCCACGATCGTCACGTGGGCGATGGGACTGACGCAGCACAAGCACGCGGTGGCCACGTTGAGGGACATCGTCAACGTGCTGCTGCTGCAGGGCAACATCGGCCGTCCCGGTGCCGGAGTGTGCCCCGTGCGCGGGCATTCGAACGTTCAGGGCGACCGCACCATGGGCATCTTCGAGCAGATGCCGGCATGGTTCCACGACGCCCTGGACGGGGAGTTCGGCTTCACCTCCCCCCGGGCACGCGGCTTCGACACCGTCGGCGCCATCAGGGCCATGCGGGATGGCCAGGCCAAAGTCTTTATGTGCATGGGCGGCAACTTCGTCCGGGCCACCCCGGACACCCGCGTCACCGAGGGGGCCATCGCCAGCACGCGGCTGACAGTGCAGGTCTCCACCAAGCTCAACAGGTCCCACATCATCACCGGCCGCCGGGCCCTGATCCTGCCCACGCTCGGGCGCACGGACCGGGACACCCGGGCCGGCGGGGACCAGCGCGTCACGGTGGAAGACTCCATGAGCACGGTCCACGCCTCTCGCGGCCGGCTGGAACCGCCGGACGAAACCCTGCTGTCCGAGGTCGCCATCGTCTGCCGGCTCGCCCGGCGCATGTTCGACGGCGGCAGCTCACCTTTCGGGGCTGCCGCGCCGCGGGCTGACTGGTCGGCCATGGAAGGGGACTATTCCTTGATCCGACGCCACATCGAGCATGTCATCCCCGGCTTTGACAACTATGAGGCCAGGATAGACCACCCCGGCGGGTTCGTGCTGCCGCACCCGCCACGGGACAGTCGAAGCTTCAAGACCGCCTCCGGCCGGGCAGTGTTCACCGCTAATGAACTGGAATATCCGAAGGTCCCGCCGGGGCGCCTGCTGCTGCAGACCATCCGCACCCACGACCAGTTCAACACCACCATCTACGGCAAAGACGACCGGTACCGCGGCATTTATCACGGCCGCCGCGTGGTGATGGTGAACCCGCAGGATCTGGCCGCGTTCGGCCTGCGCGAGGGGACGACGGTGAATCTCGTTTCAGAGTTCAGCGACGGCGTGGAACGCCGTGCGGAGAATTTCCGAGCCGTTGCCTACCCGACCCCGGTGGGTTGCGCGGCAGCCTACTATCCGGAGACAAACGTTCTGGTGCCGCTGGATTCGGTGGCGGATGTCAGCGGGACGCCGACGTCGAAGTCGGTTATTGTGCGGCTGGAAGCAGTCCTCTGACCACGCGGTGAACATCCGGTGGCCGCCGCCCATCGACCGGCGGACGGTGTCACGAGGGCATCGAAAAAGGGAAACAGAGCCGGATTGGGGAAGGGCCTAAAGCCCCTGCCCCTGTTCCTGGGCTCGGCCTACTGTGGCAGTACACTTTGCTCCCTCGGGTCTTTCTCTCGCGGTGCTTTCCCCGCAGAGAGTAGATGGACAAAGATCGGTAGTCGTTGAGTAATTCCTAATGGAGCCGTCATGGGCAGTGTTGGTTTGCTGTATGTAGGGGCTGTTCTCTTTATCAACGGGCTGATGCTGCTGGGAGTGATCCCTGGTAAATCGGCCGCCATTCTCAATTTCTTCGTCGGAGCGATGCAGGTCATCTTCCCGACGCTCATCATCCTTCAGGCCAATAACGACCCGTCGATCATCTTCGGCGCGGCCGGACTCTATCTCTTTGGCTTCACGTATCTGTACGTCGGAGTCCTGCAGATGACCGGCATCAGCGGCGAAGGCCTGGGCTGGTTTTCCATCTTCGTCGCTGCCTGCGCCTTGGTGATCGGGGTCCTGCAGTTCACGCTGGTCGGCGATCCGGTGTTCGGCGTCATCTGGTTCGTGTGGGCCGTGCTCTGGTTCCTGTTCTTCCTGGTCCTCGGACTGCACAAGGAGTCGCTGACGCGGATGACGGGCTGGTTCACGGTGTTCATCAGCCATCTGACGGGCACTATCCCCGCGTTCCTCCTGCTGCTCGGCCGCTACGAGACCAACAACGCCTATGCCGCCCTGGTCGCGGCGCTGGCTGTGGTCTCGCTGGCGGCCGCCTATTTCCTGGGCCGGAAGGCGATGCGAAGCAGTTCCCAGCCCGCCCAAGTCACGAACGTGACCCGGCCCGCCTGACTTTCCTGCACCGGACGCCGAGAGGAACAGATCCATGGCCACGTATGAGTACCGCTGCTCCGATGGATCGCTTTTCGAGGCGTCCCACCCCATCGGCAGCGCACCGGACACCCTGCCCTGCCCCTCCTGCGGTGGACCGTCCCGGCGGGTATTCAGCGCACCGCACCTTTCCAGGTCCGGTTCGCAGGCCTTCAGACTCATTGACTCCACCCAACGCAGTGCCGCCGAACCGGAGGTCGTGAACACTCGGATTCCGGGCCGCCCCAGGCGTGCGCAGCAATATTCATCCAACCCGTTACATCGGACCCTGCCGCGACCCTGACCGGTACAAGAGCGGCGCCCAGTCAAAGGAGATGAAATGCCAGCCAAGATATTTTCCCTGGATTCCAGCAAGAAGTTCGAGGATCAGGAAAAGATCGGGCACAACCGATGGCACCCCGAAATTCCGCCTGTTGCGACGGTCAAACCGGGAGATTCTTTTCGGGTGGACTGCCGGGAATGGTTTGACGGCGCGATCGTTAACGACGATTCCGCCGACGACATCCTCAACGCCCCGCTGCTGACCGTCCACAAACTCAGCGGCCCCTTCGCCGTCGAGGGCGCCAAGCCCGGCGACCTGCTGGTGGTCGACATCCTGGACGTCGGTCCCATCCCGCAGGAGGACTCCGGCCCACTTGCCGGACAGGGTTGGGGTTATACGGGCATCTTCGCCACCAGCAACGGCGGAGGCTTCCTCACCGAGCAGTTTCCGGACGCCTACAAAGCCATCTGGGACTTCACCGGCCAAATCGCGACCTCCCGGCACGTGCCGAGTGTTTCCTTCACCGGGCTTATCCACCCCGGGCTGATGGGCACCGCCCCCTCGGCCCAGCTGCTGGCGAAATGGAACAAGCGCGAAGGCGACCTGATTGCCACGAACCCGAACAGGGTCCCGCCCTTGGCCTTGCCGCCGGAGGCCGAATACGCGGTTCTGGGGCATCTGGCGCAGTCGGAGTTCGGCAGGGTGGCCGCGGAGGCGGCGAGGACCGCGCCTCCCCGGGAAAACGGCGGGAACCAGGACATCAAGAACATGTCCAAGGGCACGCGCATTTTCTACCCTGTGTTCGTGGACGGAGCCAATCTGTCCATGGGTGACCTGCACTTCTCACAAGGCGATGGAGAGATCACGTTCTGCGGCGCCATCGAGATGGGCGGTTTCCTGGACCTCAGGGTGGAGCTCATCAAGGGCGGCATGGAGACCTACGGAGTGAGCGAAAACGCCATTTTCATGCCAGGCAACGTCGACCCGCAGTTCAGTCAATGGCTGGCGTTCTCCGGCACCTCGGTGACCCTGGACGGTGAACAGCGCTACCTCGACTCGCACCTGTCGTATCAGCGGGCTTGTCTCCACGCCATCGACTACCTGAGCAAATTCGGTTACAGCAGGGAGCAGGCGTACGTCATTCTCGGTGCCGTACCGATCGAGGGGCGCCTCTCCGGCGTGGTGGACATCCCGAACTCCTGTTCCACGGTCTACATTCCGACAGCCGTCTTCGACTTCGATGTACGGCCCTCTGCTGCAGGGCCGCACCAGGTCGACCCGGGAATCGGAGTGCCGAGGGCAAGCAACAGGTAGGCCAACGCTGACCCCGGCCAAGGATTTGTCCTAGGCGACTTTCGCGGCCGGGGCCGGCGTCATAAGCTCCGGTGGTGTTCGATGAGCCAGCGGGCCATCTGCCGGGCACGCCTGGACGCCAGGGTGTCCCCTTCGGTGGCCGAGATGATGGAGCCCTTCATCAAGATGTGCCAGGACCGTGCGAATTCCTCGGGGCGGTCCAGGCCTGCTTCCTCGGCCAAGGCCTGGATATGTCCCCGGATCTTGCTGAGGTAGTCGATGCTCGCCTGGCCCAGCGGATGCCCGGGACCCATCTCCAGCAGGACGTTGATGAACGTGCACGCCTCGAAGTCCGTACGCTTGAACCAGTCCCCGAACACGTCAAAGACGGCGAGTAGCTGTTCTTCGGCGGTGTTGCCGCGCCGTCTGGCCTCCGCGACGATCAGGTCTGCAGTCCACACCTGGTCTCGGAGCTCAAGGAAGGCAAGCACAAGGTCGTTCTTGCCCGGAAAATGCCGGTAGAAGGTTGCCTTGGAGACCCCCGAGCTGCTGATCAGCTCGTTGACCCCGACTCCGCGGATGCCGCGTCGGGAGAACAACTCATAGGCCGCGGCAAGGATACGGTCCACCGGATCATCGCGGCCGGCCATGGCATTGGCGGGCAACAGAGTGGGACCGGCGGCTTCGTGGGCAGTCATTGTGGATCTAATTTTACACCGGAGATATGGAGACAGACTTGTCTGTCCCTGTGCACCGATCTCCCGGGATTTTTCAGGCTGGCGGCCCCGGCTGGCCAGAGTGAAGAGCGTGTTCCCCGTCCTGACGTGCCGCGAAGCGGCGTTCCAGGGCGTGGACGAGGCTGCGGAGCGTGGCGGCCTCGTGCGTGTTGTTGGCCAGCCGGACGATTGCCGCCGCGGCGTGGGCGATTTTGATGTTGTGGTGCTGGCTGTAGGCGGACAGCAGATCAAAGGCGGACTCCGAGCCGATGTGGAGGATTCCCATCAGGATGCCCTTGGCCTGCTCGATGAGGCCCCGCGTGCCGACGGCTCCGGCGACGGCGTCGCGGGAGGACCGGTCAGTCTCCAGCTGGAGCGTCCTGGTCAGATCCATGATGGATCCGTCGACGAAAAGCGGCTTCCCGTCAGCTTCCGGCAGCCCCTGCCCCGAGATCAGAACACGACGTTCCCGTCTGCGTGCGTCGACGAGACGGTGGTAGCTGGCAAGAAACCCTCCAACGCGGCATACCTCATCGAAGATTTCCCGGCACCGCAACCTGTCGTCAGGATGCTGATGCGACGTCATGAGTCCGACCGTGGGCACGACCTCCCCTCGGTGATACCCGTGGATGAGGTAGATCTCCTCGGACCACTGCAGTTCCCCGGACGTCACATCGTAGCGAAAGGTCCCTGCGAGGCAGCCCTCGGCGGCCAGGGCGCTGGAGTAGGTCAGCAGCCTCTTCGATGGCGTCAGGGACATGGCCGGCCTCCCGGCCTGGCCGCGCGCCCGGCGTCCCGGAGCGCGGCGGGAATCAGCACGTGCCGAACCCCGCCGGAGCAGTCCGCGCCTCAAGGGCCTGCCGCCACCGCACGATCATCTGCTGATTCCGGGTGACGGCCCGGCCGCCAAGGAAACGCGCGGCTGACGGGATACGGATGCGGGGCGGCCGGACTGCCAAGGACTGGCGTACGTCGACGTCATGCGGGATCCCGATTTCGGTCACAAGCCCCATGCCTGCGTACTCGCGGACTGCGGCGATTCCGGCTACTGCCGACGGCTTGTCGGGGAAGGACCTGGAGAGGGCCATCACCGTCCCGTCCGGGGCAGTCAGCCGGAATCGATAGGAAGCGTCGGAATCGGTAAACAGTTCGAACATGCCGGTCATTGAACCCTCCTGGGAGCCGGGACCCTGCTGTTACCGGTGACGCCCTTGTCAACGGGAACAGACCGGATCCACCGATAGAATGCCAGCCCCTCGCCGGAGGCCGAGTCGAATTGATGAATTCATGAAAGTCTGAACCACTGTTCTGTTCCGCGCAAGGGGTGGCCGCGGACGCGCCCTTTGGCGGCGACACCGCGGCAGTCCGGCGCTACGATATACGTGCGGGTGGAGCTATCGCGACGACTGAGAGACAGACTTTTCTGTCTCGCTCGTGCTAGTTTCTCTCACAGGGTTTCTGCGCAGACGCACGGCTCAGAGTGCATTTGGAAGTGAAGGAGGGAGGTCTTTATGCCGGATGGTATGTCCGCGGGTCCGGTGCTGACCGACGTAAAGGCCGAACTCTTCAAATCCATTGGCCACCCTGCACGGATCCAACTTCTGGAGATGCTCGCTGATGGGCCCGTTGCTGTCAGCCGGTTGCGCGACAACACGGGCCTGGAGCCGTCAAATCTCTCCCAGCACCTGGGGGTACTGCGCCGCCAACGCTTGATTCTCCCCTTACGACGCGATGGACGGCTGTTCTACGAACTTGCCAGCCCTGAAGTGAACGTGCTGCTCGAGGCCGCCCGATCCCTGCTCAGCAGACTCCTTCACACCTCTCATATGACCCTGAGTGCCCTGGACGAAGCCCCGCAGGAAGAGGCAACCCGCTAAGCGCCCCGGCCGAAGCCCGTCCGTGCGGACCGAGCCGGACCGATTACTCGAAGAAACATACGAACAGTGGCGAGACAGACTAGTCTGTCCTGCGATATTCTGTGACGAATGGATGCGACGCTTCACGGAACATGAACGCGCTGCCCGGCCTAACTGCAATGACGCAGAGAATGGACTGGAGGACGACCGGTGGACGATGACGAAATCCTGGCAATACAAGCGGCCGCGGCACAACTCGAATCCTTGAGCCCCTGCGGGGAGAACGCGGCGGCCAACCTTCAATCCGCCGTGGTCGCAGCCGTCGCCCACGGCAAATCCATCAGGGACGTAGCCGCGGCAGCACACCTGACTGCGCTGGAGGTACTGGACGCGGCTGACGCAGCCACCTACGCAGGGCCCGCTTCGCCAGCAAACGAGATGGCGCATTAAATACGGCCCCGAGCCAGGCACGCGATGCTGCATGGTTCGGGGCCGTCCCTACGGGGCGACACGCCTTGCGGCGCGTTCAAGCGGCAGGTGCGCTCCTCTCCATCGTCTGTCCGTACGGTACTTCGGCGCTGACGGCGGCGGTATACGGCGCGTGTCCATGGCGTGTCACGAGAATGCCGTGCCTGCCCTCCTTCAAGGCGTGCTCCAGTGCCGCGTCCACCGCGGCGTTCAGGTTCTGTTCAAGGAGCTGTGGCTCGTCGGCCTCTGACAGCGGGACCGGCTTGTCTGTCTCTATTAACGGTGATTTGCTGCGGGAGCGTCCGTAATCGGGGCGCTGTACACACCCTCGCATGTGAGTCATGTCACGCGACTGCAACCTCACCGCAACCCTCCCGTCCTTAGGCTCAAGACGGTCGGGGTCACCCCTTTACGACAGCGACACGGCCTGGAAAGCTGACGGGTTATCCATCCCGCAATGCATCCGCGGGTCTCCACCGCCTACCCGGCCGGTGAGACATCCTGCGGCCAACTTTTCCCAGTACCCGGTGTTCACCCGACCCACGATGCCTAATCACCCCCAGAACCAGCACGCCCACTACGACGAAGGAATATCGACAATGACGACGATGAGAGCAGCTGTAGTTACCGAATTCGGCAAGGATCTCCAGATCCAGAACCTTCCCGTCCCCACGCCGGGACGCGGTGAGGCGCTGGTCAAGGTCCTCACCACCGGGGTCTGCCACACCGACCTGCACGCCGCCGAGGGAGACTGGCCGGTGAAACCGTCGCCGCCGTTCATTCCCGGCCACGAAGGCGTCGGCGAGGTGGTCGCCCTCGGAGCGGGCGTCACCGACCTGGCCGTCGGCGATCTCGTCGGCAACGCCTGGCTCTGGTCCGCCTGCGGCGACTGCCAGTACTGCCGGACCGGCTGGGAAACCCTCTGCGAGGCCCAGCAGAACGCCGGCTACAGCGTGGACGGCTCCTTCGGGGAGTACATGCTGGTCGACAGCCGCTTTGCCGCCCGCATTCCGGCCGGATCGGACCCGGTGGAAATCGCGCCCGTGCTCTGCGCCGGCGTGACCGTCTACAAGGGCCTGAAGATGACCGAGGCCAAACCGGGCCAGTGGGTCACCATCTCCGGCATCGGCGGACTCGGGCACATTGCCGTCCAGTACGCCGTCGCGATGGGCCTGCGGGTCGCCGCCGTGGACATCGCCGACGACAAGCTGGCCCTGGCCAAGAAGCACGGCGCCGAACTGACGGTCAACGCCCTGCACGAAGACCCCGCCGAAGTCATCCAGCGAGAAACCGGAGGATGCCATGGAGTCCTGGTCACGGCAGTGCACCCGTCAGCATTCGGCCAGGCCATCGGCATGGCCCGGCGCGGCGGCACCATTGTTTTCAACGGCTTGCCGCCGGGGGACTTCCCCGCGCCGATCTTCGAGATTGTGCTCAAGGGCCTGACCGTCCGCGGCTCCATCGTCGGAACCCGGCAGGACCTGGAGGAGGCCCTGGACTTCTACGCGCAGGGCAAGATCCACCCCACCGTCTCCACCCGGGAACTCTCCGAAGTAAATGCCGTCCTCGACGAAATGAAGCACGCCAAGATCGACGGCCGCGTCGTCATCAAGTACTGAGGAGTCGCTGTCGGGTGACTGGCTGTCTCCCGCTAACGACGACGACGGCGCCCGCCACCTTGGGAGGTGGCGGGCGCCGTCGTTCCTGCTTGTGACTAGCTGGGGACCAATACGTCCCGCAGGTCCTTGAGGATCAGCTGCGCGCCAGTCGGGCCGAGGGTTGCGCCCTTCATGGCCGCAGGGCTGGTGGTGGCCCTTTTGACGATCCGCGGCTTGAACGCCGTCGCGCTCGGCGAAGACCTGGCCACGGCGCTGGGCAGCAGCGTCAACCGCACTCGGATCCTGGGCGTTGTGGCCATCACGCTGCTCAGCGGTTCGGCACCGGCCGCGGCCGGTGCCATAGGTTTTGTCGGGCTGATGGTTCCCCACGTGGCCCGCTGGATTGTTGGCCCGCACCACCGCCACCACGCTCGGGCTGTCCACGGAAGCCCTTACCGTCGGGTACGAGCAGCGGATCAGTTCCGAAAACCTGAACGTACGCATCCCCGACGGGTCCTTCACCGTGATCGTGGGCCCGGACGCCGGTGGCAAATCCACCCTGCTGCGGGCGATGGCCAGGCTGATCAAGCCTCGCTCCGGCCCCTGTCCCGGCAACCGCCGCAACTGCTCAATCGCTGATCGCGACGATGTCTTTCAGCCAGGTGATGGCGGCGTCCTTGGAAACAAAGAACTCGTGCGGGTAGCTGGTCTCCCGGCTCGTGGCCGAAGCGATGACCCGGTCGACTGCGCTGGATCTTCCCGTCAGCGGCGTCGATTCGTCCCGGCATCATGCCGTTGATCCTAGGCCTGAACTGGGACGATGCCCGGTAGCTCGCTCCCGGCGTGGCCCGCAACACGCCGTCGGACGTTTCGGCATCCACCCCGGAAGGGGGCCGGGCCGGCTGTCGATTCCGCGCCCCGCGGCTAGTCTTAACCCGATCGCGCACACCGGGTCGATGTGACCCACGATCTCAGGAGCGATCAGGACCGGGTTCCGTACCGCTCGAAGCTGGTTATATAGAGCCAGACGACGCCGGCGGAGACCGCGCAGGCGGCCCCGCTTAACAGATGGAGACACGATGAGCATGGCCACGAGGACGGACACGGAGTCGCCCGCGCTGCACGTAGCGGACAGCCACGAGCTGATACGGGTGCAGGGCGCGCGCGAGAACAACCTCAAGGACATCACCATCGAGATCCCGAAGCGCCGCCTGACGGTGTTCACGGGCGTCTCCGGCTCGGGCAAGAGCTCGCTGGTGTTCGCCACGATCGCCGCTGAGTCGCAGCGGATGATCAACGAGACCTACAGCGCCTTTGTGCAGGGATTCATGCCGAACCTGTCGCGGCCCGACGTGGACCACCTCGAGGGTCTGACGACGGCGATCATCGTCGACCAGGAGCGGATGGGCGCGAACCCCCGCTCCACGGTGGGCACTGCCACCGACGCCAACGCCATGCTCCGGATCCTCTTCAGCCGGCTGGGATCGCCGCATGTGGGCCCCCCGACGGCGTTCTCCTTCAACGTCCCCACGCGGAAGGCAAGCGGGGTGATGAGCACCGAGAAGGGCGGCAGGGTCGAGAAGAGCGTGGTGCAGAACGCGGTCTACCTGGGCGGCATGTGTCCGCGCTGCGAGGGCATGGGCTCGGTCTCCGACTTCGACCTCACGGCGCTCTACGACGACAGCAAGTCGCTTGCCGGCGGTGCCCTGACGATCCCCGGCTACAGCATGGACGGCTGGTACGGCCGCATCTTCAGCGGCGCCGGCTTCGATATGGACAAGCCGATCGCGAAGTTCACAAAACGGGAAATGCACGACCTGCTGTACAAGGAACCGACCAAAATCAAGGTCGAGGGCATCAACCTGACGTACGAGGGGCTGATCCCCAAGATCCAGAAGTCGATGCTCTCCAAGGACGTGGACGCGATGCAGCCTCACGTCCGGGCCTTCGTGGAGCGCGCCATCACGTTCCAGTCCTGCCCCGAGTGCGACGGCACGCGGCTCAGCCCGGAGGCCAGGTCCTCGAAGATCCGGGGCAAGAACATCGCCGACCTGTGCGAGATGCAGATCAGCGACCTCGCCGGCTGGGTCCGCGAGCTCGAAGAGCCCTCGGTCGCGCCGCTCCTCAATGGATTGCAGCACCTGCTCGACTCGTTCGCCGAAATCGGGCTGGGTTACCTCTCGCTGGACCGGCCGGCGGGCACCTTGTCCGGTGGCGAGGCGCAGCGCACCAAGATGATCCGGCACCTGGGCTCGTCCCTCACGGACATCACCTACGTCTTTGACGAGCCGACGATCGGCCTGCACCCGCATGACATCGAGCGGATGAACCGACTGCTGCTCCAGCTGCGCGACAAGGGAAACACCGTGCTCGTCGTCGAGCACAAGCCGGAGACCATTGCCATCGCCGACCACGTTGTTGACCTCGGCCCCGGCGCGGGCACCGAAGGCGGCAGGGTCTGCTTCGAGGGAAGCGTGGAGGGCCTGCGGCACAGTGACACCATCACCGGCCGCCACCTCGACGACCGGGCCGCCGTCAAGGAATCGGTGCGTAAGCTGTCCGGCACGCTCGAGGTGCGTGGCGCCTCGACGCACAACCTCAAGGCGGTCGACGTCGACGTTCCCCTCGGCGTGCTTTGCGTCGTCACGGGTGTCGCGGGTTCGGGCAAGAGCTCGCTGATCCACGGCTCGGTGGCCGGCCGCGACGGTGTTGTGGTGGTCGACCAGGGTGCCATCAAGGGGTCGCGGCGCAGCAACCCCGCGACGTACACGGGCCTGCTCGAGCCGATCCGCAAGGCGTTTGCAAAGGCCAACGGCGTGAAGCCTGCGCTCTTCAGCTCCAACTCCGAAGGCGCCTGCCCCACGTGCAACGGCGCGGGCGTCATCTTCACCGAACTGGGTGTGATGGCGACCGTCGAGTCCACGTGCGAGGACTGCGAGGGCAGGAGGTTCCAGGCCTCCGTCCTGGAATACAAGCTGGGCGGCCGCAACATCGCCGAGGTGCTGGCAATGTCGATGACCGAGGCCGAGGTGTTCTTTGGCGAAGGGGAGGCCAAAACGCCGGCAGCCCACAAGGTCCTCGGCCGGCTCGTGGACGTCGGGCTCGGCTACCTCACCCTCGGCCAGCCGCTCACCACACTGTCCGGCGGCGAGCGGCAGCGCGTCAAACTGGCCACCCAGATGGCCGAGAAGGGTGACGTCTACGTCCTCGACGAGCCCACCACCGGCCTGCACCTCGCCGACGTCCAGAATCTGCTGGGCCTCCTCGACCGCCTTGTGGAGTCCGGCAAATCAGTCATCGTCATCGAGCACCACCAGGCCGTCATGGCGCACGCGGACTGGATCATCGACCTCGGCCCCGGCGCCGGCCACGACGGCGGCCGGCTCGTCTTCGAAGGCACACCCGCCGACCTCGTCGCCGCCCGCTCCACCCTCACCGGCGAGCACCTCGCGGCGTACGTCGGCAGCTGACCGGGCACGAGCGGGCTCCGGGACTAGGCTTCACCTTGTGATCTCAAGCCCTGTTCCCGGCCGGACGGCCACCAGTCGACGGCGCGTCGAGCTGGCCGGTACCGCGGGCATGATCGGGGCAGCCCTGTTCGTGTCCGTCTTCAGCGTGGCCGGGTGGCTGGAACCCGGCTACTCGCCGAACAGTATGTTCGTCAGCGAACTCTCCCTGGGACCTCACGGCTGGGTCCAAATGCTCAACTTTGTGCTGACCGGCGCCCTGATGCTGGTATTCGGCCGCGGCCTCGCCACCCACTTCAGCACCGGCACGGCCTCCAGGGCAGGGCCGTTGCTGGTGCAGGGCATCGGAGTCAGCCTGATGGCGTCCGGACCGTTCACCCCCGACCCGTCGTCGATGTTCGACCAGACCAGTACACACGGGATGGTGCATGGCACCTTCGGCGCCCTCGTCTTCACGTTCGCACCGCTGAGCTGCTTCATCTTCTACCGGCGCTTCCGCAGCGACCCGGACTGGCGCCCCCTGGCGGGGTGGACCCTGGCAGCGGGGGTTGTTCTCACCCTCGGGATCGTTGTGCTCAAGGTCAGCCAGCAGCCCGGCAGCGGACTGTTCGAGTTCAAGGGCCTGGTTCAACGCGTCATCCTGGTGACGTTCATGGCCTGGGTCTTCGCGGTCGCATCCCGCTAATTCACAAGCCATCCCATTGACCAGGACGCGTTGGAGCGGCGCCGGCGGCACGCAGACGGCTGCGGCGATCCGAAGTTTGTCCGGGTACCCACCTTGCTAACTCGACGTCCATCCCTTTGGGGATCCCAGTTGGCCCTATTGACGCGCAGCGCCTCCTATGACACGATATGGGCAGCTGTGATACCGGTATCATTATGTATCAGTACCAGCTCTCCACCGACGAAAGGACCACTCGTGCTGGGCTTTAATGAAGAGAAATTCCTACTCCAGACCCGCAGTGCCCTCGCACTGCAGGGCGAGGTCGAACAGCTTGTGGACTCGCTGCAGGAACGCAACTTCGAGAATGTGTTCCTGATCGGTGCCGGTGGTACTTACGCGGCAATGCTCCCTTACGAGCACTTCATCCGCTCGCGCTCGACATTGCCCGTTCGCGCCTCCATCGGCAAAGAACTCATGCTGACTGCTGATCCCGCTTTCGGCCCCGGTTCCGTAGCCATTTTTGCGTCCGTTTCCGGGACAACCGAGGACATCATCGAGGCCATCGAGTTCGCCAAGGCTAAAGGCGCCTATACGGTAGGCTTTACGGGCTTTGGTGACAGCCCCTTTGCCAAGGCACTGGACGTCGTCATGGTCACCGAACCCAAGACCTGGCCGTTCGACATCCCCTTACTGCTCCTAAGCACGCGCCTGCTTGCTGTGCGCGGCGAGTTTGAAGGGTATGAAGAGTTTGCGGCGGAGTTGCAGACCATCCCCGAAACCCTCGTTAGCGTGGCCCGCCAAGCCGAGCCGGCAGCGGAAGCTTTCGCTGAAAAAAACAAGGACGTTGACTACCACTTCCTCGTCGGCGCCGGGAACCTTTGGGGCTTCACCTACCTGTACTCCATGTGCATCCTCGAAGAGATGCAGTGGCTCCGGACCACGCGCGTCCACGGCGCCGAATTTTTCCACGGCTCCCTGGAACTCATCGAGGAAGACACGAGCCTCATGCTCTTCCTCAGCGAGGACGAAAGCCGGCCACTCATGGAGCGTGTGGTCAAGTTTGCAGAAAACTACAACAAGAACACCACCCTGTTCGACACCAAGGATTACGAACTGGCCGGGGTCAGCCCCCGATTCCGTGGCCTGTTGGCCCCCCTGGTCATGGACACCGTGGTTGACCGGATCAGCAAGCACCTCGAGCGGGCCCGCAACCACTCGCTGGACCTGCGCCGGTACTACCGCGTCGTTGAATACTGACAGAGACCGTTCGCCACACCCCGCCTCCGGGCATGGCACCCAGCACTGCGGGCCCGGTCGCCCCGGGCCCGCAGCGTCGAGACAGGAAGAGCATGAAAGTAATCGGCTTCGGGGACAACATAGTGGACCGCTTTTTAGACCGCAAAGTGATCTACCCCGGGGGGAACTGCGTCAACTTCGCAGTGTTGGCGCGCAGCCTGGGCGTGGACTCCGCCTACATCGGCGTCTTCGGCAACGACTGGCTGGGGGACTTTGTCCGCTCCGCCATACAGGAGGAGGGAGTGGATATCAGCCGCTGCGTCATCCGGGAAGGCCCTAACGGCGTGACCGAGATCAAGGTGGTCGACGGCGACCGGATATTTCTGGGCTGGAACAACGGAGGCGTCACCATGAGTCATCCGTTTGTGCTGGAACCGGAGCACCTCGCCTACCTGGCTACGGCGGACCTCGTCCATTCCAGCGTCTATTCGGCGTCAGAACCGCAGCTTCCCGCCCTGCGGACCGCCGGCACGCTCGTCAGCTTTGACTACTCCTCGGAACCGGAACGGCGAACGGACCACTATTTACGGCGGACAGCGCCTTTTATCGACCTGGCCCTGCTCTCGCTGGGGGGTCACACCCCCCAGGCCGCGAAACATGAGTTGCGGCGGGTGGTTGCGGCAGGCGCTTCCCTCGCGGTGGGTACCAGGGGAGCAGACGGGGCCATGCTCTTCGATGGAAACGACTTCCTCAGCCAAGAGGCCGCTCCCACGGACGCCCGGCGGTTCGCTGACACCATGGGCTGCGGTGATGCCTTCTTGACGGGGCTGGTCGTGAGCCTCCTCAAAGCAGGCTGGACGAGGCACTCCCGGCCATCCTCCGGCAGTCTTCGGGAGGCGCTGGCCTTTGCAGCAGGCACTGCTGCGGAGCAGTGCTATGTCGAGGGCGCCTTCGGATACGGACGGCCGGTCGCTGCTGTACCAACTAGGATCTGATGCAGGAACAACCACATGAGCCGGGACGCCGTTGCAGATCCCGTGACCTAGAAGGAGACTTGGATGTCGTCGGACCACCAGCACCATGAGGCTGCCCCGACCATCACAGACGTTGCCGCTGCTGCAGGCGTGGGCAGGGCGACCGTGGCCCGCACCCTTGGGAATTATGGCTCGGTTAGTGATGCGACCCGCGCCAAGGTGATGCTCGCCGCGGAGCGATTGGGCTACAAACCCAACACCTTGGCGCGGAGCATGACGACGGGTATCACCAAGACACTCGGAATCGTCCTGGCCGACGTCGCCAACCCGTTCTTTTCCGGCGTCCTCAAAGGCATCTCAGAAACGGCAAAGCTGGCCGGCTACGATGCCATCATCCTGAGCACTGACGAGAAACTGCAGCTGGAGCGGGACGCCATCGGCGTCCTGCTTGCCAAACAAGTCGACGGCCTGGTGGTGGCTTCGGCGGCGGGTCGGAATGACGACGTCTCACACCTTTCCGACGCCATGGAGCGTGGAATTCCGGTAGTCCTGATTGACCGCCTGGTGGATACCCTCAATACCGATTCCGTGGTGATCGACAACCGCGAGGCAGCCCGAACCGCCGTCGGTTCCCTCATCCAGAACGGCCACCGGAGAATTGCCTTTGCCTGGGGGCCGGTGACCCTTAGTCCGGCAACCGATCTTGAGCAGATGCAGCGGATCCTCGATGAGGCGCTTTGGAGCGACGGCGAACGCCTGCGCGGCTACCTCGACGCCCTGGAAGATGCCGGAATACCTTTCGACACCGCCCTGGTAACCCACGTCCTGAAAAATGAGGGACAAGCTACTCGTGCCGTCAGCGGCATGCTGGCGCTGGCTGATCCACCCACCGCGATCTTTACTACCGAGACCGAGGCGACCGTGGGCGCGCTACACGCACTGCGGGCGCGCAATCTGCGTCTTTTGAAGGACGTATCCCTGATCGGCTTTGATGACAGCCCGTGGGCTGCGGTGATGGAGCCACCGCTCACCATGATCCGGCAGCCTATGCGCGAGTTGGGGTCGGTGGCGGCCCAGCAGCTCATAGCCCGCATCAACGGGGATGCCTCTGCCCCGGCGAGGCATGTTTTGCCCTCCACCCTGATCGTGCGATCTTCGGACGGGCCAGTGCCGGCTGTACTGGGCAATTAGAAACCACCCCGAATTTCCTGCTTCCCCTCTTCCCCAACCGCTCAAAGCATGATTCACTGTGGTACCGGTATCACCAGTTCCAACATTCCTGTAATGGAGGCTGGCGCCTTACCCAATGGAGGGTAAAGACGCCGCTCCAAATCGTGAAGCCTCGGCTGATCGGCCACCGAGCGAAAGTAGAAAACGATGCGCAAAAGCACCCAGTTGATGACGGCAATAGTGGCGGGCGCAGCCCTGGCCCTGGCAGGCTGCGCGGACGGCGGAAGTCAGACCGCCGCGCCCATTGACCTCACCAAGGAACCTGCGTACTCGGGAAAGCTGAGCATCCTGACGAAGTTTGGCGGCGACCCGCTGGAGCCATACTTCAAGGATCTGGCCGCCGAGTATCAGAAGATGCACCCGGATGTTTCCTTCGAGCTTATTCAAGAGACGGATCAGAGCATCAAGGACAAGACAAAAACGCTCACCGCCTCCCAGGCCCTGCCGGATGTTTACTTCACGTGGGCAGGTAACTGGGCCAACAACTTCATCGACGGCGGGCTGGCTGCCGACCTCACCCCCGCCATTGCGCCCGGCACCGAGTGGGGAGACAAATTCGGGGGATCGGCACTCAAGGCCTTTGAAAAAGACGGCAAGTACTTTGCCGTCCCGCTGTACAACAACGGCAAATTCATGGGATACAACCAAAGGATCTTCAAGGAACTGGGACTCACCCCGCCGTCGAGCTTCGAGGAGCTAATTTCCTCCTGCTCGGTGCTCAAGGGTGCCGGATACGAGCCCATCTCTTTCGGGAACAAAGACGGTTGGCCGGCGCTGCATTACCTGCAGCAGCTGTTCGCCTACGAAGTACCGGCCGACGTGCTGAACGCGGACTTCGACCCGGCGTCCGCGAAACTGGACGACAAGGGCTACCTTCAGGCCATGGAGCAGTTCAGCACCTTGGCCAACGAATGCACGGGCAGCGGCAAGGATTCCAACGGAGTTCTGTACACCACGGCGCAGCAGGCGCTGGCCGAGGGCAAGGCCGGAATGTACTACCAGGAAATCCTCGAGTTCGACACCACGGCATCCGACGACTCCCTCCTGAAAAAGGACGGCCTCGGGATCTTCCGGCTGCCGGCCGCGGTCGACGCAAAGGGTGACATCAACGCCATCGAAGGATCTCCCGAGGGATACATCATCAATGCCAAGTCCAAAAACGCCGCCCTCGCTGCAGACTTCATGAAGTTTGCGACGAGCACCCAGAACGCCGCGAAACTCTCGGCCCCGCCGTACGGCCAGCCCAGTTCAGTCAAGGGCGCGGTTTCGGAAGAAAACTCCACGGCACCGGTAGTCGAGGGCATCAAACAGGTGAACGCGGCGACGAACGCCATCATCTGGCTCGACTCGGTGACGGTCCCCGCAGTCGCCGATGCCTGGCTGGCCGGCGGGGAAGCCCTGATCACCGGAACGCAAAGCCCCGAACAGGTGCTGGCATCCGTGCGATCCGCTTCCAGCGCGGCCAAGTAGCAGGCAGTGCCATGACAATTTCCAATACTGCCCGGAAGCCAGCGGCAGCGCCGTCGGTGACGGCACCACCCGGGCGCCCGGCGGACCGGCCGGCGACACGGGTTCCGTACCAGCGCTGGCGGAACCTGGTCTGGGTGTTGCCCGCCGTCGTGCTGTTGGGCGTCTTCGCTTACCTGCCACTCGTGCAGAACCTCGGGTTCAGCATGCTCAAGTGGGATATCTACAGCGGACGTCAGACTTTTGTGGGCGCAGACAACTACATCAAGATGTTCAATGACCCCATCTTTTGGAAATCACTGCTCAACAACACCCTCTATGCCGGCATCTCGATAATTTTCCAAGTGTTCGGCGCACTTCTCCTGGCCGCCATGATCGAAGGGCTGCGAAGTGAACGGTGGCGCGCGATCCTTCGGGCCGTGTACTTTGTCCCTTCCGCAATATCACTCACAGTCGCCGGACTGCTGTTCTATTTCATTTACGAGCCGCGGATGGGCATCCTGAATGCGGCGCTCGAGTTCCTCGGTCTCGGCAGCCTCACCCAGGCGTGGCTTGGCCAGGAAAACACCGCGATCTTCGGCATAATCGCCATGAGCCAATGGCAGGGTTTCGGCTACTGCACCTTGCTCTTTGCCGTCGCGCTGCAACGGATCCCCACTGAACTGTATGAGGCGGCCTCGATAGACGGCGTCGGTGCTTTCCGGCGGTTCTTTTCCATTTCCTTGCCGCTGGTCCGGGAGATGAGCAGCCTCATGATGATCGTCACGGTGTCCGGGGCTTTCCAGGTGTTCAACGAAGTCATGGTGATGACAAGCGGCGGCCCGAACAATTCCAGCCAGGTGCTGGGTACGTGGCTATACCGCAGTGGATTTGTCCGCAACGACTTCGGCTACGCGGCCGCCATTGCCACCGCCGTATTCATCATCACGCTGGTGCTCGCAGTGCTTCAGCTCCGGTTATCCAAGCGCAGGAGAGTCCAATGGTAACGCGCACGTCCATACTCATCGTTCTTGGCCGGGTTTTCATCCGGGCATTCCTGTTGGCCCTAGCCGTCGTCGTCATCTATCCGTTGCTGTGGATGCTGCTGAACGGGGTGAAGTCCAACGCCGAACTGTTCGCCAACCCGTTCGCACTCCCGGTCGCCTGGCGCTGGGAAAACTATGCCACGGCCTGGAACCGCGGCGTGGGCGACTATCTAACAACCAGCGTCCTCGTCACCGTAGCATCCACTATCGCCACGGTGTTCGTCAGTGCCTGGGCGGCCTACGGATTAACGAAGGTCAACATCCCCTTCAGCCGCACCGTGCTGATCCTTATTCTCGGCGGACTGATGCTGGCGCCGACTGTTGCCCTCATTCCGTTGGTGAAAATGTTTCAGGCTATGGGCCTTTACAACAGCTTTTGGGCCCTGCTGATCCTCTACACCGCCTTCCGTGTCCCGTTCACCACCTTCCTGATCCGGGCCTACATGATGGATCTGCCTGCTGAAGTGGACGAGGCAGCCGCTGTGGACGGAGCGTCAAAGGCCCGGGCCTTTTGGCAGATAATCTTGCCGATGTGCCGTCCGATCATCGTCTCGACGGTCCTGCTGAACATACTCTTCACTTGGAACGAGTACCTTTTCGCGATGGTCTTCACCAGTGGTGGGGCACTACAGACCCTGCCGGTGGGGCTCACCAATCTCATGTCCAAGCACGGCACGGATTATCCTGTGGTTTTCGCCGGCATGGCGATCGCCGCCCTCCCAGTCATCGTGCTCTTCTTCGCCGGCCAGCGGTACTTCATCCGCGGTCTGGCCGACGGCGTCGGAAAGTAGCGGTGTACACCATCAGCGCGGACCAGGTCTGCGGCTCAAACTTCGCCTATCAGCACCACACCCTGGAGCGCTGCCTGGACGACATGGTCGATCTGGGCAGGACCAAGATTGAGCTCTGGGGCATCGCACCGCACCTGCACATTCCTGAGACGGACGCAGCGCATCTACAGCAGGTGAGGAAGCTGCTGCAGGAGCGGAAGCTGACCGTAGCCTGCCTTACCCCGGAGCAGGTGGCCTACCCGGTCAACATCGCCTCCGGAGCGGAATGGCTGCGGGAGCAAAGCGTACGGCTTTTCCTGCGTGCGGCGGAAATCTGCAGCGAGCTGCAATCGCCGCTTTTGTTCCTCACGGCCGGGCGCGGCTACGAGGATGAACCGGTGGGGCCGGCCTGGGAAAGGTCCGTCACGGGGTTGCGGGCCATTACCGCCCGGGCCGAGGAGCTGGGTGTGGTGTGCGTGCTCGAACCGCTGCAGAGGGTGGAATCCAATCTGGTCACGGATGTTGCCTCACTGGCCCGCATGCTTCACGACGTGGGATCACTCGATCTGGGAGTGGTGATAGACACCGTAGCCACAGCAGTAGCCGGGGACAACATCAGCGACTACGGACAGGCGTTTGGTGACAGGGTCCGGCACGTGCACCTGGTAGATGGTGCTCCCGGTGGCCATCTGGCATGGGGAGACGGGACGCTGGACCTCAACGAAATCCTGCGCGGTCTTAGCGAACTGGATTACCAGGGAGCTTTGACATTTGAGCTCTTCGGCGACGGCTCCTACGCCCTGGAGCCCCGCACCGCCGTGGAGAGGGGCCTTCATGCTGTCGAAGTCAGCGCCGCAAGCCTCCGCGCCCGCTGACCAGCGCTTCAAATCGGCCCAGAAGACGGCCTCAGGCAGCCTCTTCGGAATAATGACACCTGCCACAGCGTTCGGCCCGGCCGCGGAGTCCCCGTGGTCATCCAGGAGCGTGCGGCCGCGTTGATTACCCATTTAGCAATCGTTGAGCCTGCCTCAGAGGCGTCGAAAATGGCTGGTGCGAGCTGGGTCCACTGGTCGGGTCGTCCAAGCATGAGCTTCATGCTGACTTCTCCGATACGGGTGACTCCTGCTGCTGCTGTCAACGTGGATTCCACGTATTCGGTCTCGATGGCCACAGTCCGACGCGATAAGGGCTACGCGGACCGCTTCTCGAACCAGACCGGTCGCACCACCGTAGTCGCCTACTAGCCATCCCCATCCGCCAGCAGAAAGTCATAGCCCTTCCGACGTAGTTCCTACCTCGATTGAACCCTCCTCGCGAGTGGGCTGCGTTGCCGTCCTGGATAAGTGCCAGGTGCCCCCGGCCCCTAACGAGACATTCAAATTGCGCCCGGGAGCGCTCATTGCCGCTGCTGTTGCCGCGGTCCTGGCACTATCCGCCTGCGGCGGAACCTCATCAGCTACGTCCTCGCCAGCCGAGAACCCGTACGGCCTCATTGAAGCCGGCACCATCCGCGTAGCCAGCCTGGGTGACTCCAAGCCCTACACCTTCGCCGACGCCCAGGGTAACTTCACCGGTTTCGACGTCGAACTCTTCAAGGACGTCGCCCACCGCGCCGGAGTGGACAAGGTCGTCTTTACCGGCCAGGACTTCTCCGGGCTGCTCGCCGCCGTCTCCAACGGTCAGTTCGACGCCGGCGTTGCGGCGATCGGCATCACGGACAAGCGCAAGGAGACCGTTGACTTCTCCGACGGCTACCTGACGGTCATCACCACCAAGGACTCGGGCATCAAGGACGAAAACGGCTTGTCCGGCAAGCGGTTGGGCGTGGTCCAGGGAACGCTGCAGGATCTTCATCGACTCGTTGTACTGCTAACGAGCGGGACCGCTCCTGACTCGTTCCGCACCTAGTGCTGCCACTGTCCGGGTCTTCTTGGCTTTGGCTGCGCCCTTGCCGATGGTGACGGCTGCGCGGGGGTGTGTACCCTCGCTGCGTTCCGCCGCGGAGCGCCCACGAACTTGGATTTCGTTGGCTCCGGTTGTTGCCAGCGATGCGGCGAAAGCTTCCTGGCGTTCCGCTGAGCCGTAGTCGGCTGCTGACGTGCTTTCAGCTTTCAAGCCCTGGTCTTTGAACCGGCGGCTGTCGTTGCCGGTGACGCGGTTTTCGATCTCGCGGCCGACACTTTCCATACGGGCGAAGAGTTCCTTTTCGGCTCGTTGGTACCGCTGTTCCACGGGCGTCCTCTCAGACCCGGTGAAGCCTCCTTCTGCCAGGAGTTTGGCTTCGTGCATCTCCTTGGCGGCTTGGACGAACGCGGGATCCTCAAAGTGTGAATCGCCGGCGCCGTTGACATTCGCGATGGTTTCTTTGCGCAGCTGGTCGATGTCGGGACCGTTGATGCCGTCCTTGCCGATGAGGAACAGGCGTTTCTGCACGCCGGCATCCGCGGCTGCCACCGCTGCGGGAGTCTTCGCGTTGTGTGCCGTCTGCAAGGCCTGGGCGAGCTCCGGGTTGGCAAGGTACTCGGCGGGTACTAGATTGCGTTCCATTTCCGGGGCCAGTGTCGCGGCTTGGGCGCGGAGTTCTTCGGCACGGGCAGCCGCGAGCATGCCCATGGCCTTCTCATGTTCGGCGGCCGCCGTGCGTGCTTCTTCCTGGCTGCGGTCCAGTGCGTCCTGACGTGCCTTTTCCGTGGTGATGGTCTGGATCCCTGATTCCAAGTAGGCGCCATCCGCGCCGACGTCGTGGGTGTCGATGCCGTAGCGCGTGAGCACTTCCTGACGGATCTTTTCGGACGCGGCCAGGGCGGTGGGGTCGTGGTCCCTCCAGCCTTCGGCGACGGCGTGTGCCGTTGCGATGTCGTGGGGTTGGGCTTTGTCCCACCACTGGTCCTTATGTACCGGTGCCAGCACCGCGTGCGCTGCACTACGGTCTGCCGTGAGGCGGGTCTGCGCTTCGTGCGCTGCCTGGGCGTCCTGGTGTTCCTGCTGCCGCTGGGATTCATGCCGCCGCCGAGCCAGGGTCTCGGCAATGCGTGAGGCAATCATGAGGGACTGCCGCATTCCGCCGTCCAGCACTTCATCCACTCCGTCTGATTCGCTCATCGTGCTCCCCTTGCAGTTGGTGGTCTATATCGGTCCAGCACGGGACCGGATTCACGGCCGGTGTGCTGGCGGGTTTTGGGTGGCGTTGGTGTGCTCGGCACCGCTGAACCTGGACGGATGGGCGCCATGCCGCGGAGTCCAAGTTCTACGGAATTCGCTACCGCTGCCTGTTTTGGGTGCACCGACGGAGACCGGCCGGGGCATGGTCGCAGCGAACGGCTTCAGCTGATCAGTGACGACGGCACGCAGCCGCTGCGCTTCTCTCGTTCGTCCCGACTGTTGGTGCATCTCATGGATAGCAAAGGCGGTGTTGACCAGCTGCAGCATCAGTGCCGACTGAGCAGCCGTTTTGTTCTTGCTCGATGCGGCCATGAACAACATGGCGGTCCCGGCAATCGACGGCAGAACGACGGGCTTGCTGTGCTCCCGTGGTGTGCGCAGCTGCGCTGTGCGGAACAGTTCGGCGGCGGTGGCCGCCAACGGGCCGGGGGTGGGTTCGAGCCGGTGGGACCAGGCCGCGAACGCACCGGATACTTCTCTCGCTGCTTTCGCCCAGGTCGCGTGATCGTCCCGCGGAATGGCCCGCAATTGATCTGCCAGTGCGGTCGCGTTGCGGGTGTACTCCACCCACATTTCCGCCGGGGGTGTCGCGTTCTCCGGGCCCGTCCTGGAGACCGTGCGCCTGTTCCGGGCCGCGGCGTTCCATTCCGCTGCAGCTTCGGCGGTTGCCAGGTGCGGTGAGTCCATCCACTCTTCACGCAAAGCACCAAGTTTCAGGTCGGACGCCAGAGTGCCGCCGCCGAACCAGATAGGACGTTCGCCCTGCTTGGGCCGTTCGGCTACGGAGTACCCGACAATGACGTCGGTGGTGTTCTTCGCGTAGCGCGGCCGGACCAGCATGCCGGTGTCCCGGGCGCGCCGGACGAATTCCCCTTCGGTCGCGGAGGCGCTGGCGCTGGCGCGCACTTTCCGGGCCAGGGATGACCGGTGCATTTCCCGGTCGTCCCGGACAGCGGTGGCTTTCTCGGCCTGCACAACCGGCGGCCAGACTGCGGACACAACGCACCGCCCCCTGGTTGAGACGGCCACGGCGTTCCGTGACATCGCGGGTGCCCGGACGCGCCCGAGGAACTACCCATCAGATATTTGTTAGCTGCCGGTTAGGGTAAGGGGATGACGTTGGGGGACGCGGCCGTGAAGCCGCTTGTACACATCCAAGACTTCCGCATGGACTTCGGGGACACGACGGTCACCAAAGACCCCTCCTCCGATGTCCGCGCCGGGGAATCCTTCGGGTTTCTCGACAGTAACGGATCCGGGACAACCACCATCCTCCGGGCTCTGCTAGGCACCCACCAGCCCACCGACCCTGCACCTCGGCGGCCAGTTCTGTGTCCGGCCGCCGGCCGTCTCACGGGCAACGGTGGGACAACGTCATGAGCGGATTTCAGCAACTCGCCACAGGGGCGGCCCGTCGCGACGGGCCAGCAGCCAACTTGCTCGGGAGCCCGAGAGATGGCTTCCGACAGTGCAGAAGCGGCGTGCCATCGCTCTTTGGTATTACCGAAAAACACGATAGCGCGGTTATGTCTGGGCCTTCCACGCGAATCGCCTATGCTGCACATACGTTTAAGTTAGATGCGACATCTCTGTGTACATACCCGGCCCGGTTAAGGTGCGCGCCCTCGCCCAGTCACTTAGAAAACAGTTCGCTAAATTCGATCCACACGGAGCTCCCTGTAAGCTCTTTTCCAAACATAGTGGCTCAATGGCAAAGAACTTTCCGACCATCACCAAGCAACAAGACCGGTACTAAACGGAAATCGAGATTACGCCATTGATGGAGAAAGGTGTTATGGAGCACGGTAATCGATCTCCACTCAGTCTAAGTCGCATAATGTCCTGGCATCGCGCAGCAATCGCGCTAGCAGTCGCTGCGTCAGTTGTGGCGTCAGGGCTTGCGCTCATTCAGCCTGCGCTGCTGAACCAGCTCATAGGCTCAATCGAGGACGGACAAGATACTAGGCCCCTGCTAGTTGGACTGATTGTCATGCTCGTCGCGAATGTGTTGACGGCTAGCGTTCAACAATATCTGGTGGATTCGACGGCAGAAAAGATAGTCTGGTCGATTAGAAGTCGTGTCGTTGAATATGCGCTCAGAATGCCGCTGGAGACGCTTCGGCGGATCTCTGCGTCCCAAGTAATCTCACGGGTAGGGCCGGATGCAGCAACCCTGCGAACAGCGCTGACCGGAGGGATCTTTGATTCCCTCGGTAACGCGCTCCTCATGATTGGCGCCCTTGTTGCGATGTCCCTAGTGGATATTCAACTTCTACTCCTGACGCTCGTTGTCGTCATCGTTTCTTTTTCGATAGTCATGGGTGCATTCCGGATTACCCGGGCCAGCTCCCGAAAGAACCAGGAGGCTATCGCTGACGTAACGACGTCGCTAGATAAAGCGCTTTCCGGTATTCGGACGATCCGGATCTACAATGCCACGAAACAAACCAGGGCAACTTTGCAGCTCTTACTGGAAGGTTCCAAACATGCTGGAATTCGTCTCGCGAGAGTCAAGGCGCTAGTTTCGCCGGCTAATGGTCTGGCGGTTCAGGGATCGCTACTTGTGGTACTCGGTGTTGGCGGGTCCCGGGTAGCTGAGGGTTCCATGACCATCGGGGAACTTGTTACGTTCGTCGCATACCTCTTTCTGGCCGTGATGCCCATGAGTCAGCTCTTGTCGGCGGTTAGTGACGTAAGCGTTGCAAGCGGTGCTTTGGACAGGATCAGGGCTATCTTCGATGAATCCGAAGACCGCAGCCGGCCGGCCGACGAAGGCCCATGCACCATCCGTGGATCCAGAAGACAGTTCTCCGAAGAAGACAACACAGCATCTGGGCGTCCGGCTCCGACGGTCGTCGTTGAGGATGTGTCTTACCAACATGGTCAGTCGGGATTCGGCGTCAAAGACGCAACTTTCGTTCTTGAGGGTGGAAGTATCGTTGGCCTGGTCGGCCCCTCCGGATCCGGGAAGTCGACCGTTCTGGATCTCCTTTCTGGCCTTATTGCGGCGGACGGCGGGTGCATTCGTGCTGATCACCTGGCGCTGGATCACCTCGCCGTGGACGCCTGGCGGTCGCACGTCGCGTACGTGGAACAGGCCCACGGCATCATCAGCGGCACGGTGCGTGAAAACCTTAAGATTGGCCGTCCGGGGGCAACTGACGAAGAAGTCGGTGAAGCGTTGTCCAGCGTGAATCTGGCGCGTTTAGCAGCGAACGGACCTCACGGTTTGGAGTTGGTAATCGACGAAGACGGGGCGGGGCTCTCAGGAGGAGAGCGTCAACGCTTGGCGATTGCCCGGGCAATCGTCTCCCAGCGGCCGATTGTCCTCCTTGACGAACCCTCTGCGAACCTGGACGCCGACAACATCGAAGCGCTAATCGGGATTCTCCAGTCCCTAAAAGGGACACGGACAGTGCTTATCTCGACTCATAGCTCGGAAGTCGCAGCGATTTGCGACCGTGTGCTTGTCATGGATGAGGGCTTTGTTCATTCACGCGATGCACTTGTCAATGGATGAAGGCATTGTTCATTCGCGGGGTGCACAAGAACAGAGGCAATCGAGGCCCCTCCTCAGGAATAAACTGCAGAATCTAGGGGTGAGGAGGTGGATTTAATTGCGTCAGAGTAGGCATGCTACGCTGACGGTGTCGCTGAACGCGGCAGACTCTATTTCATTCTGTAGAACCTCTTTTTACCCTTAGGAGATTTGTAATGAAGAAGCAGTACATCAGCCCGATCGTCGAAGAAATTGGCACTCTGCGGGAGACCACGAAGGGCCTTCCTTGGGGTTGCAGCCGTGACGGTCTCGGCAACCGAGTTCCGAACCTGAGCTGCGGCTGGATCTAATACCCAGCTAACTGGAGGCCTTCGTCTGTATCTAGACGAGGGCCTCCGGTTGTGCGGCCACGTTATGCACTTGCCTAATTCAATTCACACCGCGATTCTGGCGGGCGACGCTTCCACTGCCCGTGGTGGAGCATTGGTGCGTCATATAAAAGAGTCATGGGATGATAGGCGCGGTCGTCTCCATCTAGAGATGTGGAACCACTCCTCTATTCGTGACGGACGACCTAGTAGTTCAGGTGCGTACGCTGCCAGGCAGTTCGATTGCGAGGACTTCGCCTCGGTGGATCTGCTAGCCGGCGAAGCTCGGTTCATATGCAATCGAGATGGCCTCTCTGTCTTGACCAACTCAATTCGTTTCCTGTCTGAAATCTTTCCGCTATCACTGGATCCCCGCGGTGTCGCTGAAGAAATGTCGCGATTTATCCCGGAGCGGTACAAAACACAGACCCCTTGGGCAGGGGTCCGCCGTGTGCCACCTGGATTCAAGGCCTATCTTCGGCGTGACAATTCGTGGGACATTACGCCGATATCAGCGGCTTCCTCAAAGTTCGCATCCGCTGACCGAACTACTCTGCACGGAGGGGAACTACAGCGGGTTCTGAGGTCGGCTGTACGACGCTCCATCAACGGGGCGTCGAGTGTAGTGGCTGACTTGTCGGGCGGTATGGACTCAACGTCCATCTGCGCCATCCTCTCTGAGCTGGGCGAGCCGTACGTTCCTACTCATGTCGCAAGTTCGGACAACAACAACCTTGACAAGCACTATGCCGAAATCGCCGCCGCAGCGCTCGGGCAGTCGATATGTACCCTCGGCGACAGCCGAGTTGCTGCGGGTGCCTTCGACAGCACCTTCCACGGGTCCCCGGCGGCTCTGGATGAGGGTATCCCCACCTGGGTTGGTGGCGATAAGGGATACGCGCGACGATCGAGATTCGCCTCGACTGGTGGTCATGACCTTTACCTTGTCGGAGTTGGCGGGGACGAACTGTTCTCGATGCAGTACGGTTCATTGCTAGCGAGCGATGGGGCTGCCGGAGGACTCAGACGCTATCGGACGCTTCTTCGATCGATGTCGGCTGCAGGAACCTTGCGAGCAAACGCGCGCATGCTCATGACGAGGCTGTTGAGTCCGGGCGACGAAGCCAAGGCACGCCTGGGATCAGTAGACAAAGCATCAACGAACCCCGGCGACGCCCTCGCCGACCTTGGCTGGATGCCCGGTCTCGAGGTTCCGTCGTACTTGGCATCATCGTTAAGGGCGGAACTATGCGCAAATATTATTGATTTTGCGAATAGTGAAGAATTTTTCCTGCACGAGGAGCGTTTTAAGCACGTGATTTTTGAGAGCATCATGAAACAGGCTAAGACTCTTGCCAGCGTAAATCGAAACTTCGGTCATTCTAAACTGCAATTCAAAGCACCTTTCCTCGATGCTGAACTCGTCACGCAAGTTCTTGCGCTCGATTCACATGAGTTCAGTCCTCGCAATGGTCACAAGCACATCCTTAAGAAGGTCGTCGGAGATTCGTTGCCTGCTGCAATCCGGGACCGACCCGACAAGGGCGAGTTGAGTAGCGAGCTCTACGAGAGCTTTGCTGCCAACCGCGACACCGTTCGACGTCATCTTGGCAACTCATATCTCGTTGACCTTGGCGTCGTTGATGGTGACTCCTTGCGTACTGTCATGTCTCGATCAATGTACTCAACTGGCTCACTCATGGAGCTTGAAGAGCTCTATCACGCAGAAAAATGGGTGCGCGCTATGGATTCCAAAGTGGGGAGCTGCAGCTAATAATGTCTATTCCAATCAGTTCCTTTAGCACCGAGCCGGCTGGCCCGATCGAGCGTGTGGGACTACGTGCCGCGGTCATGGCTTCCCGTGCTGCATCACACATTAAGCCGGCGGT
The DNA here is from genome assembly GCF_040547005.1 of Arthrobacter sp. UYCu712. Classification (NCBI taxonomy): domain Bacteria; kingdom Bacillati; phylum Actinomycetota; class Actinomycetes; order Micrococcales; family Micrococcaceae; genus Arthrobacter; species Arthrobacter sp. UYCu712. Next base: position 54,914 of record NZ_JBEPOZ010000027.1, read on the forward strand.
TTTGCACAAGGTGTTAAGAAGATATGCCGCCCTTGTCGACGTGATGGGCGAGCGTTCGGTCACGAGGTCACGAGCGGAACATGTACACGCCGCCCTTTGCGGCATCAGTCCGCGTTGCGCTTCACATGATGCATGCTTCGTTCGTTCTCTCGCACTATTTCTCTATTTGCGTCCGCTGGGACGGAACATTTCCTGGCATGCGGGGTTCCGGACCGACCCGTTTTTTGCGCATGCCTGGATCCAGGCCGGCGAACACTCGATATCCGAGACTGTAGAAGTTTCGCAATTCGTAGAGACTATGCGCGTTGACTGAATGCGATTCGCCAACTAGAGGAATAAATTAACATGACCTATTCTGATTTATTTAGTGGACACTACGTTCAATTTCAAGGGGCGGTTTGTAGCCCCTCGAGCGACGGTGCGGTTATCTATTCACCAGCCTCCGGATCGTACTATGCGGTCAATGAGGTGGCGGTGAGCATCTGGAATCACCTCGCTTCTGCAGCAACTGCAGCTCAAGTCACTGATGCTCTGGTTGCGGAGTACGACGCGCCACTGGATGTCCTCAAAGGGGACGTGCGTGCCACGTTGGAGTACCTAGAGTCGGTGCGACTGGTGGAGCGAGTGAATGGTGGGGGGCCAAATGCAGGGTCGTAAGAAGATCGGGTTCCTCACGTTCGGGCACTGGGGAGTTCAGAGCGACGGGTCTAGGGATGCAGCAAGCACCATCCAAGACCTCGTTGCTTTGGCTCGTGACGCGGAGCAAGCGGGTATCGATGGTGCCTGGCTACGCGTGCACCACTTTCAGCCGATGCTGTCCAGCGCCCTTCCTGTTATCGCCGCTATGGGAGCAGTGACCGAGCGGATCGAGCTGGGTACTGCTGTCATCGACATGCGCTATGCATTACCAACCTCCCTGGGTGAAGACTCTGCCACTGTGGAGGCGCTCGTTCCCGGACGCCTGCATCTTGGTATATCGCGAGGTGCCCCCGAGCCATTCCACCAGGGGCAGGCAGCTTATGGCGTTCACACCGTTGAGGATATCCGCGAAGCTACTGAAGTCGGGTGGTCGCGTGCGATGCAGTTGCGAGAGATTCTCGACGGGAGGTCTTCTGTGACTCCTGCTCCTCGGGAAGGTGCAGATGAAGCAAACAGCGATTTTCGTATCGAACCGACGGCCTCTCAGTTGGCATCAAGGCTGTGGTGGGGATCTGGCAGTGTAGGGTCAGCTGTCCGTGCAGCAGAGAACGGCTTCTTGCTGCTCTCATCTACGCTCCTCCTCCAGGATGACGGCTCATCTTTCGTGGAACAACAGGCATTGCAGATTAGGGCCTACCGCGAGGCCTGGGCTGGGGCCGGACACTCAGATCCTGCCCAAGCAGCCGTCACTCGAGTCGTGCACATCATCGAAGACCAAATGGATGAGGACTATTTCGGCGTGCTTCGCGGCGAGCAAGAGCGACGTGGCGAGCTGGAAGGCCGTAAGGCAGTCACTGGCCCGTCCTACGTGGGTTCCATTGATGAAGTGGTTGGCATGTTGCGAGCCGATAATGCTGTGACGGAAGCCAACTGGGTGTTGCTTGCATTGCCTGAATTTACGGGTCGGGAATACGCATCGAAGACTTTTAGGCGGTGGGTTGAGGTCCAAAAGCGTTTGGAATGGTCATAGTCGGCCCGCATGGCGCGAGGACCACGGTCGCATCGGTCTGCGTGGCGTCTAGCCCAGTGGATCTGTAGCGCAGGTCGTAGCGACGGGGAGGCTTTCGATACGCCCCCGACACTGTGGCTGTCGTCCTCCGGCAACCGACGAAGCAAAGCTCGGGGGTCTGCCTCGGGTTTTGTTGACTCGGCGCCGCAACTCTTTGCGTGTCCCACGGGGCCTCGGGCCTGCGACCGCTTGGTCTAGAGGAGATATCGGTAAACCGTGGCGCGGAAGACGCCGAGCATCTTGCCGATGTCGGAGGCACCGATGCCTTTGCCTTTGAATTCCCTGGCCCTGACAGCGGCAGCGTCGTTGAGTTTACGGGGTCTGCCGCCGTGGCGGTTGTTGGCCGCGGCGGCAGCGAGTCCGGCCCTCGTGCGTTCAATCACCGTATCGCGCTCCAGCTGCGCGAAGTCCGCCGTAATGGCTCATCAACTTTTAGCGTGGTGTTCTTCAAATGAAGGGGCTCGTAGCCCTGCGAGCATAGGTGTTGTCGAGACATCTATTGCTGCGGACTACGAGCCTTGTTACAGATTACCCAGACGTGCGATGCGGCGTCGATTCTGTTCGATTTGGAGGGCCAGGTTGTGCTCTCTGCCGAGCGTGCCGGTGCTGGCCGGACGGTTCTTGTCGAGCCGGTCGAGCGGGAAGGGGCCTGCCCTGACTGCGGGGTGCTGTCCTCCCGGATCCAGGCCCGTCCGGTCCACCGTGTCCGGGACGTCCAGTGCGGCGGGACACCGGTGGAAGTCAGGGTCCGGAAGCGGCGGCTGGTGTGTCTGGAACCGCAGTGTCCGCAGCGGTCGTTCAGACCACCGATGAGGTTCCGCTGCGTTCGAGACTGACGCACACAATCGGCCCCCCGGTTGCTTAGTGTGCGTCGTCGTAGGCTTTTTTGATGTCCTGGCTGATGCGCCCGCGGGAATTAGGGCTGTACCCATTGGCCATGGCCCACTCACGGATCCGCTGAGTTTCTTCCCTGCTGGATGATACAGCCCTGGTACTCCGGCTCCCTGGGACGCTGCGGACGCGCCTGCCGTGGGCGAGGAACGGTGCCAATGCCGCGCGGAATCCGGCTGCACTCTCCGCTGCCAGATCGATTTCGTAGTCGGCGCCGTCAAGGGAAAACCGGAGGGTTTCCTGCGCATCCTCACCTGAAATGTCATCGATCAGCTGGACATGGATTTTACGGGCCAACGGGGGTCCTTCGTTCGAGATTGATGCTGTCATTTCCCCCCAAACCAACGCCAGCCTTTGACTTCAACACTATTTCATTTCCGAACACCATCGAACCCGCAAAGCGTTCGTCTGCATGGAGGCCACTGACTCGGCGTCGACGTTTGTCAGGAAATGGCACAACGGATCTCAATCGGCCGCACTTTAGCGCAGTCTGACGTTAGCAAAGGAAAAACCGCAAAAGGACAGTCAGAAACGCTCCCCCGGGCTTGAAGACCAGCTTTGATATCGACCCCGGTTTCTGACCGCCAGAGAAGGTGGCCGCCCGCAGTGTGGATTTGATCGCTCCGTGGCGGCGTTCTGTGATCGTTCGGTGTCGCACCAGCGCCCGTAAGCCGATCGGCTTGCGGGCCTTAGCCACGCGCTCGAACTAGAGTCATTGGATGCTAACGCCACAACCGACTGATCGTTTGAAGTTTCGTGAGATGACTGCTGCGGACCTCGACGGCATGACCGCGTTGCTCGGAGATCCTCAGGTGATGCGCTTCTACCCTGCACCCAAGTCTCAGGACGAAGCAGCAAGCTGGATTCATTGGAACCAAGAGAACTACGCGGAGCACGGGTACGGCCTGTGGATTGTCGAGACGCATGACGGAGAGTTCATAGGCGACTGCGGGCTGACATGGCAGCAGGTGAACGGCGCGCAGAAGCTTGAGGTCGGGTACCACGTGCGTTCCGACCTACACGGCCAGGGGTACGCGACAGAAGCAGCCGCTGCTTGTCGCGACTACGCCCGAGAACACGTCGAAGCCACCGAACTGATAGCGATCATCCATCCTGATAACCGAGCTTCTGAGCGGGTAGCTGAGAAAATCGGAATGCACCGCGTCGCTGATGACCGAGGCGGGAACATCCCCGTCCGAACAGTCCTCAGCATGCAGCTGTAGATACGTCCGAGTCTGTCCGCTGAGGGATCGGCGGATTCAGGCGGTCGTTGCAACGGCGGCGGGTTTTTCTGGTTCAAATAGTAGCCGTTCCATGGCTTGGGCGGGGGTGATGCCGCCCAGGGTCTTGCGGGGTCGGTCGTTGAGTTCGGCTGCG
>NZ_JBEPOZ010000028.1:0-55211 GCF_040547005.1 Arthrobacter sp. UYCu712
GAACTCGGCGGGGAAAGGCTTGGGCATGTGAACATCCTTGCTGCAAGGAACGAATCCTCACAAGTCAGGAGTCAAGCAAACCCGGGGCAGTCCCGAGCTCTGCCCGCGGGAAGTTGAGGCCATGGCGTCGTCCTTGCGGGGATCGCCTGAAGATCCACCTGCGACGGTTGGGGCCAAAGGGTCCGGCACGTCCTCATAGTCGTACAGCTGCCCCGCCCCGATGACCATAAGGGCGATGCCCATAACGGCTTCAATGCCCAGAATGATGAAGCCGGGCCACCACACCAGACCTAGCAGGGTTAATCCGTATGCCAAGCCGCCAACGACCAATCCGACAAAAACGAGGGCGGCGACGCTACCACCATTGAGCTTTCGCGCCCCCTTCTTCATCAATGCTCTGGCGTACTTAGCAGACTCGAACTCAAGCAGGGATTGGATGGGCTTTTGAGCTTCAGGCGGGAGGGACTCGTGCAGCTTTGCGTGGAGCTTCATCGACCGCACAGCGGCAGGGTCCTGCGGGCCCTGCCGGCTTGTCAAAAGGGGAATAATCACTCCACCGACCAGCGGGACCAAGATTGCGCTGACCAGAGGTGCCAATTGCGTGAGGGTCTTGATGATTTCATCCACCAGAAAATCCTACGGTCTCGCCGCGTAACAACCGACGGCACATATGGGAGCTGGCGGTTTCGACGCTGAAGTGGCCGCCCGCTCTGGCGATCCGAGTGGGCTCCGTGCTCAGCTGCACTGGTGCGGCGATCCGCTGGGCGTAGTCCCGGAACAGGTCAATAACGGCGTCGCGGGGACGGAAGGCATTCGGCCCGGGACCGTCGTACGTCAGCCCGGACAACGTGAATGAGAAGTCGGTCGTGTTTAGGTAGAACGAGTCCCACCGGTCCTGCCGCGCCCACCCAGAGCATCCCGTCGCTCAAGCACCCGGCGCTCCACCCGGTGCCCGGTGAGCCAGTAGCTGGTGACCAGCCCCGCCTGTCCGGCCTCGACTCGCATGAAGGGCCTCGCGGCCGAATCGGCGGGGAAGGTCCGGTTCCCTCAAAGTGCGGGACACTGGAAGTCCCGACCACGAAAGCGGGCCACCTTGATCAGTCTCCAGCACGATGCCAACGGCTTCACCCGGCTGGCTCCATGGGACTGAGCCAGGCCGACGGCGCCGGGCATCTCGATCCGCTGCTGTATCCGTGGGATCCGCCTGTGGCCTCGGGTGTCATGGACGGCGATGACTTCCGGTCCCTTGAGCTTTCAGCCGGACTGGATGAAGCTCTCGCGCAAGCCGGCGCGGCTCCGCTGGAGGCCCGTTCCTTGGTGGTCTCCATCGGCTCGAATTCGAGCGCCGACGTGATGCGGCGGAAATTCGCCAACTACCACCAGCCTGTCAGCGCGGTCCTGCCGCTGGTCCGGGGGCACCTCCACAACATCGCCGTTGGCCACTCCGCCCACGTGAGCAAGGCCGGCTACATCGCCGCCGCCCCGTATCCGCTGATGGGAGAGTGCACGGCGGTCTGGCTTTCGTGGCTGGACGATGTCCAACTGATGGCCCTCGACGAAACGGAGCCAAACTACCGGCGGATCCGGCTCGACGGCGAAGCCTGCCCGCTCGTGGCGGACCACGGGGAACGTCCGGAGGAGTTTTCGCTGTTTACCTCGCGCTGGGGCGCGCTGACCGATGGCGACGGCCGGAAGCTTCCCTTCGTCGACCAGCCTGCCCTCTTCGGGCTCCTCGCCGGCAGCGGCACCGGGGACCTCCTGGAGGAGGGGAAGTCCGTGTTCGACGGGTCGCCGCAGCTTGTCGCCGAGCACCTCGCGACACCCGCGGTCCAGGCATGGGCCAGGGAATGGTTCAGCTCGGCCGGCCTCGCCGCGCCCGTGAACTTCGACGGGCCTGGCGCGGGGTAGCCGCCTCTCTGGTATGCCGCCTTCACCGGGCGGTGATGTTCCCGGCGATGTGTTGCGCAATGTACTCGGCATCGCGGCCCACGGTCCAGATCACGAAGCCATATGCGGCATGCAGCTCAGGCCCCGACCTCGTGAGCCAGTTCGGTGATGCTCGATGCCGAGAGGTCCCAATCGCTCTCCGGCGACAGATCCGCAACCTGGCCCGGGCCGTACTCGGTGGGGCGGGCGACGAACGCCGTCGCCAGTCCAGCCTCCCGGGCAGCACGCAAGTCGTTGTTGTGGGCGGCCACGAGCATCACTGCACCGGGCCTGAGGTCCAGGAACTCCGCAGTCCGAAGGTAGGCCGTGGGCAACGGCTTGTAGGTGCGCGTCATGTCCGAGCCGATGATCACGTCCCACGGAAGGCCGGCGTTTCTGGCCATGTCCAATAACAGCGAGGTGTTGCCATTGGAGAGGGGGCCCACGATGTAGCCACGGCGGACGGCGGCCAGGCCCCCCAAGCTGTCCGGCCACGGGGGCAGACGGTGCCAAGATCTGTTCAACTCTTCCAGGGTTCTTGCGTCCAGCCGGTCCGGATAGAAACCGTGGTGGCGGAGCACCTGGTCCAGGTTTTCGCGGTGGAGTGTGTCCAGGGTGGCGAATTCGCGGGATCCGGAGCGGATGGCCTCCATTGCCGGCTGGTAGAGGGCGCGCCAGTCATCGGCGAACGCCTCGGCGTCGAGATCCTGCCCATGCGTCGCGGCGAAGGCGGCCGCCTGCCGGGCGACGCCGGTGCGCCAGTCCACCACCGTGCCGAAGGTGTCGAAGAGGACGGCGCGCACCCCGCACCCGGTTGACGGTGAACGGTATGGCTGGATCGTCATATCCTGTTTCCTCCGCCATATTTCCCTGACCGTTAGTCTGGCAGTATGCGCACTGATTTCGATCCCGCAACCACGTCCACCGGTGATTTCTACCGGCTGCTCACCGCCGTGGTGGTGCCACGGCCCATCGCTTGGGTTTCGAGTGTCTCGCCGGAGGGCGTCGACAACCTGGCCCCGCACTCGTTCTTCACCGTGGCGTCCACGAATCCTCCCATCGTGCAGTTCACCTCGGTGGGGGAGAAGGATTCGCTCCGCAACATCACCGAGTCCAGAGAATTTGTGGTGAACCTCGCCCCGGCCGCGCTCCTGGAGGAGGTCAACGCTACCGGCACCAATTTTCCGCCCGATGTCAGTGAGTTTGACGCCGCCGGCCTCACCCGGGAGCCGAGCCTCACCGTGGGAGCGCCCCGGGTTAAGGAAACGCTGGCGGTGCTCGAATGCCGTCTTCGCTCGGTCCTGCCGATGGGTGATTCCATCCTGGTTTTCGGCGAAGTGACGCACGCTGCCGTGAGTGACTCGGTTCTGGACGGCAGCCACCCTCGGATTGACCTGCTGGAGCCGCTGTCCCGGCTGGGCCTGGACGAGTGGGGCACGCTGGGCACCGTCCAGGACCTCAAACGGATCCGGCTCAAGGACTGGCCGGGGCCTTTCCGCCCAAAGGCCTGAATCCGGTTGAAGGCAGCAGCGCCCGGAAGAACTCCGCTCGTCCTTAGGCTGCGCGCTCGCCATCAGCAGGGCGCCGCTGGTGCACATTGGGCACGTCAACCACGGAGGAGCAGACGGCGATGGCCGTCACTACCCCGATGGGTGTGGGCAACGGATCCATAGCGATGGTGCGACCGTGTACGCGGCCGGCACGTCGGCGTCGGCCTCGTATTGCGCGTGCCGCTGCCGGTAGCTGGCCAGGATGCAGCCCGCTCACCGCGTTGCGATGTGCGCCGCCACGAACTCGGCATCGTCGCCCACCACTGACAGCGTGGCCGACAGGTGTTTGGTGAGCCAGGGGTTGCCCACGGCGTAGAGACCCGGAACGTCGGTGACACCACGACTGTGGCGCGGATAGTTCCACTGGTCGAGCACCGGGATGTCGAGGAAGCCAAAGTCCAGGCCGTACCCGGTGCACCAAATGATGGAGGTGACGCCGTCGGCGCCGAGGTCAAGGTGGGCTCCGGATTGCGTGGGCAGCCAGTCATCTGCCGCCGTAGGTTCCGCGGGAGGTGCCTCGATGCCTGCGGCGTGAATGTAGGCGTCGGCCATCCGCCCCAGCCGCGCACCGAACCCCGCCTCCACCAGGGCGAGGCGTGCGGGGAGGTCGTCGCTGAAGCCGAGTACGCCGTCGTCCGTTCCCTCAAACCGGCCGTGCAGCCGGACGCCCCGGCGGCCGAGGTCCCGCAGGTGGATGCCGTGGCCGCCGCCGTTGCCGGAGATCAGCGGGTTGCACATAAAGCGCGCGGCGGGGGAGGGGAGCTGTTCCGCCTGGAGGCCGTTGATGCCGTGCTCGGGGCCGTGGAGGTTGACCTGCAGGATCCAGTGGAAAACGTCCTGGCCTCGGTACCGCCGCGGGGCCTCGGGGCAGGCCGAGACGGAGAGGTGGACCTCCCTGTCGGCGTCGAGCAGGTCCTCGGTGATCTGACCGCCGGACTGCCCGGTGCCCACCACCAGCACGGCGCCCTCCGGAAGCTGCTGCGGGTTGCGGTAGTCGTGGCTGTGCAGCTGCCGGATGTGCCCTGGCAGCGCGGCGGCAGCCGGCAGGACGCGCGGGAGCTGAAAGGCGCCGTTCGCGAGGACCACGTTCCGTGCCCGCCAGCCGCCGTGGTTAGTATCCATGCGAAGCCGCCGTTTGCCGCGTTGACCCGGGTCACCTCCGTGCCGAGCAGGACCGGCGCATTTATCCTCGCGGCGTAGTTCCGGAAGAGCCCGATCACCTCGTCCCGGGGAGGAAGGCGTCCGGCTCGGGGCCGTCGTAGGTCAGTTCCGGCAGCAGGAACGAGCAGTTCGGGGTGTTCAGGTAAAACGAGTCCCACCGGTCCTGCCAGGCGCCGCCAAGTTCCGGCCGCCGCTCCAGCAGTTGATGTTCGACGCCGTGCCGGCTCAGCCAGTAGCTGGTGGCCAGGCCGGCCTGCCCCGCGCCGATCACCAGGGTGTCGACCTCGTGGACCGGGCCTACGCGGGGGAGGGCATGGCTACTTCTTCGCGGCCTTCGCCTTCGGAACCTTGGGAGCCTTGGGCGGGAGTCCGGCCACATGCTCGAACGCCCTCTCCACCCAAGCCCGCGCCCGCGCTTTGTCGCCGTCGCCCTCGGCGTTCCAGATTTCCGGCAACCCGGTGTACCCGCCCATGGGGCGCTCGGCGGGCCCGAATGGAACTGTCCGCTCCGTGCTTTCGAGCAGTTCCTTGTCCGCCTCGGACAGCTTCACGCCGATGGTGGGGCCGAACAGGCCGGCGAACATGTTGCCGTTCACGAAGGCGCCGAGGTTCCCGAACATCGGCTTGATGACCACCTCGGGATGGTCGGGGAGCACCGAGCGGAAGTGGTCCTTGTCGGCGTCGGACGCTTTGGGCATTTCCATGGGGTACCTCGGTATTGCTGGTCAGGGTCGGGTCTTCCTGCAGGATATGCCCGCCGCCGGACACAGTACAGGCCGTCACCCTAAGGTGCCTTGACCGGCCGCCGCCTGGCGATGGACGGGGGCCGGCATCCTGAACGCGCCTGCCCCTCGAGCCGGTGGTGCGCTATTCTCGCCGTGAAAACAATCCCTGATGCTGTCCGGCCTGGAGCAGCTGGAAGCGGCTAGGCATCGATCACCAGATCGGTCCGCGCGGTGGAGCAGCAGGGCAGGAACTTGCCTGCATCGATTTCCCGTGCCCGGATCCCGCCCTGATGGTTCATCTCGACCTCCCCGGAAAGCTTGACGACCTTGCAGGAGCCGCACATGCCTTCCTTGCAGTTCGCGCCGATCCTGACGCCTGCACGCTGGGCCACCCCGAGGATGTGTTCGGCGGGGTCGATGCGCACTTTGATGCCGGTGCGCATGAAGGACAGGGTGAGGGGTCCCGTTCCGACCGTGTCGAAGCTCGAGGCATCGGGTGACCCGGCCTCCGGCCCCCCGTCCGGACTGGCGTCGGGGGCTTCGGGACAGGGCGCGTCCGGGTCGCCGGTTTCCAGCGGCAGCCCCGTGGCCCTCAGGGTCCCCTCGGCGTCGTAGCCGGGTTCGTAGAGCCCGAACGCGGTGGGCTGGCTTTCGTAGTAGTCCTCGGCGGAATCGGCGATTTCCTCGGCGATTTCCTCCGCAATGTCCACTGCCAGCGCGAGCTCCGCCTGGTATTCAAGGATCGTCTGGCGGTCTCCCGAGAAGAATTCCATGTGGATGGAGGTGCCGTCGACGCCGACCTTCTCGAGGAGCTCGGTGGCGGTGTTCAGGTAACCCTCGGGGCCGCAGGCATAGACCTGGCGGCCGTTGGCATCGGGGGCCACCTCGTCGAGCATGGCCGCCGTCAGCCTTCCGGTGAGACCTTCCCACCCCTCGGGTTTGCTGCGGTCGCCCAGGGAGTAGAAGACCTTGACGCGCGAGTCCACGGAGGCGATGTAGGCCAACTCCTGGTGGAAGGCAAAGCCTCCGGCTTCCGCTCCGTGGTACAGCACCACGACATCGGCCTGTCCGGGCAGGGAGTGGATGGTCCGCAACATCGACATGATGGGGGTGATGCCTGCGCCGGCGGCCAGCAAGAGGTACCGTGCCCGCCGGTCGGCGTCGGGCAGGTGGAATGCCCCGACCGGTCCGAGCATCTCGAGGACGGTGCCGGGTTTGACGTTCTCGTGCACCCATGGTGAGACCAGTCCCGTGGGGTCGCATTTGACGGTGATGTCGAAGGTCCACGGCTTGGTGGGGGAGCTGGACAGCGAGTAGCTGCGGTCCACCGCGTCCTGGTCCTCGCCGTTCACGGGAAAGGCGACGTTCACGTACTGGCCCGGACGGAACGCCAGGGGCGCACCGTCGGAGCGGCGGAACACGAAGGTCATCATGCCGCCCACCTCGGGAACGGTCTCGACACATTCGGCCATGAACTCCTGCGGATGCCAGGGACCCAACGCGCGGGCGGCACCGGCGGGTCCCTCGGTGCTGCCCATCACCCTGTTCCACGGCATCTCAAGACCGCGAATGCGCTGTGGTTCCTGAATTGCCGTGACGGTGCGGAGTTCAATCATGCCAAGTGCTCCTGCACGCGCTGCACATACCAGTTGATGAACGCCTCGACCTGGTATTCGCTCTTCATGTACGGGCCGGGCTCGTAGGCGGGGCTGCTGGCGCCCTTCTGGCACAGCTCCACGAACGCCTTGTCCTGCAGATTGGTCTGCTTCCAAGTGTGGGTGAGTTTCTCCAGGTCGTAGTCGACGCCTTCCTCGGCGTCGTCAGCCACCAGCCAGGTGGTGCGTACCAGTGTCTGGTGTTCGTTCACGGGGAAGACGGCGAACGTGATGACGTGGTCCCCGAGGAAATGGAACCAGCTGTTGGGCTGCAGGTGCATCGAGCAGCGGCCAAGGCGGAAGTCCCGCAAGTCGCCGAGCAGCTTCTTGGAGAGCCTGTGCCCATCGGGCGAGAACGATTCGCCGTCACCGTCCAGCGAGTCTCGTGAGATGCGGATTCCCGCTACGCGGGTGTCGAGCTCCTCGATGACCTCATAGGGAAGGCCATAGCGGCGGCAACGGTCCTCGAGCGAGGACTGTGCTTCCTTGTTGCGGTCCCATACCTCCTCGAGATGGGGCGGGATCAGGCCCTCCGTCAGGCCCCAGGTGGGAAAGAGGGAACAGGCGAGTTCCGGGTGGCCGTCGCAGTGGTAGCACTCACGGTTGTTCTCCATGACGAGCTTCCAGTTGCCCTCCTCGATGATGTTCTGCTGGTAGGCGATTTTCGTCTTCGACAGATCGTGGGGCGCAAGGTAAGGCTCGAAGATCTTTCCGGTTTCGTCGAAATCCGTCGGCGGTTCGTCCGCAATGCAGACGAAGATGAGTCCCGCGAACACGCGGCTGTGGGCACGCTTGAGACCGAAGCAGCCCTTGTCGAACTTCGTTTCCCCCGGTGCCGAGGCATGGATCAAATCGCCGTTGGGGGAGTAGGTCCAGGAGTGATAGCCGCATACCAGGTTCCCCGTTGTCCCCGCGGCTTCGGTCAGGACCCGGGCGCCGCGGTGGCGGCACACGTTGTGCAGGACGTTCACGCCGCCGTCGTCGTTGCGCAGCACGATCAGGGAGTAGGGCCCGTAGTCGACGGTGACGTAGTCGCCCGGCTCCGGGAGCTCGGCGATGCTGGCGGCAAAGATCCAGTGCTGGCCAAAAATGGCCTGCATGTCGATGTTGAAAATCGTCGGATCGGTGTAGAAGGGGGCATCGAGGGAAAATCCCACCCGCCGGAAATCGAACAACTCGGTGATTTCCGCCAGCTGCTCGGCAGGCACCGATGAAGCGAGTTTTCCGCGTGAATTGAGGGGCGCGGTCACTGGAGCAGACATGTGTTTCCTCCCGGGAGGGCTGGGTAAGTGTGCGATTCGTGGGGACCACGGGTTGGTGGGGGCAACCGGCGTGGTCGAAAACCTTCTAGTCATGAGATTAGGGACGATCGATCTGCAACAAAAGCGCAACATTTAGGAGATAACAGTGCACAATAAGTGCATGATCGATCCACGGCTCATAACACTTCGGGTGTTTGCCCGGTGCGGCACCGTTGGCGCAACCGCGGAGCTCATGGGCTATTCTCCCTCCGCCGTCTCCGCGCAATTGCGGGAGCTGCAGCGCGTGCTGGGAATGCAGCTGCTGACGAAGGACGGCCGGGGTGTGCGGCTGACCGCCACGGGCCGCTTTCTCGTGGCGGGCTCCGACACCGTCATTGCGGAATGGGAGAGCCTGCGCGCCGCGGCCATGGAGGCCGGCGACCAGGTGCAGTCCCGTTTTGGCCTCGGCGGATTCTCCACGGCAGCCGCCCAGTTGCTCGCGCCGCTGGCCGCCACCCTGCGCTCAACACGCCCCCTGCTGGAGGTGCAGGTACTCGAGGCCAACCCGGCTCGCTGCTTCGACTTGTTGGTTGCCGAGCGAATCGACCTCGCGGTCATCGTCGCCATGCAGTCCGACACCTATGCTGAGGACGATCCGCGCTTCGAGCAGACCGTTCTGCTCGACGATCCCCTGGACGTGATCATTCCCTCCGACCATCCGTTGGCATCGCGGGAAACGGTGACGCTCGAAGAGCTGGCGTCGGAACCCTGGATCACCGAGGCCGCCGGCTCCACCTACCATTCCCTATTCACCGCGGCGTTCACGGCAGTCGGGGTGACACCGCGGATTGCCCATGAGGCCGTTGAATGGGAAACCCAGATCGCCTTCGTTGGTGCGGGGCTGGGCGTGGGCCTGCTGCCGCGACTGGCGCCCCTGCGTAGTGCCGAAAACGTGGTTCGACTGCGCATTACTGGCAAGGGGAAGCCCGCGCGCCGCATTGTCGCAGCGGTGCGCAGGGGCAGCATCGCATCGCCCCTGATCCAGGAGTCGCTCGGCATCCTGCAGGTCAGCGCCAATCGGATCCTCACCGCCCGACCCGAAGACGATCTCTGAAATAACATGGCTGAGCCGCGTGTAGAAGCTGGCTTTGCGGACGTGGTCCGTTGCGCGTCCCTGCCGGACCAGTTCCGTCATTACGGCTCCAAGGGACTGACTATCATGCGATCCTGCAGTCCGGGCCCCGGGGTGGATTGTTATTGCTATGCGTGTGCCCCGGCGGCACGGGCTGGAACCAGCCGCGTGCCGCCGGGGCGGGGTTGCTACTTAAGGTGCTCTGCTATTTACGGTCCGGCTCGGGGTGCTGGGACTCGACGGTCGGGATGGTCCCCGTGGGAGTCCCTCCCAGACAGTCCGAGTCGGGGCACTTTTCGGCGCAGTCGTGCTTTGTTACGAGGTCGAACTGAACGCCGCCGTGTTGTTCCACGCCGGTCCGTATGGCCCGCTCCACTACGGATGTGGCCAGGCGACGCCGCAAGGAGAGGGGATCGCGACGCAGGTCCTTGGTGAGGGCGAAGCAGAGCAACATCATGACGATGACGAACGGCAGCGCTGCCACGATGGTGATTCTTTGCAGGCCAGCCAAGGCTTCTGAAGGTTCATCGCCGCCGGCCAGCAACATGACCGCCGCCACGGCGCCGGTGAGGCAGCCCCAGAAGATGACCACTCCGCGGCGGGGGTGCTCGGCGCCATTGGAGCTGAGCGATCCCATCACGATTGAGGCAGCGTCGGCGCCAGTGATAAAGAAGATAGCGACCAGAACCATGGCCAGCACGATAACGCCAGTGGTAGCCCAGTCAGGCATGCTCAGGTTCTTGATCAGGTCGAAGAGTGCTCCGTCGAAGTTGACGGACGGTGTCCCGTTGACCATGGTGACCAGGCCGGGGGTGTTGGCCTTGTCGGCTTCCTGCTGGACCTGGAAGGCGGCGCCTCCGAAGACGGCAAACCAGATCACACTGACGACGCTGGGCACCAGCAGCACACCGGTGACGAACTGGCGGATGGTGCGGCCACGGCTGATGCGGGCGATGAAGAGCCCTACGAACGGGGTCCACGAGATCCACCAGGCCCAGTAGAAGATAGTCCAGCTGCTCATCCAGCTACGCAGTGACTCATCACCAACCGCTTCAGTCCGGGACGACATCTCGGCCAGGTCGCGGGCGTAGTCGCCGACCGCGGAGGGGATCAAGTTAAGGATGAAAAGGGTGGGGCCGGCGACGAAAACGATCAGTGCAAGGACGACGGCCAGGACCATGTTGATGTTGGAGAGCCACTGGATGCCGCGGCTGATCCCAGAGACGGCCGAAGCGACGAAGCATAAGGTCAGGACGGCAACGATCGCTACGAGCACGGGGGTGCCGATTTCGCCGAACCAACCGTTGGAGGTCATACCGCTGCCAATCTGCAGGGCGCCCAGGCCCAACGATGCAGCGGTACCAAACAAGGTGGCGAAAATGGCCAGGATATTGATGAACTTCCCGATTGGCCCTTCGACCGTCCTGACGCCGAAGAGCGACGTGAAGGCGACAGAGATCAGTTGCCTCCGACCCAAGCGGTAGGTCCCGTAGGCCATTGCGATGCCGACAACTGCATACATGGCCCAGGGGTGAAGAGTCCAATGGAAGATCGAGGTGGCCATGGCCGTCTGGATGGCTTCGGGGGTCCGTCCGTTCACAGTGCCGGGCGGGGGAGAGACGTAGTGGTAGAGCGGTTCGGCCACGCCGTAGAACATCAGCCCGATGCCCATGCCGGCGGCGAACATCATCGCGACCCAGGAGACAGTACGGAATTCGGGCTTTTCGCCGTCCTTGCCCAGCGGGATGTTGCCGAACTTGCCCAGGGCCAGCCACAGGACGAAGATCACGAAGAGCGATGCCATGAGCATGAAAAGCCATCCGGTGTACTCCATGACCCAATTGAGGGCACCCGTGGAAGTGTCGGACAGGCTGTCGCGTCCCACGAAGCCCCAGATAACAAAGGCAATGGCGATGACGCCTGTGATCCCGAACGTGATCTTGTCGAGGGTGAGCTTGTGATTCCGGCGATCCGCAACTGCTTGCTCGGTCTTGGCATGGCGCAGCTCTTCGAGGATTTGCTCGTACTCTTCGACGTCCGGCAAGGTGGCTGCGCCTCCTTCCTCCGGATCGAGGACAGCGGGGTTTGTGTCGACTTCGCCCGAGACACTTATAGCTACTGTGTTACTCCCCGCATTTTCAGGTTCTTCGTTACGCGGAGCCCCTGCCAACCCGTTGTCGGCAGGCAACTCTTCGGGTGTATGGGACTTTAGGTCACTATTAAAAGCCATGAGCGGGTCCTTAGCTCGGTGAGGCATGGGCCTGCGGTTAAACATGGCCCTCGGGGGTCAGTCCGGGCGGAAGGTTGGGGGCCTCGTCCGATTCGATGACCATGATGTTGCCGTCGACGATTTGCACTTCGTGGGTGCGTACCGGCAGGTTGGCCGGGGGTGCGGCATGGGTGATGTCAGGCATGACTCTCTCCCAAATTATACTGATATGTATTAATTATCAGTAAAGATATATCAGTTCCATCGTATGGTAAGACTGGGTGTGTGTCCAGAGATTTCTTAGCGGCCGTGGATCAGGCTGAGCGCCTCAGCCCGGGCCGCGGGCAGACGGAGCTCCCCGCGGACGGCTGAAGTGATGGTCTTGGCCCCGGGCTTGCGGACACCGCGCATCGACATGCAGAGGTGCTCGCACTCAACTACCACAATGGCCCCCAGGGGCCGCAGCGAGCTGACCAGCGCATCAACGACCTGGGTTGTCAGCCGTTCCTGGACCTGGGGCCTGCGTGCAAAGACATCGACGAGCCGGGCCAGCTTGCTCAGTCCCGTAACGAGACCCTCAGCCGATGGGATGTAGCCAACGTGGGCTACGCCGTGGAACGGCACCAGGTGGTGCTCGCAGGTGGAGTAGAAAGGGATGTCCTTGACGATGACCATTTCTCCGTGCCCAAGGTCAAAGGTCTTATCCAGCACGGCCAGCGGGTCCTCATGAAGCCCGCCAAATATCTCCGCAGCCGCCCGGGCCACCCGCGCGGGCGTGTCCACGAGCCCTGGCCTGTCCGGGTCCTCTCCGATCGCAAGCAGATATTCACGGACGGCCTGCTCAACCCGCGGCCCGTCCACACCCTTGGACGCTGTTGCCGTCCTCATGTCGGCGCTCACGCTTCGGCCCGTTCCAGCCGCACGATGACGGACTTGGATGTCGGTGTACCGCTGGTGTCAGCTACCGAATCGAGCGGCACGAGCACGTTGGTCTCCGGGTAGTACGCTGCCGCACAGCCCTTCGGTGTCGAATACGAAATGATGCGGAAGTTGTCCGCCCGCCGCTCTGTCCCGCGGAACTCGGAAATCAAATGAACCATGTCACCGTCTCTAAAGCCCAGCTCAGCGATGTCAGCCTCGTTGACAAGAACCACCCGGCGCCCACCGTGGATACCGCGGTATCGGTCATCCTTGCCATAGATGGTGGTGTTGTACTGGTCATGTGAGCGCAGGGTCTGAAGGACCAGCCGCCCCTCGGGTACTTTGATGAATTCCAGCTCATTGCCGGTGAAGTGGGCCTTGCCCGACGCGGTGTCGAACTGTCTGGCGTCCCGCGGAGGGTGGGGGAGGACAAAGCCGCCAGGGTGCCGGATCCGCTCCTCGAAATTTTCGAAGCCGTCGATGACCGCCTCGATGTGCCTCCGGACCAGGGAGTAGTCGTCTTTCATCGAGAGCCAGGCAGCTTTAGGCGTGTTCGGCAGTGGGAAATTGTCACTGCCGGTGAAGAGCTTATGGGCGAGGTTGCACACTATGGCCACCTCTGAGTGGAGGTGCTCGCTGGCCGGCCTAATGCGTCCGCGGGACGCATGGACGGCGCTCATCGAGTCTTCCACCGTCACCCTCTGGTCCCCGGTGCGCTGCGCGTCCTTTTCGGTCCGACCCAGCGTCGGGAGGATCAGCGCGCGCCGGCCCGTGGACACGTGGGAATGGTTCAGCTTCGTGGAGATCTGTACCGTCAGGCCTGTGTTGGCCAAAGCCCGCTCCGTGACCTCGGAATCCGGGGCCGCCCGGACGAAGTTTCCACCCATTCCAACGAAGACGCGGACTTTGCCGTCCCGCATGGCACGAATCGCCGCAACGGTGTCGTAGCCGTGCTTGCGAGGGGAAACGAACTTGAACTCCTGGTCCAGCCTGTCGTGGAACGCCGCTGGCATCTTTTCGAAGATGCCCATGGTGCGGTCGCCCTGGACGTTCGAGTGGCCGCGGACGGGGCATACTCCAGCTCCGGGCTTACCGATGTTGCCTTGGAGAAGCAGCACGTTGACGACGTCCCGGAGCGTGGGAACTGAGTGTTTGTGCTGGGTTAGGCCCATGGCCCAGCAGACGATGGTGGCATTGGAGGCCAGCAGGCGTTCGCCCGTGGACTTGATCTGCTCCAGACTCAGGCCCGTGGCTTCGACTATTTCACGCCACTGGACCTTTTCGAGGTGCCGCAGATACTCGTTGATGCCCACGGTGTGGTTATTGATGAATTCGTGGTCCAGGACAGCAGCCAGTCCCGGCGTCTTCCTCCCCTGCGCCTCCGCCTCGAGGAGGTATTTGCCAAGCCCCTGGAAGAGGGCCTGATCCCCGCCGGCCCGGATCTGCAGGAAGTCGTCGGTCAGTTGCGTGCCCACGAGCGTTCCGGAGATCGTCTGTGGATTCTCGAACCGGAGGAGCCCGGCCTCGGGAAGTGGGTTGACGGAGATGATGACGGCGCCGTTCTTCTTCGCTTTTTCCAGGGCGCTAAGCATGCGCGGGTGGTTAGTACCTGGATTCTGCCCGGCAACGAAGATCAGCGCGGCTGTCTCCAGATCGGCGAGGCTGACCGAGCCCTTGCCGATGCCGATGGTTTCAACGAGGGCTGAACCCGTGGACTCGTGGCACATGTTGGAGCAATCGGGGAGATTATTCGTGCCCAGTCCGCGCACGAGGAGCTGGTAAAGGAAAGCGGCTTCATTCGAAGTCCGCCCGGAAGTGTAAAAAACTGCCTGGCCGGGATGGTCCATTTCTTTCATCTCCTGGGCGATCAGCTCATAGGCTGCGTCCCATTCGATGGGTGTGTAGTGCGTTGCGCCCGCGGCCAAAAACATCGGATGCGTCAGCCGGCCCTGCTGACCCAGCCAGTAGTCGTCCCGCGTTTTCAGGTCCTCGATGGAGTGTCTGGCGAAGAACTCTGGGGTGACGCGGCGGCGGGTGCCCTCCTCGGCCACTGCCTTCGCGCCGTTTTCGCAGAACTCGGCGGCGTTGCGCTTTTCGTGCTCGGGCCACGCGCAGCCCATGCAGTCGAACCCGTCGACCTGGTTGACTGCCAGCAGCGTTTGGACACTGCGCAGCGGACCCATCTGCTCGAGGGAGATTTTCAGCGAGTTCACCACCGCGGGGATTCCGACGGCCTTGGTCTTGGGT
The DNA here is from genome assembly GCF_040547005.1 of Arthrobacter sp. UYCu712. Taxonomy (NCBI): domain Bacteria; kingdom Bacillati; phylum Actinomycetota; class Actinomycetes; order Micrococcales; family Micrococcaceae; genus Arthrobacter; species Arthrobacter sp. UYCu712. The sequence continues at coordinate 14,768 of NZ_JBEPOZ010000028.1, forward strand.
TTGGTGACGGTCAGCCTTGACTCGTCGATGTTATGTAACGGGGCTTTTGAAGCCATGTGATCTTCCCTTCAGATCCGGGCAGGAAACAGCGGGCCGGGCTTGCTTGGTGGCTTTGTGGGGGCCTCATGCAGCATCGGCAGGCTGTTTAGGAGGCCGGGCAAGCGGCCTAGGTCGTTGAAGGTGTAGACGTGGAAACCGGCAAAGAGGGGATCACCCGCCAGCTCCTGGTGAACTTCGCGAATCAGTCGGCCACTGTCGTAGTTCATCACGTCCCCTCGCTGCCAGAGGGCGCCTGCCATGCCTGAACTGCGGGCCAGCTTGAGCGAACGGCCAACACCGAGGCGTGCTCCCATGGACACCAGCTTTTTGACTGAGACCGGACCGGGCACCCCAACCCACACAGGGAGCTCGACGCCGTTCTTGCGGATCGTCCGAAGGTAGTTGCTGATCGCCTCGGCAGAAAAGCACATCTGGGTGACCAGCGATGACGCCACCGGCGCCTTGATCTCGAGGCTGCTCACGAGTTTGTCCTGGGCCAGGTGGGGGTGGCCTTCGGGGTAGCCGGCAATGCCTACTGAAAAGTCAGCCGAATACGCTTTGACAGCCTCCAGGAGCTGTCCGCTCCAGCAGTAGGGACCCGCGGGGGCGCGGCGGTCACCGGCAACGAGAAACAGCTCGGAGACTCCCGCCCCTTGCAACTCCAGCAGCAGGGAATGCAGTTGGGCCTCGCTGGTGATGCTGCGGGCGGCCAAATGGGGAACCGCGTGGTACCCCAGGCGCGCCAGGCGCGTGGAAGTTTCTACGGTGCGTTCAGGACCGTGGTGCGGAAGGCACGTCACACTTACGGGGCCCGGAGGATCAAATACCAGGGGGAGCGCCGTGAGCAGATCGGCTGAAGGAACAACTTCCAGCCGCACCCTTGCAACAGCTTCATTGCCCATTGCTCTCCATTCGTGGCGTACGGGTTGCAAAGCCCGTGCAGTCCGGGGCTTATCATTTCGAAGGCACTGTAGCCCTTGACATTCTTATTCTTACGTATTGATATATCAGTTGTTGGAATACTATGTACTGAGAGCCGGGGCGTCAAGGCTCGGACGCGCATCGGGAGGAGTCTTGGAAATGGCAAACGCTGGCGGATTACCAGTGGAGGCGGGGCGTTCCTCGGTGCCGCAGAGGCAGGATGACGAATCCTTTGCCGACTTCGCCTATAGGATCTTGTGCGATGAATTGATCGTTCTGGACATCAAGCCGGGGGAGCCTCTCAACGATGAGGTAATCTCCAGGCGTCTCGGTGTGGGCCGGACGCCAATCCGCGAAGCTATGAAGCGGCTTGAGAGCGACCATTTGGTGGTGGCCTATCCGCGGCGCGGAACGTTCGCCGCGGGCGTGGACATTAAAGATCTGGCTGAAATCTCCGAGATTCGCCACCTTCTGGAGCCTGCCGCAGCCGCGCGGGCTGCGCGGATGGCGTCGCCGCAGCTTCGGCAGGAGCTTAGGGACTTTGCGCGGGAAGTAGAGCAGCTGCTGCCAGGGATGCAGTCGCAGCAGGACCTCATGCGCCTGGACATGCGGGTACACCGGACGATCTATCGCGCCACAGGAAGCCGGCACCTCCAGGATGTCTTAATTCGTTACGACAATCTGGCAACACGGATTTGGAGCCTGGTGCTGGAAAAGCTCCCGCCGGTGTCCGAGCATATTGCCCAGCATATTGAGCTTCTCGAATGCATCGCGGCTGGGGACTCCGAAGCTGCTGCGCGGTTGACCGCCCAGCACGTCACCGATTTCGAGAAGCTCATCAGGGCTGTGCTGTAGACGGCAACCGGCCGCGGAGGCAGCGGCGCTTCAGGGTGCGAAGGGTCCAGGACTCGAGCGCGGAGACAAAGTCCCGCCCTTCAGGGGGTATCCGCGCCTTCGACGGCAACGACAACGGGTTCCAGAGGCTGGCAAGTGCGTCTACCGTGGATTACCCGGCAGCTTCCAGAGCTAGATCACGCGACTGTTTCCGCGCGGCCTCGGTTGTGTGCAGGAGAAGCAGTGATGTGGTGACGGAGCCCACGCCGCCGGGGACAGGGGTCAGCGCCGCGGCGACGCCGCGCACGCTGGCTGCGTCGACATCCCCCACGAGGGATCCGTCGGGAAGGACGTTGGTGCCGACGTCGATCACGGTGGCCGCTGAAGAAACGTGGTCGCCGATCAGCAGACCGGTGCGCCCGGCTGCGACGACCACGACGTCAGCGGTCTTGGTGTAGTGCTCCAGCGGACCTGACCTGGAGTGGCAGATAGTAACCGCAGCGTCGCGTTCCAGCAGCAGCAGGGACAGCGGCTTTCCGACGACGGCGGAACGGCCAATGACGACGACGTTCCGGCCAGCCAGTGGGATGTCAAAGTAGTCAAGGATCTCGATTACGGCGCGGGCAGTGGCAGGTGCGAACGCGGGCTGGCCGACAGCCAGCCGTCCCAGGCTTAACGGGTTCGCGCCATCTATGTCCTTCTCCGGGGCAATGTGCCCGACCAGCTCATCCGTCTGGACGCCGGGAGGCAGCGGCGTCTGGAGGATGATGCCATTCACTGAAAGATCGGCGCTGAGGTCCGTCAGGACGGCGGCCAGGGCCCGTCCGCTGGCGCCCTGGCCAAGGTCCACGACCCGGCAACTGATGCCGGCCTTCTCCGCGGCCCGTTCGATGGACCGGACATACCAATGCGTGGAGCCGTCGTCGGTGGCTACAACGACCGCGAGCGTGGGCCGGAGCCCGTCCGTTGCAAGGTCCTGCGCCTCATCATGGGCTCTCTGCTGGATGGTCTTTGCCAGTGTTTTGCCGGAGAGGAGTGCGGTGCTCAACCGAGGATCCTTCCGCGCACGCGCCCCACGAGGGAGTCCGCTGCCAAGATGACCTTTTCCTCAATGCCGTCGGTCTGGCCAGCCAGCCGTGAACGGGCCGCGGCGTCTTTGATGGCCACCACGTTAATGTCGATGTTGACCCGGGCGGTGGTGGCGGCTGCGCGGGCTGCGTCTGCGGCAGCAGCGATGTCGCTGATCACATTCGCGTTCGCGACCTCGAAAAGTTCCGTGGCAAGATCCACGACGGCGCCGGCTAGCTTGATGAGTTGTGCGGGGGTTTGCGCGGCCAGGATGAGGGCGCCCTGGATGGATTCCGTTCGTGCGGCCTTGAGGCCTTCCGTCCCGGTCGGAAGTTTGTACGAATCGATGACGCCCTGGAACGCATGTTGGTCAGCGTCAGCCAGTCCCAGCGCCTCGGCCACCAGTCCGTCCGCGGTGCTGATGATCCTGTGAACGAGTTCGGCGTGCTGGTCGTATTTCGGGCCGGTGGTGTACCTGCCAACCATGGCGACGAGTGCCGCCCCCTGGGCGGCGTGGATGGCTGCGACGGCGCCGCCGCCGGGGGTGGGCTCGCGTGAGGCAAGGCTGGCAAGGTAGCCATTGATTGTTTCTGAACTGATCATGTGTCTTCCTGAGTATGAGAGCCATGGAAGGCTGCGGCCCGGACTCTGGTTCGAGGGGATGGGTCCGGGCCGCTGCCTTGAATGGTCCGGCGGGGTGTTAGCCGCGGAGCCTGGTCATCGTGGGGTCGTACAGCGGATCTGCGGTGACCGTGGCCTGGATGCGCCGGCCGAAGTACTCGATCTCAACGGAGTCGCCCACGGAGACAGCGGCTGGGAGGTACGCGTAGGCGATCGGTTTGGCGACGGTGTAGCCGTAGGCGGCGCTGGTGACGTAGCCGACCGCCTGGTCCTTGTAAAAGACCGGTTCCTTGCCCAGGACGATGCTCCGGCCGTCGTCGACCGTCAGGCAGCGCAGGTGCCGTGCGGAGTTTTCCTCGGTACGGCCTTCCAACGCTTTCTTTCCGACGAAGGATTCCTTGGCCATCTTCACGGCGAATCCCAGTCCGGCTTCCAGGGGATCGTGCTCGGTGGTCATGTCTGTGCCCCAGGAGCGGTAACCCTTTTCAAGCCGCAGCGCGCCGAACGCTGCACGGCCTGCCGCGATGACACCGTGAGGCTGGCCGGCCTTCCACAGCGCATCCCAGAGGCGCTGCCCATTGTCTGCGCTTGTGTAGAGCTCCCAGCCCAGCTCGCCGACGTAGGACAGGCGCATGGCCGTGACGTTGACGCCGCCGATGACTACCTCCTTGGCGCGGAAGTAACGGAGACCGTCGTTGCTGAAATCGTCGCTGCTGACAGTGCTGATCAGGTCCCGGGCGAGGGGACCCCAGAGGCCAATGCAGCACGTGCCGCCCGTCGTGTCGCGCACCTGTACCCAGTCGCTGGCGCTCCCGCTTTCAGTCTGATGGCGGGCTGCCCTCTCAAAGTAGGCAGTGTCGATGTTTCCGTTGGCTCCAAGCTGGAAGGTGTCTTCGCTCAGCCGGGCCACGGTGATGTCGCTTCGGATGCCGCCGGCGTGGTCCAGCAGGAGGGTGTAGGTGACTGCGCCGGGCTTCTTTGCCATGTCCGCGGTGGTGAGTTCCTGCAGCAGCTTCAGTGCTCCCGGGCCGGAGACCTCGAGGCGCTTGAGCGGAGTCATGTCGTACATGGCCACCGCCGTGCGGGTCTTCCAAGCTTCAGCGGCGGCAATCGGCGAGCTGAACATCCCCGACCAGGCGTCGCGGGCTGGCGGCAGCCAGCTGTCCGGCATTTCCTTCAGCAGCTCCGCGTTAGCTTCGAACCAGTAGGGGCGTTCCCATCCGGCGCCCTCCAGGAAGAACCCGCCCAACTGCTTGTGGCGGGCGTGGAACGGACTCACGCGGAGGTTGCGGGGGGAGAGCTTGGACTGGAGTGGGTGGAGGACGTCGTAGATTTCCACGAAATTCTGCTGTGACGTTTCGCTGACGTATTCCGGGGTCAGCTGGACCTCTTCAAAGCGATGAATATCGCAATCACCCAGATCGATCTCCGACCTGCCGGTGGTCAGCAGTTCGGCAACGGCGCGGGCGATACCGGCAGAGTGGGTCACCCACACGGCTTCGGCGACGAAGAAGCCGTCCAACTCCCTGGACTCGCCCACCAGGGATCCGCCGTCGGGGGTGAAGGAGAAGATGCCGTTGAAGCCATCCTCTATGTCGCTTTCCCGCAGCGCGGGCAGCATTCGCTTGGTGGCTTCCCATGCCGGGAGGAAGTCCTCCAAGGTGAAGTCAAGCCGGGAGGGCATGTTGTGTTCGGTGATCGTGGCGGGCTCAAAGGTGCCGAGTTCGTCAAGGTCCACGGGCATGGGGCGGTGGGCGTAGGAACCGATGCCGTAGCGTTCGCCGTGCTCGCGGTAGTAAAGGTCCTGGTCCTGGTGCCGCAGAATGGGCAAGGAGGCCCCGTTGGGCAGAGCGTTCTTGCCCTTCAACGCCGGCACCGGAGTGGTCGTGACGTACTGGTGGGCCAGGGGCAGAAGAGGGACGGACATGCCGATCATTTCGCCGATCTTGGCCCCCCAGAAGCCTGCGCAGGAAACCACGATGTCCGCGGGGATAACACCGTCGGAGGTCTGGACGCCCGTGACGCGCCGGCCGGACTGTTCGATACCCGTGACCGTGGTGTTGCCCCGGTACTTGACGCCCGCGGCTTCCGTACGTTTGATCAGCAGCTGAACGGCGCGGGCGGCGTTGGCCAGGCCGTCGCTGGGGACATGGAGTCCACCCAGGATGTCTTCCTCGTTCAGGAGCGGGTAGAGCTCCTTGCACTCTTCACGCGAGAGCATCTTGCCGCTAATTCCATACGATGCTGCGTATCCGAGCTTCCGCTTCAGGTCAGCGAGACGGGTCTCGGTGGTGGCGACCTCGAGGCCGCCGACCTGGTTGAAGCAGTTGACGCCGTCCTCGGTCAAGGACAATAGCTTTTCCACCGTGTACTTGGCGAAGAGCGCCATGGATTTTGAGGGGTTCGTCTGGAAGACAAGGCCCGGGGCGTGGGACGTGGAGCCCCCGGGCATGTTCAGCGGCCCTTGGTCCAGGACGGTGATGTTGTTCCAACCCCGGGTGACCAGTTCATCGGCCAGGTTCGTGCCGACGATTCCGGCTCCGATAATGACAATGCTTGGCGTCGATGCCATGTGGTTTCTCCTGCTGATATTCGTGTGTTGTCTCTGCGGGTTTGGTGGCTTCTACTTAACGGAACACGACGGTGCTGGTCCGATCCAGCAGCACACGGTGTTGGCAGTGCCAACGCACGGCGCGGGACAGTGCCAGTGCCTCCGCGTCCTGGCCAACCGTTGAAAGGGCGGTCGGTCCGTAGCTGTGGTCGACCCTGATGACTTCCTGTTCGATGATTGGCCCCTCATCCAGTTCCGCGGTGACGTAGTGGGCCGTGGCGCCCACCAGCTTGACGCCACGATCGTAGGCCTGGTGGTAAGGTCGCGCACCCTTGAATCCCGGGAGGAAGGAATGGTGGATGTTGATAGCGCGGCCTGCCAAAGAGCGGCAAAGGTCGTCGGACAGTACCTGCATGTACCGGGCGAGTACGACGAGGTCGATGTTATGCTCGTCCACCAATTCCAGCAGGCGCCGCTCGGCATCTGCCTTGGTCTCGGGGGTCACCGGGAGGTAGATGAAGGGGACGCCGGCGGCCTCGGCCATGGCGCGGTGGGTTTCATGGTTGGAAACCACAAGGGCGATGTCGCCGCCGAGGCTTCCGCCCCGCCACCGAAACAGCAAGTCGTTCAGGCAGTGGCCGAACTTGGACACCATTACGAGGAGGCGCTGCTTCGTCTCGTCATGAAAGCTGAATTTCATGTCGAAGCGGTCAGCGATCGAACGGAATTCTTCCTCGAGCCCGTCCGGGGTGTGGGCAGAGGGGCCCGAGAATGCCGTGCGCAGATGCAGTGTCTCGCGGAGGCCGTCATCGAACTGCTGGTGTTCCTCGATGTTGAAGCCACGCTCAAAGAGGAACGTGGTGACCGCTTGGACGATGCCTGCGCGTTCGACGCACGACAATGTGAGAACGAACTTCTTCGTCGGCTCTTCCCCAAGAACCTCCGGCTGGGGCAGCGTGCTGGTAGATGAGTCTGTCGCCATTAGCGTCATGTCTCCGCCTTTAGATATATTCTTAGAATTGTTACTGATATATTAGATTTGATCACCAGCGTATACTGGTCATTGGGAGAGGTCAATAGCCTTCTCACTGGAATTGAAAGGGGTCCACGGATGGCTGTCGAAGCTTTGGTGCGTGCTGGTGATGATGCCGCAAGGAGGTCGTTGGCGGATGTGGCCTATGAACGCATTCGGGACCGGCTGCTGATGCTGGACATCAAACCCGGCGATCTCCTTAATGACGACCAGCTCGCCAAGGACCTTGGCGTGGGGCGGACACCGGTGCGCGAAGCCTTGAAGCGGCTGGAGCTCGATCGCCTTGTTGTGTCCTACCCGCGGAGGGGAACTTTCGCGACGCGCGTGGAGGTTACTGACCTTGCGTTCATTTCCGAAATCCGCACGCAGCTTGAACCCCTTGCCGCTTCCCGGGCTGCGCGCGTGGCCACGGCGTCTGCCAGGGAGCAGCTGCGAGATGTCATGCGCGCCGTTGAGTCATTCGACGCGAGCGCAGCGTCCGTCGTCGAAACACTGCGGCTGGACGCCAGCGTGCACCGAGGCATCTATGCGGCCGCCGGCAATCCCCACCTCGAGGATGTCCTGATCCGCTACGACAATCTCGCAACACGAATCTGGTGCATGGTCCTGGATCGCCTGCCGGACCTGTCCCGGCACGTCCACGAGCATGTGGACCTGCTCCGTGCCGTTATCGACGGAGATGAGGCGGGGGCCGCTGAACTCGCACGGATCCACGTCACTGGCTTCGAGCACGCGGTACGCGAAGCTCTTTTCGCCGCCTGAGGCGGGCGCCGCCGGCCACGAAACTAAAGCGCAGCCCTGAATGGGCTGCGCTTTAGCCCGTTCCGGGCCACTTTGGTCCGCCGCGTGGCCCCCAGCCCCGCCGGCCAAACCGGTCGAAGAATCTGTTGACACCTACCGGCACGGATAGCATACTTGAGTCACTGAACTAATATATCAACAGGATATTAGAGAGACTAGGAGACATGATGGTCGATGTTCTGACCCGCTCGCTCGCAGAGACCGATCCCCAGATCCATGCCGCTGTGCAACAGGAATTGCTGCGCCAGCAGGGCACACTGGAGATGATCGCCTCCGAAAACTTCGCGCCGACTGCCGTCATGGAAGCCCAGGGATCTGTGCTGACCAACAAGTATGCCGAGGGCTACCCCGGCAAGCGCTACTATGGCGGCTGCGAGCACGTCGACGTGGTCGAGCAGCTGGCCATCGACCGCCTCAAGTCACTCTTCGGCGCTGAATTCGCTAATGTCCAGCCCCACTCCGGCGCCCAGGCCAATGCAGCGGCGATGTTCGCCCTGATCCAGCCCGGCGACACCATCCTGGGGCTGAACCTCGCTCACGGTGGCCACTTGACACACGGGATGCGAATCAATTTCTCCGGCAAGCTCTACAAAGTGGTCCCGTACGGAGTCGCCGAAGACACCATGCTGATTGACATGGCTGAAGTCGAGCGCCTGGCGGTCGAGAACAAGCCGAAGCTGATCGTCGCCGGCTGGTCCGCTTACTCCCGGCAGTTGGACTTCGCCGAGTTCCGCCGTATCGCGGACTTGGTAGGTGCCTACCTGATGGTGGACATGGCGCATTTCGCAGGCCTGGTGGCCGCGGGGCTTCACCCGAACCCCGTGCCTCACGCCCACATCGTCACGAGCACCACCCACAAGACCCTTGGCGGCCCGCGCGGTGGTGTGATCCTGACCAACGACGCCGACATCGCCAAGAAGGTCAACTCCGCAGTGTTCCCCGGACAGCAGGGTGGCCCGCTGGAGCACGTCATTGCCGCGAAGGCTGTTGCGTTCAAGCTCGCTGCTGAGCCGTCGTTCCGCGACCGCCAGGAACGCACCCTGGAAGGCGCCCGCATCATCGCAGAACGCATGCTGTCCGCCGACGTTGCAGAGTCCGGCGTGACCGTAGTCAGCGGTGGCACTGACGTGCACCTGGTCCTGGTGGACCTGCGCAATTCGGAACTGGACGGCCAGCAGGGCGAAGACCGCCTGCACCGGATCGGCATCACGGTCAACCGCAACGCCGTGCCCTTCGACCCGCGTCCGCCGATGGTCTCTTCCGGTCTTCGTATCGGCACGCCGGCACTGGCCACGCGTGGTTTCGGGAAGGCAGAATTCACCGAGGTCGCGGACATTATCGCCGCAGCACTCAAGCGCGAGTTCAGCGACGAGACCGTGGCGGAACTCCGGCAGCGGGTTGAAATCCTGGCCGGAAAGTTCCCCCTCTACCCCAACCTCTCCTCTGACGTGACCGAGGTGGCACAATGAGCACGGAACAGCTTCCGGAGCACCCGGAATTCCTCTGGCGCAACCCGGAGCCCAAGTCCTCCTATGACGCCGTGATTGTGGGCGGCGGCGGGCACGGCCTGGCCACGGCCTACTTCCTGGCCAAGAACCACGGGATGACCAACATCGCCGTCCTTGAAAAGGGCTGGCTCGCCGGCGGCAACATGGCCCGGAACACCACGATCATCCGCTCCAACTACCTCTGGGACGAAAGCGCGGCGATCTACGAGCACGCCCTGAAGCTCTGGGAGATCCTGCCGGAGGAACTCGAGTACGACTTCCTGTTCAGCCAGCGCGGCGTCATGAACCTCGCCCACACCCTGGGCGATGTGCGCGAGAGCATGCGCCGCGTCGGAGCGAACAAGCTCAACGGCGTGGACGCCGAGTGGCTGGACCCCAAGCAGGTCAAGGAACTTTGCCCCATCCTGAACATCAACGACAACATCCGGTACCCGGTGATGGGCGCGACGTACCAGCCCCGCGCCGGCATCGCCAAGCACGACCACGTCGCCTGGGCGTTCGCCCGCAAATGCGACGAACTCGGCGTCGACATCATCCAGAACTGCGAAGTCACCGGCTTTCTCAAGGACGGCAACCGCGTCACCGGCGTCAAGACCAACCGCGGCACCATCAACACCGAAAAGGTGGGCCTGTGCGCGGCCGGGCACAGCTCGGTCCTCGCGGAAATGGCCGGGTTCCGGCTGCCCATCCAGTCCCACCCGCTCCAGGCACTGGTCTCCGAACTCCACGAGCCCGTCCACCCGACCGTGGTCATGTCCAACCACGTCCACGTTTACGTCTCCCAGGCGCACAAGGGTGAACTGGTCATGGGCGCCGGCGTCGACTCCTACAACGGATACGGCCAGCGCGGGTCCTTCCACGTGATCGAGCACCAGATGGCAGCCGCCGTCGAGCTCTTCCCGATTTTCGCCCGCGCGCATGTGCTCCGGACCTGGGGCGGGATCGTGGACACCACCCTGGACGCCTCTCCCATCGTGGGGACCACCCCGGTGGAGAACATGTTCGTCAACTGTGGCTGGGGTACCGGCGGTTTCAAGGGCACCCCGGCCGCGGGCCTCACCTTTGCCCACACCATCGCCACCGGAACTCCGCACGAACTGAACAAGCCGTTCGCGCTGGAGCGGTTCGAAACCGGCGCCCTGATCGACGAACACGGCGCCGCCGCCGTGGCCCACTAGAAGAGAGTCCGGACATGCTCCTCATTTCATGCCCCAACTGCGGCTCCCGCGACGAGACCGAATTCCACTACGGCGGCCAGGCCCACGTGGCCTATCCGGAGAACCCTAACGAACTGAACGACCGCGAATGGGCCGAGTTCCTGTTCTACCGCGACAACACCAAGGGCGCCTTCGCCGAACGCTGGCTCCACAGCACCGGCTGCCGCCAGTGGTTCAACATGCTCCGCGACACGGTCACCTACGAGATCCAGGCTGTCTACCCCATGGGCGCCGTCCGTCCGGACAAAGCCGCCCCGGCGCCTGAGTCCGGCACCGCCAGCACGGCCCCGGACAGCACCACCACCGGGACGGCGGCGCCCAGCATCGCTGCAACCAGCACTGCCACAAGCACGGCCCACGCCAGCGCCACCGCCCCGGAAGGAGCAACCAAGTGACTTCCCAGAACGCCCGCCTCGACGCCGGCGGACGCATCGACCGCACCATCTCCTGGCGTTTCACCGTGGACGGCGAGGAATTCACCGGCCACCCGGGCGACACCCTCGCCTCGGCCCTCATCGCGAACGGCCGCATCGCCGCCGGCAACTCGCTCTACGAGGACCGGGCCCGCGGCATCATGTCCGCCGGCGTGGAGGAATCCAACGCGCTGGTTCGTATTGAACCCAGGTTCCCGGGCCACGTGGCCGAGTCCATGCTCCCGGCCACTACCGTCACCCTGGTGGACGGCCTGGAAGCAGAGCTGCTCAACGGCCTGGGCAAGCTGGACCCGGACGAGGACCGCGCCGAGTACGACAAGAAGTACGTCCACACCGACGTCCTGGTCATCGGCGGCGGTCCGGCCGGCCTGGCCGCCGCCCGCGAGGCCGTACGCACCGGCGCCCGGGTCATCCTGATGGACGACCAGCCCGAGTTGGGAGGTTCGCTCCTGTCAGGGTCCACGGCTCCCGGCCTGGTCGAGACCATTGAAGGCAAGCCGGCCCTGGAATGGGTGGCGGACGTTGAAGCCGAATTGGTTTCCGGCCCCGAGTGCACCGTCCTGAACCGCACCACCGCCTTCGGTGCCTACGACGCCAACTACGTCATCTCCGTCCAGAACCGCACCGACCACCTGTCCAGCCCCGCAGCACCCGGCGTGTCCCGCCAGCGGATCTGGCACGTGCGCGCCAACCAGGTGGTGGTTGCTCCCGGTGCCCACGAACGCCCGTTGGTGTTCGAGAACAACGACCGCCCCGGCATCATGCTCGCCTCGGCCGTCCGCACTTATCTCAACCGCTACGCCGTCTCGGCCGGGCAGCGCGTTCTCATCAGCACCACCAACGACAGCGCCTACGCCCTGGCTGCGGACCTGCAGGCCGCCGGCGTCAAGGTCGCCGCGGTCGTCGACGCCCGTGCCAAGTTCACGGACGTTGCTGCGGCCGCCGTCGAAGCAGGCACCCGGGTGCTGATCGGCAGCGCCGTTGCCAACACCACCGGCGCGGACTCCGGCGACGGCCGGCTCAACGCCGGCACGGTCCGCAGCATCAACGACGACGGCGAACTCACATCCGGCATCGAAGAGGTCGCCTGCGATCTGCTGGCCGTTTCCGGTGGCTGGAGCCCGCTGGTCCACCTCCACTCCCAGCGGCAGGGCAAGCTGCGCTGGGACGACGAGCTCGCCGCTTTCGTGCCGAGCACCGTGGTCCCGAACCAGCAGACCATCGGCTCCGGCCGCGGCAGCTTCGAACTCGAGGACTGCCTGGCCGAGGGCAACTCCGCCGGAGCGTCGGCCGCCGTCGCCGCAGGCTTCAGCCCTGAAAATGCTGGCGCAGTCGTCGGTCCGCTGGTCTATTCGGAGCCGAAGGCCTCCGCCCCGACCCGGCAGCTGTGGCTGGTCCCGGGCCAGGAAGGCACGCCGGATGACTGGCACCACCACTTCGTGGACTTCCAGCGCGACCAGTCCGTGGCCGACGTGCTGCGCTCCACCGGAGCCGGGTTGCGGTCCGTGGAACACATCAAGCGTTACACCTCGATCAGCACCGCCAACGACCAGGGCAAAACCTCCGGCGTCAACGCGATCGGCGTCATCGCCGCCGCGCTCCGCCAAGCCGGGGAAGCCTCGCGCGGGATCGGCGACATCGGCACCACCACCTACCGTGCACCTTTCACCCCGGTGGCGTTCGCAGCACTCGCCGGACGCCAGCGCGGTGAACTGTTCGACCCCGCCCGCGTCACCTCCATCCACCCGTGGCACGTCGCCCATGGTGCCCTGTTCGAGGATGTCGGGCAGTGGAAGCGCCCATGGTACTACCCGCAGGCGGGGGAGGACATGGACGCCGCAGTGCTGCGAGAATGCGCCGCCGTCCGCGACTCCGTCGGCTTCATGGACGCCACCACCCTCGGCAAGATCGAAATCCGAGGCAAGGACGCCGGTGAGTTCCTCAACCGGATCTACACCAACGCGTTCAAGAAGCTCGCCCCGGGTTCCGCCCGCTACGGCGTGATGTGCATGGCAGACGGGATGATCTTCGACGACGGCGTCACGCTCCGCCTGGACGAGGACCGGTACTTCATGACCACCACCACCGGCGGCGCCGCCAAGGTCCTGGACTGGCTGGAGGAATGGCTGCAGACCGAATGGCCGGAGCTGGACGTGCACTGCACGTCCGTGACCGAGCAGTGGTCCACCATCGCCGTCGTCGGACCGAAATCCCGCGCCGTCGTGGCGAAGCTGGCCCCGGAACTGGCCGCCGACGGCGGTCTCGACGCCGAGGCGTTCCCGTTCATGACGTTCAAGGAAACAGCCCTCGCCTCCGGCGTGCGGGCCCGGGTCTGCCGGATCTCGTTCTCCGGTGAACTGGCCTACGAGATCAACGTTCCGTCCTGGTACGGGCTGAACATCTGGGAAGCTGTGGCCGCCGCAGGGGCCGACTTCAACATCACCCCGTACGGCACCGAAACTATGCACGTGCTGCGGGCCGAAAAGGGTTACCCGATCGTCGGGCAGGACACCGACGGCACCGTCACCCCGCAGGACGCCGGCATGGAATGGGTGGTTTCCAAGGCCAAGGACTTCATCGGCAAGCGCTCCTACGCCCGCACGGACGCCTGCCGCACAGACCGGAAGCACCTGGTCAGCGTCCTTCCCGTGGACAAGACGCTCCGGTTGCCCGAAGGCACCCAGCTGGTGGAAAAGGGGATTGCCACGAACGCCGCCGACGGCCCGGTCCCCATGCAAGGCTTCGTGACCTCGAGCTACCACAGCGCCGCCCTTGGACGTTCCTTTGGGCTGGCACTGATCAAGAATGGCCGCAACCGCATCGGTGAGATCCTCGTGGCCGCCGCCGGCGACCAGCTCGTTGATGTTGTCGTCGCAGAAACCGTACTTTATGACCCCGAAGGGACCCGCAAAGATGGCTAAGACAGCAGCACTGACAGGCGTCAATGGACTCCGGGACATCCGCCGCAGCCCCGCCTCCCACCTGGCCGAGGCCCTGAATGCCGGCTCCGTCCCGGGCAAGGTCGTCCTCAACGAAGGCCCGTTCCAGACCATGGTCGGAGTCCGCGTGGACCCCCGCTCCGACGAAGGCTCGCAAATCGCCCGCGTAGCCGGCAACCTGCCGGCGCGCTGCGGCGAAGTGACCGGCACGGACAGCATCAGCGTCCTCTGGCTCGGACCTTCCGAGTTCCTGGTGGTGGCACCGGAAGCTGCCCATGATTCCTTGGGTGGCAACCTCATCGGATCCCTCGTGGAAGCACTGGGCGACGCCCCGGGCCAGGTGGTGGACCTCTCCGCGAACCGCACCACGTTCGAGCTCTCGGGCACGAAGGCCCGGGCAGTTCTGGAAAAGGGCTGCGCCCTTGACCTGCACCCCCGCAGCTTCACCGCGGGAACAGCCCTGAACACCGAGGTGGGCAACATCCCGGTGGTCCTTGAGAAGACCGGGGAGGAAAGCTTCCGGCTCTTCCCACGCGCCTCCTTCGCAGACTTCCTGGGCCGGTGGCTCCTCGATGCAATGCGCGAGTACGCCTCGCCGGAGGTCCCCTGATGGCGCTTAGCGTCCTGGATCTCTTTTCCGTTGGCATCGGGCCCTCGTCGTCACACACGGTCGGCCCGATGCGGGCGGCAAAGCTGTTCGCCGACGGACTCAAGGGCGACGGCCACCTGAGCGCCACCAAACGCGTCCAAGCTGAGTTGTTCGGTTCGCTGGGTGCCACCGGGCACGGCCATGGCTCGGACAAGGCAGTGGTCCTGGGCTTCAAAGGGCTGGACCCGGAAACCGTGGACACCGCCACGGCTGATGACCAGGTGGCCGCCGCAGCCCTCGACGCCGAACTGTGGGTGTGCGGGGACCACCGGGTGGATTTCAACTGGGACGAGGACGTGGTGCTGCACCGGCGCAAGTCCCTGCCGGCCCACCCCAACGGCATGACCTTCCGGGCCCTCGACCACGGCGGGGCCGTCCTGAGCGAGCGGAGCTTCTACTCCATCGGCGGCGGCTTTGTGGTGGACGGCGACGTCGACGCCGGCGACCGCGTGGTGGCCGACGCCACAGTCCTCCCCTTCCCGTTCACCACCGCCGACGAACTCCTGGAGATCTGCAAGCGCGAGGGCATGTCCATCTCCGACGTCATGCTCGCCAACGAACTCGTCTGGCGCAGCGAAGCTGAACTGCGGGAAAAGCTGCTGGCACTGTGGGCGGTCATGCGCGAATGCGTGGACAACGGCTGCGCCGCGGAAGGGATCCTTCCCGGCGGACTGAACGTCAGGCGGCGCGCGCCGTCGCTCTTCCAGACCCTGACCGCGGACACAGGTGTCACCGATCCGCTGCGGGCCATGGAATGGGTGAACCTCTTCGCCCTCGCCGTCAACGAGGAAAACGCCGCGGGCGGCCGCATCGTCACCGCACCCACCAACGGCGCGGCGGGAATCGTCCCCGCCGTCCTGCACTACTACGTGAAGTTTGTTCCCGGCGCCAACGACGACGGCGTGGTCCGCTTCCTCCTTGCGGCGGCCGCCGTCGGAATCCTCTTCAAGATCAACGCCTCCATCTCCGGAGCCGAAGTGGGCTGCCAGGGCGAGGTGGGCTCGGCCTGCTCCATGGCGGCCGCCGGCCTCTGCGAGGTCCTGGGTGGCACGCCCGAGCAAGTGGAAAACGCCGCGGAAGTGGGGATCGAACACAACCTCGGCCTGACCTGCGATCCCGTGGGCGGCCTGGTGCAGATCCCCTGCATCGAACGGAACGCCATCGCCAGCGTGAAGGCCATCAACGCCGCGCGGCTGTCCCTGCACGGGGACGGCAGCCACAAAGTATCCCTCGACAAAGCCATCAAAACCATGCGAGAGACAGGAGCGGACATGAAAACCAAGTACAAGGAAACCTCCCGCGGGGGTCTCGCCGTGAACGTGATCGAGTGCTGAGCCCTGAAGTACCGGTAGTCCCAAGTGTGAACAAGCACCCAGGCATTCATCCCATTAGTAAATGCCTGGCTTCGCAGACATCCCGCCCCCTTGGAGCAAGAAGTGTCCCTTAGACCACTCTCATACGAACACGTCACCGTCGCCGGCAGCAACCGCGTCAAGCGCGGCATGGCGGAGATGCTCGTGGGCGGCGTCATCATGGACGTCGTCAACGTCGAGCAGGCCCGCATCGCCGAAGACGCCGGAGCAGTGGCCGTGATGGCGCTGGAACGCGTTCCCGCCGATATCCGTGCCCAGGGCGGCGTGTCCCGCATGTCCGATCCGGACATGATCGAGGCGATCATCGCGGCCGTCTCCGTCCCGGTCATGGCGAAGGTCCGGATCGGCCACTTCGTCGAAGCCCAGATCCTCCAGTCGCTCGGCGTGGACTACATTGACGAGTCCGAGGTCCTGACCCCGGCCGACTACGCCAACCACATCGACAAGTGGAACTTCACGGTTCCCTTCGTCTGTGGTGCCACCAACCTCGGTGAAGCCCTGCGCCGCATCAACGAGGGCGCGGCGATGATCCGTTCCAAGGGTGAAGCGGGAACCGGCGACGTTTCCAACGCCACCACCCACATGCGCCAGATCCGCGCGGAGATCAAGAAGCTTGCCGGCATGGCCGAGGACGAGCTCTACGTCGCCGCCAAGGAACTGCAGGCCCCGTACGAACTGGTCAAGGAAGTTGCCGCCAGCGGCAAGCTCCCCGTGGTCCTGTTCACCGCCGGCGGCATCGCCACCCCGGCCGACGCTGCGATGATGATGCAGCTCGGCGCCGCCGGCGTGTTCGTCGGCTCCGGCATCTTCAAGTCCGGCAACCCGGCCCAGCGCGCCGCCGCCGTCGTGAAGGCCACCACCTTCTTCGACGACCCGGAAGAGATCGCCAAGGCCTCCCGCGGCCTGGGCGAAGCTGGTCGGCATCAACGTCGACGAGATCCCGCAGCCGCACCGCCTCGCCGAGCGCGGCTGGTAACACCCGGTCGCTTCTCAAGAAGCGTGGCGCTGGGCGCCCCGCTCCTTGAGCCTCTGCTTCCTCGCTTATTAGGCCGAACGGCCGGTCACCTTTCCCAGGTGGCCGGCCGGCGTGGTGGAACAAGCCGCTGATGACGACTCCGTCCTTTGGATCGCGGCCGCCGGAGCCAGCACGCGAAGGCTCTTCGATATCCCGACGGGATACCGGATCCAGGCCTAGCCGCAGGGTAGGTCCCCTCCTCCGATCGACAGACGATGAAGTGAAAACCGACGGGCCTCTAAGGGCCGCATCCATCAAGAAGTACAGCCCGCAGCTGCAAGAAGTGGTCGTGCCGGTAGCTGTTGGAGCTGCCACGAATCGCTGGGTAACCGGGCAGGAGGTTCCAAGATGGCCATCGCATTGAGTGGTACTTCCACCCGGAAGCAGTCTCCCGTGTAGAGGCGCTGTGGCGTGCGTGGGAACATCTATACGGCCGGTTCCCGGACGTGCGGGCTCTGGCACGCTCGGCTGCTTTTGGCGCCAGTGGTGCGCATTGGGGCAGGGCGTCCTGTCAGCGGGATGCACCATCACGATTTTGGCCATATTCTGGCCAAGTGATTACAAACACCAGGAAGTCGGGCCAACAGGGCGAACAGATTGACAGGCAGGTGCGCATTCTCGAAGCGGCACTGGAGCTGCTGTCACGCCACGGCATCTCAGGTGTCAATATGCGCGCGGTGGCCCGGGAAGCCGGCGTCGCACTCGGGCTGGTGAACTACTACTTCGAAGACAAGATGAGCCTCATCCGTGCGGCCTTGCATCAGATTGACGAGCGCGATGTCAAGCTGGTCGCCCCCGATCCGGCATCGCCCCCCGACGGGCAGCTCCAGAAGGCTCTTCGCCGCGTTGCGGACCCGGAATTCCTCACCACCGAACATCTGTCCCTGCGTCTCCACCTCTGGGCACTCGCGCAGGCCCATGAAGACTTTGCGCTGATTAACGCGGCGGCCTTCGAGCGGTACCTCGGTGGACTCGCGGCGCTGATAGGTAATGCCAAACCTGAACTTTCCAGTGATGAATGTAGGGTGCGGGCGGCGGACATTGTTGTCGTGCAAAACGGGATGTGGCTGACAGCGCTCCTGGGCGTGGACGAGGCCTCCATCCAAAGGAGCATCGCCCGTACTGAGGAGATCGCCTTCGCCGCCTAGCGGGGATTGAAGAGGAATTCCGTGAAGGCGCCACCGCCTTCTCCAACGACGCTAGAACTCGTCAAGCTCGGCCGCCGCACGGCCGCCAGTCCCTGGCGCGTACCCAACCGCCGCAGCCCTTGCACGTAACAAACAAACTTTTCTGAACACTTGTTCAGCCGTGCTCTTGAACACTTGTTCAAGTTACCCTACTGTTCATCGGTATGACCTACACCACACAAGTGACCTCTTCCGGTTTCTCCGGAGCGCCACGGTGTACCGCCAGTTTCCGGAAGCAGGATCACCGGCCCTGGGCGGAAGATCTGCGCCAGGCAGAAGGAGAGTTTGCAGCATGAGAAAAACCAATTACGACTACGTCATCGTCGGTGGCGGAAGCGCGGGGTCCGTGCTTGCCAACCGTCTGAGCGATGGAGGCCAGAGCAGCGTCCTGGTCCTCGAAGCGGGGCGGAGCGACTACCCCTGGGACCTCTTCATCCAGATGCCCGCCGCGCTGACCTTTCCCAGTGGCAATTTTTTGTACGACTGGCGATACGAGTCGGACCCCGAGCCTCACATGGGCGGCCGTCGGGTAGCGCACGCACGCGGCAAGGTACTGGGCGGCTCCAGCTCAATCAATGGGATGATCTTCCAGCGCGGAAACCCGCTCGACTACGAACGCTGGGGCGCGGACGCCGGGATGGAAACATGGGACTTCGCGCATTGCCTGCCGTACTTCAACAGGATGGAAAACGCGTCCGCCGCGGACCCGGACGATGAACTGCGCGGGCACTCAGGCCCCCTCGTGCTGGAACGCGGCCCGGCCACGAACCCCCTGTTCCAGGCTTTCTTCGCCGCCGCCCAGGAAGCCGGGTACCCGCTGACGGATGACGTCAACGGTTACCGCCAGGAAGGCTTCGCGCCATTTGACCGCAACGTCCACAAAGGCCAGCGGCTCTCGGCGTCCCGCGCCTACCTCCGGCCGAATTTCGGCCGGGACAACTTGACCATCCTGACCCGGGCCTTGGTCACCAAGGTCAACTTCACGGGCAACGTGGCTACGGGCGTCACTTACCGCCGCAACGGCAGGACCCATCAGGTGAACGCAGGCGAAGTGATCCTCGCAGGCGGCGCCATCAACACCCCACAGCTGCTCCAGCTCTCCGGCGTTGGAGACGCGACCCACCTGAACTCCCTGGGCATCAACTCCGTTGTCAACCTGCCCGGCGTCGGCGAAAACCTCCAAGACCACCTCGAGGTCTACATCCAGCACGCCTGCACCCAGCCGGTCTCCATGCAGCCTAACCTTGACCTGTGGCGCTACCCGCTGATCGGGCTCCAGTGGCTGCTGGGCCGGACGGGACCGGCAGCCACCAACCACTTCGAGGGCGGCGGCTTCGTCCGCTCCAACGAGGATGTTGCGTACCCGAACCTGATGTTCCATTTCCTCCCGGTCGCAGTCCGCTACGACGGCCAGAAGGCCGATGCCAAGCACGGCTACCAGGTGCACATCGGCCCCATGTACTCCGACGCCCGCGGCACCCTCAAAATCAAGTCCACCGATCCCACCGTGCACCCGTCCATGGTGTTCAACTATCTCTCCACGGACCAGGACCGCCGCGAATGGGTTGAGGCCGTTCGTGTTGCCCGTGACATCCTGGGCCAGTCCGCCATGGTCCCTTTCAGCGGGGGCGAGCTGTCTCCGGGCCGGGCCGTGCAGACGGACGCGGAGATCCTCGACTGGGTTGCCCGCGACGCCGAAACAGCACTCCACCCGTCCTGCACTGCGAAGATGGGCCCCGATTCCGATCCCATGGCTGTAGTGAACCCGCTGGACATGACCGTGCACGGCACCAGCGGCCTCCGTGTGGTGGACGCCTCCGCAATGCCCTATGTCACCAACGGCAACATCTACGCGCCTGTCATGATGCTCGCTGAAAAGGCCGCCGACCTGATCGCCGGCAATGCACCTTTGGCGCCGCAGCACACGGAGTTCTACCGGCACGGCGTCAGCCCGCTGGAGCGTAACGGCAACGCCGCCCCTGCGACCAGGGGCTAGGAATGATGGATGCACACACCAGAAGGAGAGACAATGACTGCCACAGCTGAGCAAGTCCATCAGGCCGGGAAATCACGCGATTCCATCAAGGGCCTTTACATCGGCGGAGCCTGGCAGCAGGCGTCCGACGGCGGCACAACGTCCGTGCGCTGCCCGGCAGACGGGCACGAAGTGGCAGTTGTCGCGTCGTCCACGGTCGAGGATGCCGAGCGGGCTATCGCCAGTGCACGGGTAACGTTCGATGGCGGCCCGTGGCGCAAGCTCACAGATATCGAGCGGGGTAGCGTGCTGCTTCGCGTGGCCGACTTGCTTGAGCGGGACAAGGCCGCCTACGCCCAGGCGGAGGCGCTCGACACCGGCAAACGCCTTGTTGAGGCCGAGTACGACATAGACGACATTGCTGCCTGCTTCCGCTACTACGGAAAGATCGCAGGCCTCGACGCCGGCCGGGTGATCGATACGGGCCGGCCCAACGCCATCAGCCGCGTGGTCTACGAGCCGCTCGGTGTCTGTGCCCTCATCGCACCGTGGAACTACCCGCTCCTCCAGGCTGCATGGAAGGTGGCGCCCGCACTCGTCGCCGGAAACTCGTTCGTGCTAAAGCCCAGCGAGCTCACACCGTCCACTTCGATCCTGCTCATGGAAACCCTCGAAGAGGCAGGCGTCCCTGCCGGCGTCGCCAATCTCGTCACCGGACCCGGCTCGACGGTGGGCGGCCCACTCAGCTCCGACCCGCGCGTCGACCTCGTCTCCCTGACCGGAAGCCTGGCCACAGGCCAGACGATCATGGCCGCGGCCGCGGAGACAGTGAAGAACGTCGCCTTCGAACTCGGCGGGAAGAACCCGAACGTCGTCTTCGCGGACGCCGACTGGGACGCCGCCGTCGACAACGCCCTGACTGCCGTTTTCCTGCACTCCGGGCAGGTCTGCTCGGCAGGGGCGCGGCTCGTCGTCGAGGAGTCGATTGCAGACCGCTTTGTGGCCGAGATCGTGGAACGGGCGAAAAAGATCCGGATGGGCGGGCCGTTCGATCCCGACGCCGAGACCGGGCCGCTCATTTCCGCCAAGCACCGGGACCAGGTCCACGCCTACGTACAGGCCGGCATTGCGGAGGGCGCCGAGCTACTGTGTGGCGGCTACATCCCTGACGAGGGACCGCTCGCCGACGGTTACTTCTACCCGCCCACCGTCCTCGGCAACTGCCGCTCCGGCATGAGCGTACTGCGCGAGGAGTCATTTGGCCCGGTGCTGACCATCGAGACGTTCCGGACCGAGGATCAGGCCATCGCAATCGCGAACGATACAGAATACGGACTGGCCGGCGCGGTATGGACATCGGACGCCTCTAAAGCGCAGCGCGTCGCCGGCGCCCTCCGGCACGGAACCGTGTGGATCAACGACTACCACCCGTACGTACCCCAGGCTGAGTGGGGCGGCTTCGGGAAGTCCGGGATCGGCCGAGAACTCGGCCGGGCGGGCCTCAACGAGTACCGCGAGGCAAAGCACATCTGGCAGAACATCCAGCCCGCACCCAGCGGCTGGTTCGGCGCGGCTCCGGCTCCGAAGGAAACGGGGGAGGGCACAGCCAACTAGGCAACAGCATTGGGGAAACAGCCGGGCGCCACAACGGTGCGGCGCCCGGTCGCTTGGTTTCATCTGCGTCCAAAGCGGCCGCAAATCACCACCATCGTGCTTTTCTGACTTAGGAGTTCCATTGACAGAACCCAGCAAGAGTACTGATTCAAGCGGCATGGACCAGTTCGGCTATGCCCAGACCCTGGACCGAAGCATCGGCAAGTTCGCCAGCTTCGCGGCCGGAGTCAGCTACATCTCCATCCTTACCGGCGTTTTTCAACTCTTCTATTTCGGTTTCGCGATGGCCGGCCCGGCCTACGCCTGGTCCTGGCCGATTGTCTTCGCCGGGCAGCTGATGGTGGCCTTATGCTTCGCCGAACTGGCAGGGCGGTACCCTGTGGCCGGTTCGGTCTACAACTGGGCCAAAAGGCTCTCCTCCGGCACTTTCGCCTGGCTGGCCGGGTGGCTGTTGTTAATTTCCTCAATTATGGCACTGGGCGCCGTGGCACTGGCCCTCCAGCTCACCCTGCCCCAGATCTGGTCCGGGTTCCAGATCATCGGTGACGGCACCGGCACCTACGACTTTGCCCTCAACGGGGTGCTGCTCGCGAGCATCATGATCGGCATCTCCACCCTCATCAACGCCTTCGGCGTGAAACTCATGACCAAGATCAACAGCGTAGGCGTCCTCGTTGAACTTGTTGCCGCGGTGTTGCTTATCCTCGCACTTGCATGGCACATGGTCCGCGGACCCGGCGTCCTCTTCGAAACCGCCGGGTATGGGGCGGACCACCCCTTGGGCTTCTTCGGAGTGTTCATCATCGGCGCCATGGCATCGGGCTACGTGATGTACGGCTTTGATACTGCCAGCTCCCTCGGCGAAGAGACGAAGGACCCGAAGCGCACAGCACCCAAGGCCATCCTGCGGGCGATCACCGCGTCCTTTGTGCTGGGCGGACTGATCCTGCTCACCGGACTCCTCGCGGCCCCGGACCTAAATGATCCCAAGCTAGGTTCTGCTGACGGCGGCCTGCAATACATAGTGCTCTCCGTGCTGGGCGGCCCCTTCGGCAAAGCCTTCCTGCTGTGCATCGTGGTGGCCGTCATGGTCTGTACGCTGGCTGTCCACGCCGCCGCCATCCGCATGATGTTTGCAATGGCCCGGGACAACAACCTTCCGTTCAGCCGCCACCTGGGCAAGGTACACCCCGTCCGGAAGACCCCAACGGTCGCCGCCATCGTGATCGGAATTATCGCGATCATCCCGCTGATGGTGAACGTCTCCCAGCCAGCCATCTTCACCATCCTCTCCAGCATCAGCATTGTCCTGATCTACCTCTCCTACCTGCTGGTGACCGTGCCCATGCTTCGGAACCGCCTGGCCAAAAAATGGCCGCTGCCCGATGACGGCACCGAGCCCGGCTTCAGCCTGGGCAAATGGGGACTGCCGGTGAACATCCTCGCGGTCCTGTGGGGCGGCGCCATGACACTGAACCTCATCTGGCCACGCCCGGAAATTTACAACTCCGTGCCGCCATTCGAGTGGTACCTGCAGTGGGGCGGGGTTCTCTTCGTCGCTGCCGTCACCCTCACCGGCGTCCTGATGTACCGACTGAAGCTTCGGCACCAGACGGGTGTCCTCGCCGGGCATGCAGCCGCAACCACAGCACCTCCGTCGCTGGGCTCCGCCGAGACGAAATCGGAAGTGCCCATTAACGTGACGTAACGGCCCGGCTCCCGGGCGTGAGGCGGCCACCGCGTGATTCTTGAAACGACCCACCAAAGTACGTTTCGAAGAGAGCTCACGCGGTGGCCGCACCCATGTGATGGATGGATCCTGGGGACTTGACCCGTCCGGCGGATTCGTCGGACCTGTGGGAGGTGCCGGCCCAGGATGCCAGGTGCCCCGCGCTGGGGAACACGGTCATGGCGGCGCCGGTTTCGGCGATGAAGACTTCCGCGAAGGGTGGTGCTGAATCCCCGGATGCTGATCAGGAGTTCCCGGGCGAGACCAAAGGGCGCGATCGACTCCTCAAGCCCGGTGCTCAGGGCTTCGATGTCTGCGGCGCGCGCGTCGATCCCGGCCAAAGCATCGGGACTTTTCGTTTTGGAGCAGCGAGATCACGTGGCATCGGGCTCGATAGCTGTGAGAAAGGCTCCATTATCTAGTCCGACGATTCGGCTCTGGGCCGCGGTAAACTGCTCCCGGCAAGTTGCTTTGTGGTTTCCGCGGCATTTCTATTCGCTGTCGCTTTCCGGATGTGGTCAGCAGGCAGCGCCGCCGGCGTCGGACACTGCGAGCGGACCCGCCGCCTCAGTCACGACAACCGCAGCACCGAGCCAAGGGGCCCCCTCGGGTGGGTCACCGAGCGCTACTGGCGCCCCCACGGCGTCGGCGGCCTGGACTAAGTACACGACGGCGGACGGCCAGCTGACATTCGACTTGCCTGACGCATGGACCTGCGCGACGCGGAGATCCGGCTGCGGGAGGTGGCCGGCGGCTGGAGCCGCTGGCCGCTTCGCCGGAGCTGAAAAGCAAACCCGCTGCGCAGCCCGCTGGGCGGTCGGTGCGGGGGACAATCAGTCCCGCACGCCCGGGGACAGGACGTTGAGTCCGGCCTCCACCGCGGCGGTCAGTAGCTCGGCGTCGTAGGCCACCAGGACGTCGCTCTGCAGCCGGATGGCGGCGGCGAGATGGATGGCATCAGCGCTCCGAAGGCCGCCGGGCAGAGCGGCCGCGTACATCGGGTCCGGGCGCACCAGATCCACCAGGTTGATCCCGCCGAGCACGGAATTGACCAGCCCGGCGGGGAATCCGCGTCGGTGCGCCGCGCAGTGAAGTTCCGTGTAGAGCAGCATGGATGCCACCAGCTTGTCGCCTCGCTCCGCCGCTGTTGAGAGGTACGTGGCGGCGTCGGATGATTCCTTCTCTTCCACCACCAGTTTCAGGACGGCGGAGGTGTCCACGTAGATGATCAACGGTCCCCGCGGAGGTCGGCCAGGATTTCTGCCGTGCCGGACGTCTGATGGACGCGCCGCAGCTGCTGAAAGTCAACGATGCCGGCGGCCGGCCGGACCTGTCCTGCCAGAAGCAGCCGCTCTAAAGGGGAGGAGGCCGGAGGGATCAGGGTGGCGGCTATTTCGCCGTTGTTCGTGACATCGATGGTTTCGCCGTTCTTGACGCGCTCAAGAATCTTGCTGCTCTGGTTGCGCAGTTCGCGATGCGGGATGGTTGTCATGGCTGCCTCCGTAGCAATCGTAGCAACCGTGAGCGCGCGCGGGAATGGTCTCTCTGCGACCGGCATGGCCGTCGTATCACTGCCTGAACAGCCGTCCGGCAACCAAGGCCCAATGTAACGAACTGGTAACATGAGGTGAATGCGCTCCAAGAACTGTCAAACACGGGTCACGCAGCTGGATGGCCTCAGGGGGATTGCCGCCCTGCTGGTAGTCGCCTGCCACGCCCTGTCCACACTCCCGGGAATCGGGAACGTTGTCTATGGCGACCGGTCCGCGGGACTCACCACCCGCGGACGTGGGCGGTCTTCCCCCGCTGCACGTCCTCTGGAACGGCACTCCGGCTGTCCACGTCTTTTTTGTGCTCTCCGGCTTCGTGCTGGTCCTGCCGTTCACCCGGCCGGGGGCGGCCGGGCGCCGGGCGCAGTACTACGCCAAGCGTTTTTTCCGCCTCTACCTGCCGGCCTGGGCGTCCCTGGCGGTGGCCGTTGCGTTAATTGCCATCATTCCCCGGTCGGCGTCGCCCTTGCAGAGCCCGTGGGCGGACATGTACGAGACCGACCCCAGCCTGGGCCAGGTCCTCAAGGACGGCCTGCTCCTGCTGAACGCCAGCACCATCAACACCCCGCTGTGGTCCCTCAAGTGGGAAGTCCTGTTCTCCCTCCTGCTCCCGGCCTACGTCCTCCTCGCCCTCCGCGGGCGGCGCTTCTGGCACGTGAAAATCGGCCTTGCGCTCCTGCTGCCCGCCGTGGGGGCCCTGCAGGACGTGGACCGGCTGTCCTATCTCCCGGTTTTCGCCATCGGGGCTGTCCTCGGCACGGAGCGTGAGCGGATCCGGGAACTGACCCAGCGCTGGCCCCGCTTCGTCTGGTTCTTCGTCGCCGCCGCGGGCATTTTCCTGGCCAACGCGGAATGGATCAGCCCCGAGCAGCCGATCCCCGGCGTCGAAGCCGTTGTGACAGTGGGCGCGACGCTGATCGTCCTGCTGTTCGTGTCCTGCCGCTCGGCCAAGAGGCTCGGTGACACAGCGGGCGCGCAATGGCTGGGACGCCTGTCCTTCAGCCTGTACCTGGTGCACCTTTCGATCATCCTGGCCGGTGTCACCCTGCTGCGGTCCGTCTCGCTGCCGCTGGCGCTCGCCGTCTCCGTGGGCTCCTCGTTGGTGATCGCAGAGTTGTTCTACCGGTACGTGGAACAGCCTTCCCACCGGCTTTCGATGGCGGTGGGGCGCGCCGTGGGGCGCCGGACCCGCCGGGACGCGCCCGCGGACAGTTCGGCCGCGACACCCGCGACGCCCGCGGACAGCCCGGCTGCTGCACCCGCGACGCCCGCGCGGAGGCGGCGTCGGGCCACCGGTAGGGGCGCGGCAGGTACCTCGAAGTCATCCCAACCACCACCGCTGCCCCCGGGCGGTCAGGCGGAAGCAGCTTCTCGGGCCGCCTGGGCGTTATCGAGATCTGCCGCGGAGAGTGGACGAGAGATGAGGTAGCCCTGGGCGGTGTCGCAGCCAAGTTCGCGTAGGACGGCCAGCTGCGTTTCGCGCTCAACGCCTTCGGCGGTGGTTCTCAGCCCCAGTGCTTTCGCGGGCACGATGACCCCGGCTACCAGAATCGCGGAGGTGGGGTCGGTGTCGACGGCGTCGATGAAGGACTTATCCAGCTTCAACGCTGTGAGGGGAAGCTCGCGCAGGAGCGACAGCGACGAATAGGCCGTGCCGTAGTCGTCCAGTGCGACTCCGATGCCGGCGTGGATCAGGGTGCGGAGCTGTGCCGCGGCGGACGGGAGGTCGGTGATAGCGGTGCTTTCTGTGATTTCGATGTTCAGCAGCGATGTCGGCACCCTGTGTCGTTCCAAGGCCGTGTGGAGTTCCGTGACTAGGTTCCCCGCAGCCAGCTGAAGAGGCGAGATATTCACTGATATTGCCCGTGGTGTGCCGGCATCCATCCAGTGCCGGGCCTGGGCGCAGGCCTGATCGATGACCCATTGGCCGATCGCATGGATTTCTCCGGTGTGTTCGGCGATGTGAATGAATTCATCCGGACCGACCCTGCCGAGCTCCGGGTCCTCCCAGCGCAGCAGCGCCTCCACGGCAAGGCATGAACCAGTGGGGATGTCCATGAGTGGCTGGTAGTGGAGGCTGAAACCTGCGTTAGCCAGAGCCTGCGGCAGGCGGCGGCGGATGAGGGCCTGGCGTGCGAACCGGGTTGTGGGCCGGCAGGGATTTATCCGGCCCAGCCGGCGTTTACCTTCGTGTTTTGCCTGAATCATGGCTGCATCCGCGTGGCGGAGGAGGTACTCAAGGCGGGTCCCCGGGTCCTGCCCGTCGACATCGCTGGCCATGGACAGGCCCAGGGTGGCGGAGAGCCGGAGGTCATGGCCGTCATGGCTGAACGGTTCATCCAGGCTTTGCAGGATCCGATGGGCGACGCTTCGGGCCGTGGCCTCGTTGACGTCGGTCAGCAACACGGCGAATTCGTCCCCGCCCAGCCGGGCCACCAGGTCACCCGGCCTGGTGCAGGCCTGAAGCCTCGCGGAAAACGTGCTGAGAACGCTGTCACCGGCCCGGTGCCCGAAGGTGTCATTGATGACCTTGAAATCATCGAGGTCAACGTAGAGGACAGCTGTTCGGGACGGGTCGCTGCCGGCCAGGAGCGCCGGTCCTGCCTCCTCGAGCCGCAGCCTGTTCGCGAGGCCGGTGAGCGGGTCGTGGAGGGCGGCGTGCCGGAATACATCGGACAGGCCCTCGAAGACCTCCGAGACCGGCACAATGCGCGGGGCCTCCGGTGCGGGGACGAGCAGATCCTGATATCGGCTCTCTTCGGGCCGTTCCAACAGCGCAGCGGCGGCGGCCCGAAGTTCCAGCGATGGCGGAAGCATGAAGGTGGCAGACGGCAGCAACGCTTCTGCCGTGACGCGGGCGTTGAGCGCCCTACCGTAGCCCAGCCGGCCCGTCATCCGGTGATCAAGCTGGTCCCGGGTCAACAGGGACAGCTTTCCCTCGACGTCCACGACGACGGCCCGAAGCCCGCGGTCGGCACGGAACAGCGCTTCGATCTCGCCGGCCGGTGTTTCACCCGTCAGGACCATCGCTTCAAAGCCGAGATCACCAAGCCTGGGCGCGGACAGCTGCGAGGCGCGGGAGGAAACATCAGGGAGGGGGGTCACGAGCTCTGCTTATCAGGCAAATGCAAACGGAACCTAAACACCTTCCGTCCCGCGGCGACGGGCGGTGCCGCGCAGCAGCACGACATGGCCGCACTGGTGCGAAACAGACTCGTGTTCCTGTTGGACGGATGCCTGGCCCTGACCGATGCCGCGGCACGTCACTGCATTCTGAGGCATCCCGGCTTTTGGTAGCCACAGGTCATGAGCTGACCGCGGGCATCGGAGCGGATGAGTATGCCATGGCTATCAGCGTCCTGGAACGCATAAGCAACAACGCAGACCGGCTTGCCATACCCTAGTGCGCTGCCCGGCGGCACGCTTGCTGGCCCGGATCAGCAGTTCATCAGGGAAGCCGGCTCTGTTCCGGCAGAGCCTCCCGGAAGTCCGGGTGTCGGTGGCCATCCTGGCATGTGTCGCGGCTTCCGTGGACAGTGCAGAGATCGAGCGGAAGTACGACGTCGACCAGACGGTTGTGGTGCCGCCGCTGGATGGCACCAGTGGTCACGGAGCTACCATGAGGAAGTCATGAAATGCCAACAAATCCGTACCAGACGTCGAGGATGCGATCGGATTGCGATCCAAGAATCTCGCCTGCACGCCCGTAACGCCTGCGCGTCATCCTCAGTCCAGAGCACAGCTGCTTCGAGCCGGGCGAGGTCTTTGAGGGACACCGGCGTCGTGGCAAGAGACTCGCTACCGAAGGTGTAGCCGGGCATCAACTCAGGGACGGCCGGTCGTTGTCGTTCCTGGGCAGGCTGACCGAAGGTGCCGAGACCGGGGCCTGCCCACCCAGCGGCGCCGGAACCAGACCAGCCCCGCCATGGCCTGGCGAACAACGGGAGAGGCAAGGCGCTCCCTTACATCGGCGACGGCGGCGTTCCAGACCCCGTCCGAATAGGTCGGGTACGGGTGGGTTGTCCCGGCAATGTCAGAGGTGGTCATCCCTTTCTGGACTGCCAGGGTCAGTTCAGCCAGGGATTCCCCTGCCCGCGGGCCGACGATGGTGCCGCCCAGGATATTTCCGCGCCGGTCCAAGATCAGCCGGGTGAACCCGCCAGTCGTGTCCTCCGTCACGGCCCGGTCGACGTGGCTGTGCCGGACAGTCCGGGCGCGGTGTTGCAGGCGGGCCTCGGCGGTGGTGAGCCCGACGGCGGCCACTTCCGGTGAGGTGAATGTCACCCGGGGCACGGTGCCGCTGACTTGGCGTTTGAGCCCGAGCACCGCGTTCGAGGCCGCCACGGACGCATGGACGCCGGCCACATGGGTGAACTGGGGGTTTGCGGTGACGTCTCCCGCGGCCCAGATGAGCGGGTTGGAGGTCATCATCCGCGAATCCGTGATCACCTGGCCGGCATTGTCCAGGCTCACCCCGATCCGTTCCAGGCCGAGGCCCACGGTGCGGGGAGTGCGTCCGGTGGCCAGCAGAACCGTGTCAGTGTCAACGGCAGCGCCGTCCCGAAGCAGGAGCCGGGATCCGGCGTCCGTGGTGACCGCGTTCTCGACGGTTGTGTTCTCCAGGATGCGGACACCATCGGACGCCAGGCTCTCCCGGACGAGGTCGGCGGCGTCGGGATCTTCCTTGGGGAGGATCCGGGAGCGGACAATCATGGTGACCTCGGATCCGAGTCGGGCGAAGGCCTGTCCGAGTTCGCAGGCGATCGGACCGCCGCCGACAACCGCCAGCCGCGCCGGAAGGGCGTCCAGTTCCCAGATCGTGTCCGACTTCACAG
The DNA here is from genome assembly GCF_040547005.1 of Arthrobacter sp. UYCu712. Lineage (NCBI taxonomy): Bacteria > Bacillati > Actinomycetota > Actinomycetes > Micrococcales > Micrococcaceae > Arthrobacter > Arthrobacter sp. UYCu712. The sequence continues at coordinate 44,661 of NZ_JBEPOZ010000028.1, forward strand.
TGACCCCTGGGTCCAGGCCCGGGATGCCGCTGCTCACCGGTGCTGCTCCGGTGGCGATCAGTGCCTGCCGGAAGCGGATGGTCCTGCCCTCAACCTCGGCCACCCCGGGGGAGCGGAACGTCAGGGTGCCCTTGATGACTTCAACTCCGGCGTCTTCGAGTGCCGCAGGGGAGTCGACGGGTTCGATGGTGGTGATCGCGGCAAAGATGCGCTTGCGGACCGCGGCGAATTCGAGTGGCTGCCCGGTGAGTGTGCGTGCTGTTGCGGAGTGTTCGGCCGCCGACAGGAGGGTCTTGGACGGGACGCAACCGGTCCACAAGCAGTCACCGCCGGTGCGGGCCTGTTCGACGAGGAGCGTTCGCGCGCCGAACCCGGCCGCCGTTTTGGCGCCCACGATTCCGGCGGTCCCGCCGCCGACCACCAGCAAGTCAATGATCCGGTTCTCGACTGCCATGATGGACTCCTCGTGGATGACGTTGACTGCCGGACACTGCGACCGCCGGTGTTGTCCTCAATGACCGCGTCGCTGCGCAGAACGAACCAGAAGGAGACCGTTATCCGCGATAAATACACGGTGTTTGCCCCGTTTTATGATCTGCTCTCGGGCGAATACCCTGTCTATCATGCCGGACGGGTGCTCGGCATCGAAGCGCTGGCCCCCACCAGGGGCCAGCAGGTGCTGGACATCGGCTGCGGAACCGGGCTGAATTTTCCGCTGCTGCAGGAGTGCATCGGTGCCTCCGGGACCATCGTCGGCATTGACCGCAGCGCGGAAATGCTCCGCCAGGCGCGGCGCCGCGCCCGGGCGCGCGGCTGGGAGAACGTGATCCTGCTCCAGGCGGACATGGTGCTTCTGGACCCCCGGTCAATCGCCGCCCGCATCCAGGAGAGCGGGGGAGCCGCGGTTTCGGATGCTGCCTTGGCAACGTATTCGTTGTCCCTGATGCGGGACTGGCAGCAGGCCTGGACGAACATGACCGGGTTGCTGGCCGCACATGCTCGGGTCGGTGTCGTGGATATGCAGGACCCGGTGGGATGGGCGCGGTGGCTGACGCCGCTGGCGCGGCTGGCCTGCGCGCTGGGAGGATCCGACATCACCGCGGCCCCCTGGCAGGCCGTGGAGGATCGGTGCGTCGACGTCGTCCTAGCGTCGGCCCGGGGCGGACACCTCCAGATCCGGGCGGGGAAGACGACGCACGACGGATAAGGGGAGCCGCCGCCGCGTCCATGGTCTGCCCCCGTCAGGCTTCAGCAGCCAGGGCCGCCGGAAGCCCGGTCAAGGCGGTCACGGTGAATTCAGGAGCTTCGAAGTGCTCCGGGTAACTTCCCCCGGTCCTGTTCAGCCACGCCGTGCGCAGCCCCGCGCGGGCCGCGCCGTGGATGTCCCACGGGTGGGCGGCTACCAGCAGCATTCCGGCGGTATCGGTCCCGCAAGCGGCGGCGGCATATTCGTAGGATGCCGGGGCAGGCTTCCATGCGGGCGCGTCTTCGACCGAGAGCAGCAACTCAAAATCGTCCCGGATCCCAGCCTCGCTGAACAGCTTCCCGGCGATCCCGGCCGAGCCATTGCTGAGGGTGATCAGCCGGAACCCGGCAGCGGAGAGGGCCCGGATCCCCTCGGGGACATCCGGATGCACGCCCAGGCCGGTCATGCCGTTCATGACATGGTCGACCGCCGCGTCAAGGGGGCGGTTAAGCTCCACCCCGGCCAGAAGACTCCGAAGAACGTCGGCCCCGATCCCGGCGAACGAACCATTGTCCCCGCTGGCCGCGAGTGCGAAGCCATCCCGCAGAAGGGCTGCAAACCAGAGTTTGGCCAATCCAGCTGGCGCCCCGACCTCGCTGAAGCGTTCCCCCATGGGGGACATATCAGAGAGGGTTTCATTCACATCAAAGACGATGACTGGCATGGCGGTAGTCACGGGTTCTCCTTCTGGTGGTGGACGGCTCTCCCGTCAAGTCTGCCGCTTTCCATGGCCGGGAGAAAGATCCGTCCGCGCGACTGTAGGATCCCAATGCGCCAGATCGAGCAGTCTTTTTTCAGCCGAGCGCTATGGTGCCGGTTTTCGCGCGCTCAAGAACGGGCCTGGCACCCGGGCCCCGGTGGTAAACCGTCCCGAAAATCTCCTGTACTGTTGATCCTGTTGTTGTGTTTATGCAGTTCGTAGTTCAGGCAGTACGCAAGGTTGCAAGACCTTGTTCTTCTGAAGCAGCGGTTTTGAGCACCCCACACCGGAGGACCCGAAAGTCGGGACATTTCCTCCACCTTCACGAAGGACAAAAAATAATGGCTACTGGTACCGTCAAATGGTTTAACGCTGAAAAGGGCTTCGGCTTCATTTCCCCCGATGACTCCTCACAGGACGTCTTCGCACACTACTCCGCGATCGCCTCTTCCGGCTTCCGCTCCCTCGAAGAGAACCAGAAGGTCTCCTTCGAAACCGAGCAGGGCCCCAAGGGTCCCCAGGCCGTAAACATCCAGGCTCTCTAAGACTTAGCTTCCAGCTAACTCTTCTGAGTCCGGAACCTTACAGGTTTCGAGCAGGGTCCGTCTTTGACGGGCCCTGCTTTTGTTAACCCGCATGTGCTGCTTCAGTCACCTGGTCAGCCGTCGGCGCGGTAGTCGAAGTACACCTTGGCCGGGGGAGGGCCCTGCAGCATCTCGGCCGTCAGCCCGTGCAGGCTCACCAGACGCTCCCGGAACCAGACGTCGAAGGGATCCTCCGACGTCGCGAGCGTCCGGAACGCCTTCGCGAGATCGTCGGCCTCATGGAACAGGCAGACGAAATCGCCCCCCGGCGTCTGCATCAGGCTGGCTACCTCCCGGGTTACGCCCATACGCTCCCTCGACCGTGCATGCTCCTCCCGACGCGGGCCCTTCATCTCCTCGTCCAACGCCTTCCACTCGTCCAGTTTCCCGGGCAGGATCGGCGCGAACCACGTGATGCATTCCATGACAGATGTCCTTCCACGCAACGGTCAGCACGGTGGCAATCCCATCGGCACAACTGCATGGTAGTCCCGCGTACGACGCCGGGACAGGGCTTCCTGTATGCGTCCCGGTAAAGCGCTCAACCGCCGTGGCGCCGGGCCAGGAACGCGGTCAGCGCAGGGTTGTCGATCTCCTTCGCCAGCCAGGGCACAGCCTGCGCGGCGGCCTCGTCGCCGAGCACCGCCCGGTGCGACTGCGCCCGGACCACGAACTCGCGCATGCCGCTGCGGCTGGCCAGCGCGGCCAGCCGATTTACGAACTCCGGTGCGCGCGGGGATCCCGTGGCGATGGCGACTTCCGCCGCGGCGTCCAGCAGCCGGGCCGAGTCCCAGAGACACCACGGCTTGGGTTCGAGGCCCCGGGCGATCCAGTGGTCGGCCGCAGCGAGATCGCCGTGGGCCAGGAACAGCCGGGCTTCGGCCCCTGCCGCGAGGGCCATGTAGCAGTGGTCCCCGGCGAGCTCGGCCATCACCCAGGACCGGTCAATCAAAGCTGCGGCGTCCTCCAGCCGGCCGGCGGCAAGGTAGGTTTCCCCGCGGACCCCGGCGGACCCCGGCGACAAACGGTTCGAACGCGGTCCAGTGCTCGTCCGCCACCCAGTCCTGCGCATGATCCAAGGATGCCGCCGCCGGTCCCAGCTCACCGCGGAGCAGATGCACGCGGCCCAGCAACGCCTCGCTGAAGGCCTGCTGCCGGCGGTTCCGGACCGCCTTGGCGAGCCGTCCGGACTCAGTGAAGGCAGCCACGGCGTCCTCATAGTACGCGGTGTAGCCCAGCTCCCGGAGGGCCGCGGCGGCGGTGCGGGAGACGCCGTCGGGCGCTTCGGCCGACAGCGCACGGTGCAGGAAGTCGGCCACCTCGGCGCCGCGGCCGCCCGCCTGGTGGATCAGGGCCCCGGCCAGCGTCACGAGCGACTCGGCGATCAGGTGCCGGTCGGGCTTTGGTTGACCAGCGCGCTGGGCCAGTACGACGGCGAGCCGCAGCTGATCGAGTCCACGGTCGACGGCGCCCGCGGACAGTGAGGCGCTGCCGGCGTCGAGATAGGACCGCACGGTGGCCAGGTTCGCGGGGATCCTGGGATCCGCCGGACCCGAATCCGCCAGGGCCAGCCGGACCTCCTCGGGCAGCGGCAGGCCCAGCTCCCGGTGGTAAAGCTCAGCGCATTTGGCGACCTGGTCGCGCGCCCGCCGGTGCTCGCCCAGTGCCACGAGCGCCTTCACCAGGACCGCGGTGCAGTCCGCGTTGAAGGGGTCCCGGCGCGGCGCCTGGGACGTCAGCTCGACGGCGTCGGCGGGAACGCCCGAGGCCAGGGCGTCCAGCGACGCCTCATAGAGCAGCGACTGGACTCAGTTATCGAGCCGGTACCGCTGGTCGGCCAGCCAGGAGTCAAAGACGGGGCTGTCCGCAAAGGTGAGGCCCTCCAGCAGCTGGCCGTCGAACGTCCGCGGGTCGGCGTCGTGGCTGGTGGCCGAGTCAACGAGCTCCAGCACGTCGCAGTGCCAGGTCGCCGGCAGCTCAAGCCGCAACGGGTCGCCCGCATTGGCTGCACCGCCGATAGTCCGGCGCAGCTCGGACAGGGCAAGGTAAGCCAACACCGCCCAGGCCTTGCGGCCCCTGGGCTGCGGGGGAGTGATGTCAGCGGACTCGATCCGGGGCGGGCCGAGGAGCCGAATCCAGGTCTCGGCCATACGTGCAATTTTACTGCCGGCCCGTTGGTGGTGTCCCGGAAGATCCACCCGATTGCTCACACGGCTGCTGATGAAACTGGGTGCATCCAATCCGCTCAACCCCGAAGTGAGTCAAAAAATGGAACTGCTCCTGGTCCTGCTCGTGGGCATCGTGCTTGTTGCCGCCACCGCGACCGTCCGCGCTGTGCTTACCGACGGCCGTGGACACACCCCCAGGGTCCAATCAACCGCGCCTTGGAAGGCCGGCGATCTGCCCAGCGAACCCTACGCAATGCACTCGGACCGCATCCCCACTGTCTTGTGGCTGAGGTAGGCCCGCCAGCCGCCGTGGTCGAATCTGGACACCGAGGAGGGGCGGTGGGATTCTGGTCGAATGACCACTCGGCGAGGGAGGCTGGTAGCAGGCCATGAATGAGACACCGGATACGCGTCAATTGCTTTCCACCCGCATCGAACAGAAACAGCAGGCCGTCCGCTCCTACCTGGGGAGGGAGCGGCCCCGCCGCAACAGGCTCTCCAACGTCAGCATCGTGGGCAGCGCGCTGGCCGCGATGCTGACGGCCGGTCCGGCCTTCGGGGGCACCGGGTTCACCCAGGCCCTCCAAGGCGTCTTCTCGCTGAATGACGACTCGGTGGTGTGGCGTGTGCTGTGCCTGGGCGCCGTGCTGCTGTCCGTCGCCGCGGCGCTGGCCACGAATTTCGCCAATTCACATTCGATTGCGGACAGGGTCAGCGCGGCCGAGACCGCCAACGCCCAACTGGAAGGTCTGCGCGACACGTTGAGCTTCGGACACATCGACACCAACGACGCCCTGAAGCTGTATCAGCAGTACGTGGCCCAGGTGGCGTTCGTGGACGAGGTCGCTTCGCGCTGACTGCTGCTATTTCGCTTTGGGGATGATGATCCACAGCGCGATGTAGACGAGCTCACCTACGCCGAACAGGCCGAAGAGCACGAAACCGAGACGGACCAGCGTCCGGGGGACACCGAAGCGGTCCGCGAGGGCCGCACAGACGCCCGCGATGACCTTGCCGTTCCTTGGCCGAACCATTGATCGTTGCATCCAGTCACGGTAGCAGTCGGAGCCGATTCCGTCAGCAAGAGAACAGCATGGACAGGGAACAGCACAACAAAAGGCGGGCTCTTCCCCGGCGGCAGATGGCCGCTAGAGGAAGAGCCCGCTGGAGTTAGATCCGCCGGAGACGGACTATGACGCTCGGCTGGGGCAGTCGCATCCCCCTGCGCATGCGTCCGTGTGTTGGTGCCGCCCTTGGTGAGGATCAGTGCCAGAGCGATCATGCCGACGCCCAGCAGCAGGTGGAGCCAGGTGTCGAAGCCGTTCAGCGGCACGAAGTTCCCGGCTGATTCCTGATCAACCACCAGTCCGTAAATCCAGAGGACAAGGCAGATGGCCCCGCCGAAGAGCAGGTAGCACCGCGAGCCTGCCGCGGTCCGGGCCAGTCCAACACCGGCGACGCCGAAGAAAAGGTGGACGATGTTGTGCAGTACGGAAACCTGGAACAGGCCGAGCAGCATTGCCCCGGACTCGTGCCCCGCGAACTGAAGTTGGTCGTACTGGCTGGTGATGCCCGGGACAAAGCCGAGGACGCCGACCAGGAGGAACACCGCGCCGACGGCGAGTGCTGCCTATTGAACGATGGTCCGCCCGGCGGTGCGGGTGTTGTGCGTTGTAGCCTTGAGGAACTCTTTTGGATCGCTGGATAAGCGGCACTGCAGACGGAAATCAGGGAACCAGTTACGGTCCTGCCGCATGCTGCAGCCGGCCGGAACAGCTTGTACCCTCTATTCGGATCCGGCCCGGTTGCGTATGGCCCCCACGACGACGCCACCCTCACTAATGCCGTTTTTCGACCTCGTGGCTGCCGCCTCCGGACATGCCGATGGCCCGCCCCGACATGGTAGGGGCGGACCACCGGAATCCATTTTGTTCGGGCCCACTTCACGGGCCCTGCAACCGGCCACTGTGCCAGATCAGGGTCCCGGGGTGGGTTAGCGGCGTTCGAGGACGCCGCAGGCGGCCGGGTCCGTGGCCTCTGCGGGGAGGTCCGGGTTCAGCTCGCTGGCACCTTCCGGGTCACTGAAGTTGTAGGTGCCGTTTTCGTCGTAATCCAGTCCGTGAATGACCAGGACGCCCTCGCCGTCGCGGATGGCCTCTGCGATCTGTTTGGCCGTTCCGGTGCCCCCTTCTCCGGGGTAGCCCGTACCTGCCACATCGGTGAACTTGATGTTGTTTCGGCTGTAATTGTAGCGGCCATCATTAGAGACCGGGAAGCGGGTGACGTCCAGGAAACTGGCAGGGGTGGTGTCGCCGCTGGTGTTCAGGGACACGACGACCGGGCCGTAGGCGGGAACACCCTCGACGGTGTTCAGGCGCCCGTCTTTATTGGCATCCAGCTTGAGCGTGGGGCACTCGTTCATGGCCTGCTCGCCGTAATGGATGTGCTGGGCGTGCGGGGCATCAGGCGTCAGACCCCTGGCGTGCACCTCAATGTGCTTGATGGTTTCACCCCGTACGACAGCTTTCGCCGTGCCGGAGGCTCCGGAGCCGTTGAGTTGCTTCAGCTTGGCGGTCAGGGTGACGGTTTTCTCTTCTGATTTGGAATCATGGGCCTGGGCTGGCCCCGCTGCCAGGGTGGTGGCGGCGATCAACGCGACAGCTGAAGCCCCAAGGGCCACTACAGATTTTCGATTCACAATTCACTCCTCGGTCACAGGCCAGTGAGGAGATCCCGCTGGTCTATTGTGATTCGGAACACACGATCCCGCGGATTGGTGATCCGGATCACAAATCGCGACCGGAGCTAGGGGAGGAGTTTCCCGAGTGCCCAGTCCCAGCGGACCAGGTCCTGCTCAAGGCGGACCGATGACCCGAAAGCATCGTTCCCCAGGGAGGTAGACACGGCAGCTTCCGCGGCGGTCAGCCTCGTCAGCACCGCCCGCGAGCGGCCCGGCTCGATACCCCAGGCGTCGCGATGCGCCAGCAGCGTCGCCTCATCTATCAGGACGCTGGCCACGTGCGGGTGGACTGCCCGGAGCTGGTCCAGGATCCGGAACCCATGGGTGTCCAGATCGCCCCAGTAAAGACCCTCAGTCCCGAAGACAGGCAGCGTCACGCAAGGCCGAAAAGCCGTCGCCGGCACCGAACAGGGCAAGAGTGTGCGGCCGCTCCGGCAGGGCCAGGAAAATTTACCAGGTTTTCGGTGACGATCACGGTCTGGACGGGCAGGCAAAGCGCGCTGAAGTCCGGGGCAGTCAACGCGACGGCATCGACAACGTCGCCGGATACGTCACCGGCTTCGACGGCCCGCCCACCTCCACCCCGATACTGATCCAGCGGCTTTGATGCCGCCATGGTGCTGGATGTCCGCAACCGCACCGAGCACACCGCCGGGTACATCCCCGGCTCGCACCAGCTCAGCGGCGGCCGCGTCATGTGGCATCTGGACCAGATCCCGGCCGAGGGCACCATCGTGACCTACTGCCAAAGCGGTGTCCGGAACTCCGTCGCGGCCAGCGCCCTGCCCTGCGCCGGGTACGACGTCGTTGAACTAGACGGCAGCTACGCCGCCTGGGCCGCACACCGGGACTCGTTGTCTACCGCGAACTAATCACGGCAGCGCCAGAAGCTGAATCCACGCATCATCGGCGGCGGACCGGGAAACCGGCCGCCGACGAAGTATTTCCCGGGACCCGGAGCGCAGCGACTCATGACCTACAACACCCCCTCGCGCCAGCAGCACACGGCAGGCGTCGCGCTGGGCCTGCGGCAGAACCTGGCCCGGTTTCTGCTCCTGGTTGCCGCTAATGCCCTGGTCGGCGGCACCCTCGGCCAGGAGCGCACAGTCCTGCCGCTGTTCGCCGGACAGGTGTTCCACCTCGACCAATACACCGGCGTCTTGACCTACATCCTGGCGTTCGGGCTGGCCAAAGCCGCCACCAACTACGTCGCAGGCACTCTCTCGGACCGCTACGGCCGTAAACCCGTCCTCATAGCCGGCTGGCCAGTCGCCCTCCCCGTCCCGTTGTTGTTGATCTTTGGGCCCTCCTGGGGATGGATCGTTGCCGCCAACGTCGTCCTTGGCATCAGCCAGGGCCTGACCTGGTCCACCACCGTGGTCATGAAAATGGACCTTGTCGGTCCCGAGCGCCGTGGGCTGGCCATGGGCCTGAACGTGGCTGCCGGCTACCTCGGTGTGGCGGGCACCGCCCTCGCCACCGGCTACATCGCGGCAAGCTAGGGGCTGCGTCCCGGCCCGTTCCTGCTCGGTGCCGCCTTCATCGCCGTCGGGCTCGGACTCTCCGTCCTGACCGTGCGCGAGACGCAGCACCCTGCCGAGACCGAAGCAGCCAGCCAAAGAGTCGTTCACTCCGGAGCCAATCCGGAACTGAACAACCGCAAAACCTTCACCCCTACGAGCTTCCGGGACAAATCACTGTCTTCAGTCAGCCAAACCGGTATGGTGAACAACCTCAACGATGGCCTGGCCTGGGGACTGTTCCCCGTGTTCTTTCCCGGCGCCGGGCTCAGCATCCAAAGCATAGGCATCCTCGCCGCCGTTTATCCGGCGGTGTGGGGCGCCGGGCAGTTGGTCACCGGTGCGCTCTCTGACCGGATCGGACGCAAACCCCTGATCGCTGGCGGCATGCTGGTCCAGGCCGTTGTCCTGTTGATGATCGCTGCAGGAACCGGTTTCGAAACATGGCTCGCGGCCGCCATTCTGCTCGGCGCCGGCACCGCCATGGTCTCCCCCACCCCGCTGGCCGCCATCGGCGACGTGCCCACCCGGCCAGGCGGGCACGTTCCGTCGGCATCCCCGCGGCCGTCGCCGCCCTCACCGCTGCGTCTGGCATCATCGTTGCGGTGCGCATGCGCGAACGGCGCGGATTCCCACTAACGTAAGTAAGGCCTTTGAAGCCGCGGTCCCGTGCGCCAACGAAAGGCATCCCAGGCCGCGGCCTCAGCGCGATGATCCCGCAGTACGCTTGGGGGAGAGGAGAGCACCATGGATTTTGAACTGCGCGTAATTCCGGGCTGTCCCAATGTGGAGGATGCCCAGGCCCTCTTTGTGCAGGCACTTGCACTGGAAGCTCCCGGCTCCGCAGCAATCCGCCTGACCGAAATAACAACGGACGACCAAGCCAAGGCTCTGGCCTACCATGGGTCGCCGACCTTTGCCGCAGACGGCCGTGATCTCTTCCCCGCATCAGGCGAAGCGGCAATCTCCTGCCGGATCTACAGCAGTGGGCAGAGACTCGCAGGCCTTCCGCCGTTATCGGAGCTAAGGAGCGCCGTTCGTGCGGCGCTGCCCGGGATTCCTTCCACGGCTGACAGCCCGGCGGACACCTCCTGCGGCTCGTAAGGTCTCTGGACGAGGAAGCCAACCCCGCAATCTCTCCCTACCGCCCCGGTCAACTGGAGGGCAGATCGACTCACGCCCGGTTGACTGTGGTGCTTCATGTGACGCGGTCCACAAACCCCGGGTGCGCCCGAACTGGGCCCAAGGGCCGTCTGAGCGGGCCGAATTCCGCGCAGATTCGGGGATTCCGCCACCCCGGGAACTCTTTGAGGTTGATTTGTGCCCTGTCCCGGTGCCGTGTAAAGTAATTCGAGTCGCCGCCGCTGATGCGGAAAGATAGCGACCGACCCCCTGATAAACAGCCTTAAAATGGTTCGCAAATTTGCGTGCTGAATAACGGCGGGGACCCACCTCGTGGAAATGGAAATCGCGGAAACGCTGATTTGCAAAGCTCCTCGGAACCGGGTAAGTTTGAAAAGTTGCTCCGGAGCGATCCACGGCTGAGTTGTTGTGGTGGTGCCGGGTGTGTCTGTTGTTTGAGAACTCAATAGT
>NZ_JBEPOZ010000029.1:0-44902 GCF_040547005.1 Arthrobacter sp. UYCu712
CCACACCCGTGGAACACGAACGATTCCTCGCCATAACAAAACCTCAGCCGGCACAAGCCGCCTGATCAACTGTCCACGATTTGCGGGCAACCCCAGCAGGCGCTGCCCAATGAGGGGCTCATCGTGGCCGCCCCCGAATGGGCCGAACCAGAATAGGGCCTGACGCCTCCCTTTCGCGGCCGCTCCCCCGCCCATTCAAAAGCGCCGATAACTTACGTTTCGTCGTTCTCGCACTGACGCGCTAGCTCCTCTAGATGCGCCGACGACCCGCCCAGCTGATTGGGATCGAGAACGGCTCAGGACGGATCACCTGGTCCATCAGGATGGCTTCGCAAACGGGCAATGCGGCGTCGGGCACGCCGTCGCCGGTACGGGGGCGGTCTATCGCCTGTCATGCGGGATCCCGCACGTTTGACCATGAGATGTGCGGAGAGGGGGAACCAGTCGCCATGACGCTCACCGACTGTCACCGCGTGCCTTGCCTTACGGGCGGGTGCTCGATCGCGGCCGGCGACCGGGCCCCAGCCTTGGCTCCGGAGCCTAGTAGTTCGGAGCGGAACGAAATCACGCTCAAGATGGAACTGCCGCGCTCGGACCGGCGCGGCAGTCGGCCGGGGGAGTGGCGGAAAATGGGCAAAAGGAAGTGTGGACACTGTCCACACTTTCGGCTTCGGATCGGGTCGTACATCGGCCGGACTGGGCCGTATTGGGGATGTTTGCGGGAGTTCCCAGTGTTTTCAAGGGCTGGAATGCAGTTCGAGTCCCACCTCGGGCACAGTGTTTTAGCAGGTCAGAGGCGTTTTTCTCTGAAATTGGCACTTTTCCGTGTGCACAATGTGCACACTCTTGCCTCTGACCTGCTTCTCCGGGAGGTGTGTGGGTTCCCGGGCCCCTATTCGGTTGTGTGGGGGAGCCGGTTCAGTCCGGCCAGCCGGGTCCCGACTGAACAGACTTCCTCTGGGAGTTCATCCTTGGTCCTTCCTGTTGGTTTTCGTCTTCACCAGTTCATGGCGGCTATGGCCGGAGACAACATGAACTGCTGACTATTTGTGGCCCTGGATCGTGGCTGACGGCCAGTTCCGATATAGCTGTTCTGACTCGTTCACGTCGGAATGTCGGTGACGGAGGCCGCGGCCCCTATGCGGCTCCTCGCTTGGGTCGTGAACGTGGCCATTGAACAGGCCCCCACGGCCAGGATTATTCCATCTCCAAACCTGACCAGCGGCTCCAGGTCTGTCTCCGCCGAGACGCGGCTCCTCAATCGAGCCCACCAAGCCATGAGGATATCGAGCAGGGATGAACGCCACGTGCTGCGCCTCGTGATCCTCCCACCGGTAACCACCAGTTCTCAGGATGGCCTTCAACGAAACGGTGAGACTGGTCCTTCACTCACGGGACACTCAATCCGACTATTCCCGATCATCTTTGGGGTAGCGCTCACCCAACAGGTCCGGGAGATTGTCATAGGTTCCTCGTGCCCGACGGGCAGCTGACACATCGAGTACGTGGCCGTTATCGAGGAGAGTCGCTGCAATGAAAATCGCATTGGATAGCTGTTTCAGCGTCATGTCTTCAACGGGCTTGACCCCAGGCATTTCCGTCGCTGGGTAGGGGATCGACTTCTAGGGGCCAACACTCGAAAGCGGGCTTCGGACCTGCTTTCCTGCAGCTGACTTTGGGGAAATGGCGGTGAGGGCGGTGCGCGCGGCAATGAGCAGGGTAAAGGCTGTTGCGAGGCCGAGAACCGTCCAGGCATAAATTTCCCGCCCGGGGATATCGGTTGTCGCTAGCCAGCGGATGGCATAGTTCGAGGTGGCAGCAACAGGAAAAGTGAATACCCAAAACATTTGCGTGAAGGGAAGCCTGCTGTACTCGGGGAGGAGCATGACCTGCATCAGCGCCATGATCAACAGCACGCCTGTTAGGCCGAGCTGCACTCCCCCCACGGGTCCTGGATGTGACACCATCCAGGCGATATTGGCCGTTGCAGGCGCAGCCAGATATGCGGACAGTCCGATCTTGGCTCCTGGTGGCAGCTCGCCGCCCGTCATCAGGCGCACGGTGACGACGGTTCCTATGACCAGCCAGAAGAACGCGCCGATGCCAAACGCGGCCATGGCCGCACTGTGGGCGTGGACGGTTGAGAATCCGATGCTGGCAACGAAGAATCCGGGCACGACGGGCAGCAAGTAGCCGGGATGGATGGATTGCATGGATACCCCGCCGGTGATCCAGTGAGCGAGGAGCTGGGCAGCGACGATGGCAAGGGCGGCAATGAAAGCCGTGCACAGCCAGGCGCCCCATGGCGGCAGATACTGGCTGTAGTGCGACGAAAGCAGGATCCCCACCAGTGGGATGAAGGATGCAAATGGCCCCGCCAGTTCATGTCTCAGGTCGGCCCGGAATGCTCCTCTTCTGCGAAGGCCACGGAACACGTAGACGGCGGTCAGGACCAGCCACAGAGAGCTGGCTGCTACGTAAAGAATTTCCTCCGGCCACATCGGGGATCCGAGAGAGCTCCTCGCGGCCGACCAGCCGCCGCCGAGACCAGCAAGCCCCAAGGGAATGCCGAAGCGGCTCAAAGCCGGCATTCCCGAAAGGGTGGCCGGGGACAAGGCGCGACCCTGAGACGTAGGCGTCAGCGCAACATCGGTACCGGTATCAGTCATCATGTCAGGGCGCCCGGTTGGTGGGTGAAGATGAGCAGCGTGCTCGTCGCCGTGGCGAGGAGCTCTCCACTGGCGGTGCTGAGGTGGCCTTCGGTGAATATCATGCGCGAGCCGGATTTCACGACTGACCCCTCTGCGCGAAGAGCACCCTTCTGGAGCGTGATGGGTCGCAGGTACTTGACCGCCAGGTCGATGGAGGTGTATCCGATCCCTGCTTCCAGCGTACTGTGTGCTGCGCAGCCGAGCACCGTGTCGAGGAGCGTGCAGGCCAGCCCGCCGTGCACGTTTCCGAGGGGGTTGTAGTGCGCTTCTCCAGGCCAGCACTCGAACTCGACGTGTCCGTACTCCGCATCGACGAGATCGAAATTCATGAGGGAAGCGATCGGCGGCGGCGAAAGGCTGCCGTCGCGGAGGCCGGAAAAGTAGTCCAGACAAGACAGTCGTGGCAGTTGTTCGAGCGCGATCGCTGGATCCGTCCAGGTGAAGGTTTCCGAGCGTTCCGCTGACGTGTTGGTTGACATAGGGGTACCCTCCTTAGGTTCTCTGCGGGTCTTGCGGGTTCTGGGACTCAACCCTCAAGTTGCTTCTCGAAGCAGACTGACAACGGTATCGCCGTGTTGTAGGGCGGATACACCGGAATTTGCCTGTAGCCGATCTTTCGGTAGAGGGCTTCTGCTTCTGGTTGTTTGCCGCCGGTTTGAAGAATGACCCGTCTGGCGCCAGCCGCAGCTGCGATTTGCTCCAGTCCGGCCATGAGTTGACTCGCCGCTCCGAGGCCACGCGCTGCGGGTTCAACGATGACACGCTTGACTTCCCATTCCCCGTCCAGCAGGCGAAGTGCCCCGTGCCCTATCGCGTGCCCGAAGGAGGTAACAACGAGGACATTCGCGACAAAGTCTTCGGCCGGGACGCTTAGTGCAGACCTGACGGCGGCCGGAAGGGTGGGCTCTTCCGCCGTGGCGTACCGGGCGAGGAGTTCTTTGATCAGCAGCTCCCGCAGTCGTGCAGCACGCGGATCTTCAAAACTAACTTCCTCCAGATGCAGAGCCAATTTCTCAGCCGACACGACACCCTCCTTCAGATAACCGTGGTCGCAATTCCTACTTTGATCATGCATTTTCTGGGCGGCGCTCCTCTGTTTCCAGCCGTATTGGAGTCCCCGAGCCGGGGACTCCAATACGGGGGTCTGGTTGTGCTTTGGACTGCTCAGTGGCTCACAGATGCCATTTTCCGGATGCGGGGATGGTTCTCTATTGCCCACCGCACGGTCTTCGGCGGCCGCCCGAGCAGGGTTTCGAGATGTTCGCTGACTCCGGCGGCGCCGTAGCGTCCGCCGGCGACCAGCCGGGTCAGTGACTTCAGGTGCTCCGCTATGTGTGGATGGGCGGCCATGGCACTGTCCACGTACTGCTCGTTCCAGGTTTCTACATCTTCGGGAATGTAAGTGACCTGGCGTCCCAGCGCGGCTGCGTAGTCTTCCGCGAACTCGTGCATGTCCTTGAGTTCCGGACCGGTGAGCTCGTAGGACTTCGAGATATGCGGTGCCGGGTCGAGGAGGATCTTCGCGCATAGTTCCGCGACGTCGTAACCGGCGATGGGCGCGAACCGCTGGGTACCGAAGGGCAGGCGCAGTTCGCCATTGCCCAGCGGCTCCAGCGCCAGCCACGTCAGGATGGGGTTCTCGACGAATATGGCCGCCCGAACGTTGACGGTCGGGACACCAGACCAGTCCAGCACCTGCTCGGCCACCCAGTGGGCCCGATGCTGCGGTGACCAGTCGGTGACGAGTCCGCCCAGCCACTCACGCCGTTCTTCGACTGGTGCGGTCATCTTCTCGAACGGCATGAACCACTGCTCGTACTCGGAGATGTTGACGAAGACTTCGATGTCGCCCTGTGCCCGCGCCGCCGCTGCCATCAGGCTGACGGCGTCAGTGTAGTACGGCGACAGGCTCATGCTGAAGTAGATGCGCCGGCAGCCCTTCAGTGCAGCGGTCACGTCGGCGATGTTCAGCAGGTCACCGACGAAGACCTCGGCCCCGGCCCGGCGGAGCGAGTCCGCGCGCACGTCGTCCTGTCGCACGAACGCGCGCACCGGGTGCCCTTGTTCAATCAGCATGTCGACCATCGTCCTGCTCACACCACCGATTTCGCCGGCCGCGCCGGTGATCAGGATGGGATTACGCTCTGTCATTTGTGTCCTTTTGTCTGATTGAGGTTTGTCTAGCTGGGCGGTCAGATGTTCAGGGAGTCCAGGATGTGCTTGGCCGAATGATGCCGGCACAGTGGTTCGGCGTCGTGCCATGGGTTCGCGTGGCCGTCGATGCCGGCGAGGAACTCGAGGAGCGCGGCATTTACCTCGCCGGGACGCTCCTGCTGAGTCCAGTGCCCACAGCCCGGCAGCACCACCGCGTCGTGCAGTCCAGGCACCAGCGCGGTCAGCGAGGCCAGCCCGCCTGGGCCGCTTAGGGAGGTGACCATGTCGCGGTCTCCCACCAGATACAGCGCGGGGACGTCGATCCCGCGGCCCCGGAAAGGCGCGAGCAGTTCGTTGTTGCGTTCGATGTTCCGGTACCAGTTGAAGGCTCCGGTGAAGGCCTGCTCCCCGTGCAGGGCGAAGTCCTCGGCGTACATTTGGATATCCTCTTCCGTCAGCCAGGCCGGGAGAGGGGGAGATTCCGGCATGGTGTCCAGGAGTCCCAGGCCCTCCGGTATGACCAGCGGGCGGGGCTCCGTGCTGAGGGGGTTGTCACCTGAGGCGCCGACCAGGATGCGGCGGAAGGAGTCCGGGATGTCCTTGGCGAGCTCCGCGTCAACGACTCCCGGCCGCTGGAAGTAGACCTGGTAGAAGCCCTCGCCGTACTGGGTGCGCGTGATCGAGGGCGGGACCATCCCGCCGGGCAGAATCGGCGGGACACTGAGTCCGGCCACCGCGCGGACCTTGTCCGGGCGCAACATTGCCGCGGTCCACGCAACGGTGCACCCCAGTCGTGGCCCACAAGGATCGCCTGCTCCTCGCCCAGCTCCTCGATCAGGGCGATCACGTCGCCGACGAGGTGGAGCAGCGTGTACGACGTGACATCTGCCGGCTGCTCGCTGCGGGCGTAGCCGCGCTGGTCGGGGGCTACGACCCGGTACCCGGCCCCCGCAAGCGCCCCGAACTGGTGGCGCCAGGAGTACCAACTCTCTGGCCAGCCGTGGAGTAGCAGCACCAGCGGGCCTTCGCCCTGCTCGGCAATGTGCAGCCGGACGCCATTTACGTCGACGAAGCGGTGGGTGAGTGAACTGTGCACAAGGATTTCCTGCAAATCTGGATTGAGGGGTACTTCTTCGGCTGCGTTCCCGTGACTGGCAGCGTAGAACGGGATTTGACCGAGCTCGAATCCGCCCTAAGGTGCTGTGATAGGTGGCTTCGAGCTTCGTAAAACCGGTCGGTTTTATTACCGTAAACCGATCGGTCCTGTTATTGCAAACTGGATGGCCCTGTCAGGATCCAGGGCGATCCAGCTGGCAAGCCTTCGAGTGCCGATGCAACCATGGCGTCTTCGTCTCGGACGGCAGCTGGCTCAGCACTCGGACGCCCTGGCGCCTCCAGTCGTGGGTGTACCGCCGGGTTATGAATCGATGCGAAGCGCTGCACGCACCATCGATTCTGCGCGAGGGCACTAAGTCATCGGTCCTTGGTTAGGAACGCGACTACTAACGCATTTCTGCTGCGTCGAGCAGTGTGTTGACGGTGGGCGTGATGAGCCCTCTCAGGTTGTCAGCTCCGATGCCCGCCCGTGCGCTCGCGCCGTCGAAGACCAGACTTAGCTGTCGGGCCAGCAGGTCAGGATCATCCGCGCCACCTTGTGCAGCCTCGGTGCGGAAAAAAGCCGCCAAGTTTCCCTTGATCCGTTGGGCTACCTGGCTTGCGGGGTGGCTATGATCCTTGAGTTCGATCTGCACTGCCAGGTACCGACAGCCCTGGAACTCGGGCGCGCCGGCTTGCAATTCCACTTGTTGGAAGACGTGCAGGATACGCTCCCGAGGCGAACGGCCATCGCCCGCCGTAGGCAGGAGCCCCGCGACGAAGGCGGAGGAGCGTTGCTCCAGGCTCGCGGCCAGTAGGTCGTCCTTGCTGACGAACAACTCGTACATGGAACGCTTGGACACCCCGGCCGCTTTGCATAGCGCCTGGATGCCGATCCCGACACCGTCCCGATAGGTAAGCGTTGCCGCCGCCTCCAGTAGTCGCTCTCGGGAACTCGGATTCGTTGCTGTGGACATACTCCGAGGTTAACGCGAAATTCGCTGAAAGTGAAACCGATCGGTCCGCGACGGCGGGCTGGCATTTGCAGTGCAAAACCGATCGGTATACGCCTCCTGCAACCGATTGGTTTCTTAGATGTCGCGCTCAACAGGAGAGGGTCCAGCCGGAGAACTGGCGCAGCGACTCTCCGATACTTAAGGGCAGTGCAGATGCGAGGACGGGCGCCTTGTAGGCGGGTGAGCGGCAATAGGAACCCGTCCTCGGTCGATCGGTCAAGGCACTGAGAAGGTCCGCCTGCGGGGGACAGGCGGATCTTCCCAGTCAGAAGCCATATCGTTCCTGAAGAGCCACCAAGTAGACAACTGTCGAGTGCTGACTGTTGCGGATCCAAGTTTTTTGGTTTTCGGCGACGGTGCTTGCCAGAGGTAGATAGGGCTCTAGGGGCACGGCTCGGCGAGCTTCGCCAGCAGCTAAAGCGACGCCGCCTCCTCCAGTCCGAGTCCTCGGGTTTCGGGGGCCATCCTAAGGCTGACGAGGAAGCCGACCAGTGTGATGCCCGCGGCGATCAGCACCGTCGCTCCGATCCCCAGCTCGGTCAGCGAGAGCGGAACAAGGTAGGTGCCTGCTGCCGCGCCAATCCGGCTCAACGAGGATGCGAGCCCAACGGCGGTTCCCCGCACCTCGGTTGGAAAGAGTTCGTTGGGATACACCCACTGCAGGATTTGTGTTCCTCCAATAAAAACCGCATATCCGGCAAAAAGAAGCATTGTGACGGTGGGGGAAGCCTGGGGGATGAGACCCAATCCCAGCAGTGCAAGGCCCGACCACAGGAAGCTGTGGAGGATCACTTTTCTGCGTCCCAAGCGGTTGATTAACAGGACGAACACCAGCGCTCCCAACAGGAAGAGGACGGTGATGGCAGCGGATCCAAAGTTGGCCATGGTCCCTCCTAGGCCGAGCGCGTCGAGGATCCTGGGCGCGAAGGCATAAATCGCGAACAGCGGAATGATGGAGCAGGTCCAGAAGACGGATATGAAGAAGATACGGCCGCCGTACCCGGACCGGAACAGGACGCCGGCACTCACGCGATCGCCCGCGGGCGACTCGAAGCTCGCCAGCTTCACGCCTTCGCCGAAGACCCGGGCAACTACGGCTCTCGCTTCTTCCACTCGCCCTTTGTTGGCGAGCCATCGAGGTGATTCGGGAGTGCCGTGCCGGAGGATGAGGAAGACCAAAGCCGGGAGCGTGGCGCTGGCCAGCATCCACCGCCATCCGTCAGGTCCTGTTTGGAGCAGGAGTTCACCCACGATGTAGGCGACTGCGGCACCCACAAACCACATGACGATCAGGCCGCCCACTAGGGGTCCCCGATATCTTCGAGGAGTAAACTCAACGAGCAGCGACGTGGCTATCGGGTAATCGGCGCCCACCGCGATGCCTATCAGGAGCCTGAGCACAAATAATCCAACGGCGTCCTGAACCCAAAATTGCAGCGCTGAACACAAGACGATTGCGGCGAGGTCAAGAGTGTAAAGGGTTTGCCGTCCGAACTTATCGGTCAGCCATCCGCCGAGGAATCCGCCAATGAAGATTCCTACGAGCGCGGAGGCGCCGATCAGGCCTTCCCAGTAGACGGTCAGCTCCAGTTGTGGAGTCGCTTGGACCAGCGCAACGCCGATGATGCTCAAGACGTAGCCATCAAGGAAGGGACCGCCCGCAGAATAGACAGCCAGCCGCTTATGGAAGCTGTTGAGGGGAAGGTCCTCTACGTTTACTGATGGTGGCATCACCTTGAGTGTCCTACAAAAGACCGATCCTGACGAGACCGCTCCGGGCGAATGATGCCTACTGGGGGACGAGGCGCTTCTCGAGGCGCTGGCGAGCACTGGTCAAGGACTGCTTGGTCAATTTAGCGGCTGCCTTCACGTCCCTTGCCCGGGCGGCTTCCAAAATGGCGGGCTGTGGGGTCCAAAGACTGGCGTCGTCGTGCTCGATTGCTTCCGTGGCGCCGATGACTTTGTAGGGCCGGCACTGAAGCCAGAGATTTTCTATGAGGTCCATCAGGACCGGGTTGCCGCCTGCGGAGTACAGGGTGCGGAGCAGGTCTTCGTCATCATCCAAGGCATTCCACACGCGGCGTTCGGTGACCGCTTTTTGCATTCGGGCGCAGGCAGCCTCCATGCGCGCTACGTCAGCGTCAGTGACGTTGGCAGCTCCGCGGCGGGCGGCCTCAACCTCCAATGTGG
Source organism: Arthrobacter sp. UYCu712 (assembly GCF_040547005.1). Classification (NCBI taxonomy): domain Bacteria; kingdom Bacillati; phylum Actinomycetota; class Actinomycetes; order Micrococcales; family Micrococcaceae; genus Arthrobacter; species Arthrobacter sp. UYCu712. Next base: position 9,167 of record NZ_JBEPOZ010000029.1, read on the forward strand.
CCCGTACTTCGTAGATATGGATCAGTTCATCGACGGTGAATTCACGGACGACTGCCCCCCGGTGGGCCGCCACCCGAGTGGCCAGTCCTGTCTCTTCCAGCCGGCGAATGGCCTCCCTGACCGGCATCACGCTTGTACCGACCATCGCAGCAACGTCCCGGACCCTTAAAGGGAAGCCCCCGGCCAATTCGCCGGTGAGAATCGCGGTGCGCAGGGCCTCGTAGACTTGATCCGCTACAAGGGTGGGTGTGATCGAAAAGGCCGGAAAGGATCCGGACTGGGCCCCCAACAAGGGCTTCTTGATCTCCTGTTGTTGGGCAGCATCCGCTTTTTTTCCTGGCATGGGAACGATCCTAATGGCGAGCGGCCCTGTTTTGCTCGTATTGCCAGTGTCAAGCGTCATGCACACACTCCTAAACATGTTCCAAAGCTAAACATGATCCAAAAATCTCCAGCCTAGCTATTGCGTGATTTGTGATCACATATCTAAACTGGAGTAAAGGCGCCAAGCACGCCGTAGAGAAGTCAAGTGAGCAGTAGCGGCACGCACCCAGTGCCATATCACCGACAGAGGCCGGGCCCCAAGGACAACATTTGTCCAAAGCCACTAAGACCAGGAAACCGCAGCCATGAAGAAGCTGACAGCCCCAAGAACCACCCAGCAGCGCCTGCACTACGACGCACTTCCAGCCTTGAAGCAGGAAGCGGCCGACCGGCGCACCTGGACAGGTTGCACCGGTGGAGAGTTTTCGCTGGATTGCCCCTTCTGCTGGAGCCCCGAACCCAGCCGTCAGCGGAACGTGGCCGACGACCTGTGCTGAAACCCTGAGGACCGAATGTCCGAACGTCACAATCAGCCCACAATTAAGCCGCTTCCCGGAAGCCTCTCCGGAACCCGTGTGGCGGGGATCGTTGATCGCGTTGGAACTGAACCGTCCCGGGTTTGATGCCGCTATCTTCTGTGAGAAAGATAGTGATTATGCCCAAGCAGTTCCCGCCCGAAGTCCGTGATCGTGCAGTGCGCATGACCTTGGATCGATTGCCCGAATACCCGTCTGTCTATGCTGCCTGCAAGGCGCTGGCGCCAAAGCTCGGGGTCGGCCCTGAATCGCTGCGCCGCTGGGTTGTCCAAGCCCAAGTCGATGCGGGAGAGAAGGCCGGACCAAGCAGTGAGGAGCTGGAGGAAATCAAGCGGCTCCGGGCTGAAGTGCGGGACTTGAAAGAGTCCAACGAGATCCTCAAACAGGCCTCGATTTTCTTCGCGAGGGAGCTCGACCCTCGCCGCCGCTGATCTGTCGATTCATCGACGAAATGCGCGCTGTTGGTCATGCGCTCGAGTCGATCTGCGCCGTCCTGCGGGAGCAGGGCGTGCAGGTCGCCGCACGAACCTACCGGGCGTGGAAGAAACGCCTGCCAGCCCTGCGCACCATCGAAGACGCCCGCATCACCGATGCGCTGCGCAGCTTGAAAGTCCCCGACGCGAAGGGACGACCCCGGCCCGAGATCATCTACGGGCGACGGAAAATGACGCAGTGGCTGCGCCGCAACGGCTTCCCCGAAGCTTCCAAACACACCGTGGACCGGCTCATGCGCGAAGAAGGGATGAGCGGCCTCGTCCGAGGCCGCAAGACCCGCACCACGATCCCGGGCAAGGACGGCCGCCGCGCCGGCGACCTGCTGAACCGGGACTTCACCTCCCCGGCCCCGAACCAGATCTGGGTGACCGACTTCACCTACGTCCCGGTCTACTCCGGATTCGTCTATGTCGCCCTGGTCATCGACCTGTACTCCCGGGCGATCGTCGGCTGGGAAACCTCGACCGTCAAGGACACCGCATTCGTCGAACACTGCCTGAGAATGGCCCTGTGGCGGCGCCAACACACCGGCCGGCCCGTGCCAGCGGGACTGATCCACCACTCCGATGCCGGCTCTCAGTACACCTCCATCCGCTACACCGACACACTGGCCCTGGAAGGACTCCAGCCCTCCATCGGCAGCGTCGGTGACGCATATGACAACGCTGCCGCGGAGACCGTGATGGGGCTGTTCAAGAACGAGGCTGTCGCGAAGGATTCACCGTTCCGCACGGGGGCGTTGAAGACCGAAACCGACGTGATGGAGATCGTTTTCGAGTGGGTCCGCTGGTACAACAACCAGCGCCTCCATTCCTCCCTCGGGCACCAGACGCCCGAGGAATTCGAGCAGGCATACTATGCTCGAGAAACCGGCCCGTTACCCGACGACGCCGCCAACAAACAGGCGGCATGATTCCCGGGACGGTTCATACCCGTAGCCGGAACCCTGCTTGGCGTAGCCGTGGACCTCGATGATCGTGTCATCGACATCGACGAACACGAAATCCTCCGCACCGGGGCTCCCGAGCAGCGCGGCCCGGGTCCCCAGATTGGCCAGGAACGCGGAGGCGACAGCGTCCAATTGGCGCACGTGCCCGAACGTGAAGGCACGCAGGAACGAACCCAGAGTGGAAGGCGCGTAACAAGCGGTGAAGAGCCGCTTCATTCCGCCGTGGCGCAGCAGGGCCATCTCATCAATACTGTCCGCGCCGGAGACCATCCCGGCCACCAGGGAAGCAACCTTCAATCCCGGCGTTCGCGCCCTTGTCCGTCGGAACCGACAGCCATTCATCGGGACCAGCTCGTGCAGCCCGGCGTCCCGGGCCAACACCATCATCGGGACCAGCCCGGCCGAAGACACGAGGTTCGGCTCGTCGAACGAAACTGACAACACGGCGTCCCTGTGGGAAACTTGCATCTACGAGGTGCCTCTCTTTTCGGTGAAAATGAGTTCTAGACAAGCTTCATTCTCCGTGAAAAGACAGGCATTCTCGGTTTAAACCGCCGCAGGCATCCCGATCAACATCGGTGGATCAAGGCTTAGGAATGCCGCAACCCGCGTCAGACGGGTGCAGTCACATGGCCAAGGTCCGCGGCTGCCTGGCAGGTGCAGTCGATGAACCGGGCACGGGCGTCCTCTGACTCAGCCCGTTCAAGGGGGACCATGGTGGTGACGACGCCTGCGAGGCCGCCGGCCTCGACAAAGACGGGGGCGCTTACGCCCCAGATGCCCGGAGCGAGGGCGCCCGAGCTCGTTGCATAGCCGACCTCCCTGATCTCAGCGAGGTCGGCACGGATGGTGGCTTCTTCTTCTCGGCCAAGGAAATGCCCCGCAAGAATTGCATCGACTTCATCCTCCGGCACGGCGGACAACATCGCCCGCGCGCTGGCCCCGTGCAAAAGCGGACGCGAGCGTCCGGCGGCATAACTGCAACTGAGGATGTGCTCGCTCTCCACCGATTCGACGCAGAGGGCCTCGCTGCTGCTCTGAACCAGGAAGGCAGCCAACTCTCCGGTTTCCCGTGAAAGCTGTTCAAGCCGCTGCCTCACCACCCCTTGTGCCAAGGCTTCATTGCGGTAGTTGTCGGCTAGCCGCACCACCTCCGGCCCCGCTGAATAACGGCCGATAACCTGGCTTTCCACGACGAAGCCGGCCTGCAACAAGGTCTGGAGATGCCGGTAAACAGTGGACACTGGAAGCCGCAGAAGGCCTGAAATCTGCGAGCTGCTAAGGCTCCGGTGGCGGGCGAACAGCAGCAGGATGGACATCCCTGTCCCGCGTTCGTCACGCCGTTTGGGTGACGCGGTTGAGGCATGGTTAGGGGCCGTTGGTTTATGCGTGAGAATACGTTTCTTCATGGGAGAACTTCCGTGGCTGTGTGGAAGGCCGGAGAGAGTGCAGCAGCCGCCGCCTGAGCATGATCGGGCGGCGGCTGCTGGAAGCCGTTCGGAGCGTTGCGAGAGAGGCTCGACGGCGGTTGGAGGCTGAGTGCGCCAAAGCGCACCCGGCCGGTCAGGGGAAGCCCCGTCAGTGGGGCCGCGGTTTTGTTACTGGGCGAGGTATGGCTGCCGCCATTCGCTGGACGGCGAGAAGTTCTCGTGGATGAACCGGCCGCTGAGCCACCGCTGCAGGGCCAGGCGGGAACCGGCCTTGTCATTGGTGCCGGAGCCGCGGCCGCCGCCAAAGGCGACCTGTCCCATGAGGGCGCCGGTGGGCTTGTCATTGATGTACGTCATGCCCGAGGCGTTGCGGAGCTTGTCCAGGGCAAGCGAGACGGCGCGACGGTCATTGGCAAAGATGGACAGGGTCAGGGCATAGTTGCTGGTCTGGTCCACCAGGTCCAGGACGGACTCCCACTCGTTGTCCTCGTAGACGTAGACCGTCAGGATGGGGCCGAAGAACTCTTCGCTCATGGTGAAGGCGTGCGGATCGGTGGTCTCGAAGATCGTGGGTTCGACGAACCACCCCTCTTCGGCGTGGACGCTGCCGCCGGCCAGGAGGGTGTGGCTCGGAAGGGCCTTGGCTTTCTCGAGGGCACCTTCCAGCTTGCGGAGCGATGTTTCGTCGATGACTGCTCCGAGGAACGTCTCGTGCTCGGCCACGTCGCCCACCCGCAGCGACTTGACGGTCTCGACGAGTTCGTCCTTGATCTGGGTCCAGATGCTGCGCGGGATGTAGGTGCGCGATGCCGCGGAGCACTTCTGGCCCGAGTACTCGAAGCCACTCCGGATCAGGGCAGCGCGCAGGGCGTCCGGATCGGCGCTGGGGTGTGCCACCACAGCGTTCTTGCCACCCGTTTCGCCTACCAGACGGGGGAAGGAGCGGTACTGGTCGATGTTGTCTCCGGCTTTTTTCCAGAGGCTGCGGAACACGTCCGTGGAACCCGTGAAGGTCAGGCCGGCGAAGTCCGGGTGGCTCATCGCCTGGTCGGAGATCGCACGGCCCGAGCCGTGGACGAGGTTGATCACACCTGGCGGAAGGCCGGCTTCCTCGAACATCCGCATAAGGACGTCATTGCTGAGGGCCGACTTCTCGGAGGGCTTCCAGACAACGGTGTTTCCCATGAGTGCGGCAGTGGTGGGAAGGTTGCTGGCAATGGCGGTGAAGTTGAACGGGGTGATGGCCAGGACGAAGCCTTCCAGGCCGCGCTGGTCCAGCGAGTTGCCTTCGCCCTGCAGGGACTCGGGCTGATCAGCGAAGATCTGCTGGGCGAGGTGGGCGTTGTAGCGGAAGAAGTCCGCTACTTCGCTGGCGGCGTCGATCTCTGCCTGGTGGAACGTCTTGGACTGCCCAAGCATGGTGGTGGCTACCAGTTCGTCCCGGTACTTGCCGGCGGCCAGGTTTCCGGCGCGCAGGAAGATCGCGGCGCGTTCCCACCAGGGAGTCCGGGACCAGTCGTGTTGGGCTGCCAGGGCTGCGTCGATCGCAGACTGGACTACTGCCTCATCTGCCGTGGGGATGCGGCCCAATACCTGGGCGTGGCGGTGGGGGGCTGTGACGTTGCGCAGCTCCCCGGTCATGGAGCGTACTCCGTTGATGACATGGGGAAGGTCGCGGACGCTGGATGAGACCTCGGCGATCATCTTCTTGACCGAGGCCGCCTCCGGTGAGCCGGGACGGAATTCCCGCGACGGCTCGTTGTAGGGCGTAGGGACCTTGAAGTTTCCAGCAACGCTGACAGATTGGGTGGACATTATCTGGGTTTCTCCTTTTGGACGTTCCCGGGCAGTAGGCCCCGGGCTGGTTATTGGGTTTCGAGTCGGAGCTCCAGCCGGCGCAGGGCGCTGGCGAGGGAGTCCGCGGTGATAGTGGTGGTTGCGGCGGTGTTGCCGGCGATGAGTGCCTGGACCAAGGCTGGTTGCGGGGTCCAGAGCGTGTTGTCGTTCTTGGCAAGGGCCTCCGTTGCGCCGATCACCTTGTAGGGCCGGCACTGGAGCCAAAGTTGTTCGATGGTGCTAACGAGGACGGGATTGCCCGAGGCCCGGTAAAGGGTCCGGAGAACGTCCTCGTCAAGGTCCAGGGCGTCGATGATGCGGCCGTCCGCAACGGCCTTCTGCATCTTTTCGCAGGAGTTTTCCATCTCCCGCAGGTTCTTGCGGCTGACGTTGGGGGCTCCCAGGGTCGCTGCTTGTACCTCGAGAATGGTACGTACGTCGTAGATGTGGATCAGCTCGGTGGCAGTGAACGTCCTGACCACTGCACCCTTGTGGGGGATGCGGGTGGCCAGTCTTGCTTCTTCCAGGCGGCGGATGGCCTCCCGGACGGGCATGACGCTGGTGCCTACCATGGCTGCCAGGTCGCGGACCCGAAGGGGTGACCCGGATTCCAAGGATCCGGTCAGGATGGCGTTCTCCAGGACCTCGTACACCTGGTCAGCCACCAACGTGGGGGTGACTGGACGGGTCATTGGAAGGCTCATGAAGTACTCCGTTTCTAGCTCGCGGCCGCTAAGCGTGATATTTGATCACAATTCAGCTTACGTCAATGCCACATCAGCCTCCGATGAGGGAGCGAAGGAAGAGCAGCAGGTTGGCTGGTTTCTCAGCCATCCGGCGCATCAGGTACGGGTACCACTGCGTTCCGTAGGGGAGGTACACGCGGACGCGGTATCCGTCGCGGACCAACTCATCCTGCAATTTCCTCCGGACTCCGTACAGCATCTGGAATTCGAAGTCCCGCTTGTCCAGTCCTAGCTCGGCCGCGGTTTCCTTGACGACACCGATGCAGGTGTCGTCGTGGGTTCCGAAGGCCGGGTCCGGCAGGTGCTGAAGTGCCCAGCGGGAAAGATACTTGTATTGCTCGGTGACCTCGTCCGCGTCGCAGAGAGCGTCGGACGAGGATTCGTCAAAGGCGCCTTTGACAAGACGGATCCGGGGCTTGATGTCCGTGAAGGACAACAGGTCCTCGGGCGTTTGGCGCATGTTGGCCTGGATCGCCAGCCGGCTGTTGGGGTGGTCCGGCAGGATGCTCTTGTAAATGGCGAGGGTTTCCCGGCCCACCGAGCTGTGTTCCATGTCGACCTCCACGGTTGCCCCGTGGGTGGTGGCAGCGGTCAGGAGGGCCTTCAGGTTGTTCGCACACTCCTGGGGGTCGATCATGATGCCAAGCTGGGAGAGCTTCACCGAGACGGTTGAGCCCGGGGCCTGGTTTCGGATATTCTCGATGGCGCCCAGGTATTCCTGGGTCGCCGCCTTGGACTGGGCAAGGTGGTGTACCGACTCGCCCAAAAGGTCCAGGCTGACATCGATACCAGCCCGGTTGAGGGCCTTCGTCGCAGTCCAGGCTTCGTCCAAGCCGCGGCCCGCGACATACCTGTCCACGATGGGGCGGGTTAGCCGATTGCGCGTGGCAATGGCTTCAAGTTTCTTATTCTCTGCGACATGCAGGAGAAGTCGGTTCGGCATAGGTGCACTTCCTAAGAGTCGCCGCGGTGGGACCGCGGTTCCCGGCTGCTGGCCATTCGCTGTATGCGAGGGCAGGGGCAGTTAATGTGGCCCAACTCTCTTTCGAGCGCTGTTAGACCACCTTATCTTGTGATCACAAATCACACAATGGGTATAGTTGAACCAAATTAAAAGTGGTTCCCGGGGTTGAGAACAGTGGCAATTCAGTGCCTAGCTCTGCCAACGGCTTTGCTTGGATGATGGCCGGCATATTAAGGGCCATTTCACCCGCGCCAGAGCGGGCCCCCGGAAACCAAAGACCTTCACCTTGGCGTCCGCCCGCCCCCAAAGCAGTCGGCCGGCCGCGCGCACCGTCCTTCGAACCTGAAAGAAGATCACCCATGAACAGGATTCCAGCAGATGGCGTGGAACTGCCCGATGACGACGATGTCTGCAGAAACGGCCTCGCAGTAGACGGTTGCTTTTACTGCACAGGGCCGGAAACGGACTAAAGCCGCGGGCGGGCCCGCAACTACGCTCTGTGGACCGTGGTAATAGCCAAGAGGCACCCCTGGGCTTCGAGCTCCTCGGTGTGTGCGCCCAGGACCAGGGTGGCCAGGTCCGCTAGTTTCCTGCCATCAGATGTGGTGGCTGTACCTTCCAGGACGGTTGCCGCAACAATGCCGGTGCCGGGATCCAGTGCCACTTTGCCGTTCAGCCGCTGAACGCTCGTCCGTCCGGTGCAGGAGCCGCGACGGGTCATAAGATTCAAGCCAAGCTGGGGCTCAGCCGAAGCGAGTTCGATCGTTACGGCTACTTCTCCCGTGAATTCAACTTTTTGACCGAGCCGCAAAGTGCATTCGATGCCGTCTACGGTCATCGCCAAGGGTCCCTGGCTTGCGAGCGTAAAGACCCGGTCGATTCCGGGGAGGATCGAAAAATCGGCCGTCCGCGTCAGCTCGGCCAGGCTGAGCCGCCACTCGCAGTCCGTGTAGTGCCTGTCCGAAGAGCGCTCTGGTCCGCTTGTGGTACCGACGCTGATCTCCCTCGTATAGCCTGCGCCGTTGGCCCAGGCAGTCTGGGGGAGGTCAAGGGGGAGGACCACTCTTGGATCCGATGGGGTAGTCATGTGCTTCCTTTGCAGGTGCGGCAGGTCAAAGCTGCGGGGTTGGAACAAGTTTACAAACCCGTTACACCAAACTATTGACCGGATATGTGATCACAGATTACATTTTATGTGTGACACCAACCACATTCGACCACCGTTCCCCGGAGGCCGATCTTCCCGGCACTGAACGCCAGGGCTAAAGACCATCAGTCGGCGGGTGAAAGCCCGCCGGCACCAGCGCCTCCCGGCGCCCATCTGGAGGATGAGTACCCAGTGACCGACAATCAACAAAACCGCACCCAGGGTGCGGCCGGCACCACCGACGCGCTGAAGGCTCCGCAGCTTCAGCTGAAGGACATCCACAAGGAATTCAACGGGAATACCGTCCTGTCCGATATATCCCTGGACGTCAACGCCGGTGAAGTCGTGGCGTTCATCGGTCCTAGCGGCGCCGGCAAGAGCACACTGTTGCGTTGCGTGAATTATCTGGAGACGCCATCGAGCGGCGAGCTGTTGATCGACGGCAAGCCCACCGTGAAGATCGCTTCGAAGCCCACCCGCAACGAGCTGATGAACCTGCGCCGTCAGGTGGGGATGGTTTTCCAGTCCTTCAACCTCTTCCCGCACATCAGTGTGCTGCGCAATGTGGCCCTTCCTCAGGAGCGGGTCCTGGGACGTTCCCGCAAGGAAGCTGAGGAACGGGCCATGGAATTACTGACGCGCGTGGGCCTTGGAGACAAGGCGGACGCCCGCCCGAGCAAGTGCAGCGGCGGGCAACAGCAGCGCATTGCGATCGCCCGAGCACTCGCGTTGGACCCCGAGATCATGCTCTTTGATGAACCGACATCCGCCCTCGATCCCGAACTGGGCGGGGAAGTGCTGGCGGTCATGCAGGAACTCGCGGCAACCGGCATGACGATGCTTGTGGTGACGCACGAAATGTCCTTCGCCCGCAGGGTCTCGGACCGCACAGTCTTCATGGCCGACGGGCGGATCGTGGAGCAAGGAGCTCCCGAGCAGGTTTTCGGGGCACCCCGCGAGGCCCGGACCAAGAAGTTCCTAGAGGCGGTGCTGGAACGGTGATCGAGGCAATCCCCTTCCTTCTCCAGGGCCTGGGTACAACGGTGATCATCACCTTTGGATCCTTCCTGATCGGTGCATTTTGTGCCGTCCCGCTCGCATTGGCCAGGCTCTCAGACATTGTGCCGCTGCGCTTGCTGGCCACGGCCTACATCGAAGTTGTTCGAGGCATTCCACCCATTGCCTGGATGTTGGTACTTTTCTACGGGCTCGGGCGCTACGTCACCCTCCCGCCGCTCTTGGCAGCCTGCCTGGCCCTCGGTGCAGTCTCCACCGCGTACCTTGCGGAAAACTACCGTGCTGGCATCCAGGCTGTTGCCGGCGGGCAGTGGGAGGGCGCCGGAGCCCTTGGCCTTTCAAAAGGCGACACGTTCTGGCGCGTCATCGCACCCCAGGGCATTGGGGTGGCGCTCCCGCCGTCGGCTTCCTATGCGGTGGGGCTGCTCAAGGACTCGGCAGTCGCTTCCGTCATCGGTGTCAGTGACATCGCGTTCCAGGCGCTGACCCTGAACCAGCAGGGCAACCCCGGCCTGCCGATCTTCCTGGCCGCCGGTGTGGTCTACATGCTCGTCAGCGTCCCCATGGCTGTCCTTGCCCGCAAGGCAGACACCTTCATTCGAACCCGAAGCGCGGTGTGAACATGTTTGAGCAATGGATTCAATGGCTGCCGGGCCTCCTTTCCGGCCTCCAGACCAGCCTTGCAGTAACCGGTCTTAGCCTTCTGCTGGGCCTGCCGCTGGGCCTTGTCTTCGCCTTCGGGATGATCTCCCGTACCCGCATCCTGCGCCAGGCGACCATTCTCGTCGTCGAGCTCGGCCGCGGTATTCCGCTGTTGGTGGTTCTGTACGTTGTCTATTTCGGTCTGCCCGACGGCGGTATCGTGCTTGAGTCGTTTGCCGCGGCCGTCGTCGCTATTGCCTTCAACACCGGGGCGTACACCAGCGAGATCTTCCGGGCCGGACTCCTCAGTGTTCCCCGCGGACACATCGAGGCCGCCCAAAGCCTGGGACTGAACTGGACAGACGAAGCACGTTACATCGTTCTCCCACAGGCACTCCGCGCCATCGTGCCTCCCCTCATGTCCTACAGCGTCATCGTGTTCCAGGCCACGAGCCTCGGCTACGCGATCGCCCTCCCGGAACTACTGAACAGCGCCTATCAGATCGGGTCGGTGACCTTTGAATTCCTGAGCGTCTTTATCCTTGCCGGACTCATCTACGCCGCGCTGTCCATCCTCGTATCCCGCTTCGTAGACGCCATCCACAGCAAAACCGCCCACTAACCCTTTCCACCTCCAGGAGCATCTTCCATGCGTAAGTTCAAGATCACAGCCGTTATGTTCGCAGCGGTCCTGCCGTTGGCAGCCTGCGGCGGCACCTCAAGCACCGCCACCACCGTAGCGGCCGGCTGCACGCCGGTAGTGTCCGGCGTCGAGACTGCCACTAAAGGCAAGCTCACCATGGCCGTCGCCGAGTACCCGCCGTACGTGTCTATGAAGGGCGGCTCGCTCTCCGGCGTCGACGGCGAAGTCCTCAAGAGGGTAGCCAAGGACCTGTGCCTCGAGCCGGATGCCAAGACGTCCAGCTTCACCGCCATCATTGAGTCCGTAAAGAACGGCAGCGTCGACCTGACGGCCGGTAACTGGTACATCAATGAAGAGCGCGGACAGCAGTTCGCCGTCAGCAAGCCCGTGTACCTGGACAAAATGGCCCTGCTGACCTCCAGCGGCGCCGACACCATCGACGGCGTGTCCGGCGGCTCGGTAGGAACCCCGCAGGGATACCTGTGGGTCGGTGACCTCCAGAAGACCTTGGGCACAGACAAGGTCAAGCTCTACGCCACGGAGGACGCTGTCTACCAGGACGTGAAGTCCGGCCGGGCCGGCGCAGGCGTGATGACATACGGCGCTGCCCTGCAGCTCGTCAAGAGCAACAATGACAGCAAGCTGAAGGTCGCTGAACTCAAGCCGGACGAGAGGATCCAGGCTTCCGTAGGCGCGGCACAAACCGCCGTACTGGTGAACAAGACCAAGACCACTTTGCGGGACGCCGTCAACCAAATCGTCGAGAAGATGCGTGAAGACGGATCCCTCAAGAAAGCACTCGAAGACAACGGCCTGCCAGGCACGGCCGCTGACGTGAAGGCCGCCGCCGGCAGCTGATCCGCAGACGCTCACACACAAAGGCGGTTGGATCCTTCCAGAGGATCCAACCGTCTTTGCGTTCCCCGGGTGTTAGTGGGAACTCGTTTATGGCGTATTTGGTGGTGCAGGCGGAAGCAGCGCCCGGTATGTCTGGCCCACCGACGGTGGAGGCGCCAAGTCGCCGCCGGTGCCCAGACCGAAAGCCTCAAATAGGGACGCCCCCAACCGCGGCGAGAACGCTGCGGACATCGGGCCGCCGGCCCAGGCAAGGCATGCGTGAGCCATGAGCACCAGCACGATGTCTTCGGCGACGGAGTGGCGGAACCCCGGCTCCTGGGTTTGGGTCCTTCAGCATGGCCTGAACACGGTTGGCACGCACCGCCACCTTGTCCGCGAAAGCTTCCGCAACCAGCTCCTCCTTTAAGGAGAAACGGCCCAGAGGGTTGGCTCACCCACGCCGGCGCGTCGCGCGGCCTCACGCATAGAGGCATCCCGCCCGTTCTCGGCGAACAAATCGGGCGGCGCAACCAGAATCAGCTCCTGTCACGTGCCGCGCCAACCGCAGCCGGATAAGGCAAAATCACTAAAGTGACCGTCTAACCTTGATGGCTTAGTTGGCATGCCAAAGCCGCCGAATGCCTTGGTCCAATCTGAAGGTCCCGTGGCGCCGGGCTGCCAGTACGTGGAGAAGTGGACAGGAGGGTCCAGCCTCAAGGGCACAGGAAAGCACCCGCGCCGAACAGGTCGGCGCGGGTGCTTCGTATTTAGTTAGGCCATCAGTCCGTGAAGGGCATCGGCCAGGGTGCGTGCCCCGGTTTCGGCGTCCTCGTCGACCACGTGTTCTTCGGGGGAGTGGGACACCCCGCTCGGGTTCCGGACAAAGACCATGGCTGTTGGAACGTAAGGCGCCAGGACGCCGGCGTCGTGTCCGGCCCCAGTGTCCAGGATAGGAGCCTGCGGCAGGGCCAGCTGGAGCTCCTTCTGCAGGGCGGGATCGAAGTGCACGGTGGGGCTCAGGGATTCCTCACGGAGCTCCACGGTGCAGCCTTCCTCGGCCGCAATGAGCCGGGCCTGGGCATGGATGGCCTCCACAACGTGCGCTGTCACGGCGTCGTCGGGGTGACGCACGTCCAGCCAGAAGTCCACACGTGAGGCGATGACATTGGTCCCGCCGGGCACCGGCTGAAGCCGTCCGACGGTCGCCCTGGCGCAGGTTTGGTTGCGAGCGATGTCGCGGATGGCGACCACCATCCTGGAAGCCGACACCATGGGGTCATGCCGGTCGGCCATCAGCGTTGTTCCGGCGTGGTTGCCCTGTCCGTGGACGCTCAGGCGCCAGCGGCCGTGGCCGAGGATGGAGGAAGCAATCGCTATGGGCTGGTCGAGATCGATCAGCCCGCGGCCCTGCTCAACATGCAGTTCAACGAACGCGCCGATTTGGCCTAGGAGCTTTTCATCCCGGCCAACGAAACGCGGATCGAGGCCGTTGGCCTGTGCGATGTCCGCGAAGGTTGAGCCGTCCTGGTCGCGGAGGTTCCGGGCCTTGTCGGGGTCGATCGCGCCGGTCATGAGGCGGGAACCCAGGCAGGCGACGCCGAACCGTGAGCCTTCTTCTTCCGGAAAGACCACCACGGCCAGTGGCCGGGTAGGCGTGGAGATCCGGGATTTGAGGATGTCCACGGCCACCAGGGCGGACGCTACGCCCAGGGGGCCATCAAAAGCGCCGCCTCCGGGCACCGAGTCGAGGTGGCTGCCGGTCACCAGACTGTTGCTGCGGTCTCCGCCGGGTACATCCCACCAGGCCCAGATTGCTCCGTTGAGGTCGGTTTCGACGCTCAGGCCGCGCTTCGCCGCCTGTTCAATGAACCAGTTGCGCAGGTCAAGCTCTGCGGTGGAATACACCGGACGGGTGTAGCCGCCCCTGAGCTGATCCGTACCGGTGCCGGCGATCTCAGCCAGGAGGCCGGTGACGGTTGCGGCCGGACCTTGGGTTGAGGTTTCGGTGGCGGCGGTCATGCGTGTGCACCTGCTTCCACGTGGCCGGCCTGGGCTGCCAGCCGGAACTGGTCCGGAACCGAAGCGGTGCCCGTGGCCAGCCCAGCGGCGAGCTGGCCGATCAGCGGCGCGAACTTGGCGCCGTGTCCCGAGCAGGGGGAGAGGATGGTGATGCCGTCGACTCGGTCCAGGATGAAGTCCTCATTGGGGGTGTTCGTGAAAAGGCAGGTGGTCTCGGCATACGGTTCCGGAATGAGTCCCGGCATGTACTGCTTCACGTATTCGATGACCTGGCGACGGTTGGCGGGATCAATCTGTCCGTCCTGGTCCGCGGCCGACGGCAGGATCTTGCCGCCGTTGTATTCGGCGACTTTCTGCCCTCGGAAGTCCGCATCGCGGCCACCGGGAAGGCCGTAGGCCTGCCAGCCTGCGCGCTTGTGGATGAACGTGGGCCACGGCGATTCTGCCAGGTCCGGCTGATCGGCGTAGGGGAAGTGGTAGGCCTGTTCCTGGCGCACCTGGATCTGCGGAATTGCAGACAGGAACGTTGAAGGCAGCGACAGCGAATCCAGGAGCCGTGGAAGCCAGCCGCCGGCTGCGACGATCACGTTGGCGGCGTGGATGGAGCGGCCGTCTTCGGAAGTCAACACGTAGCCGCCGTTGGCTGCCGTGATGGAGGCTACGGCCCAGTTGTTGTGGAGCTGCGCTCCGTGGGCCACCGCCTGGTCCACCATGGAAGCCACGGATTCGTGCGCGTCGATGACGCCGGCGTCGGGGTGCCACAGGACCTGGGTGTCGAAGGCGATCTGGGGCCAGCGACGGTTGGCCTGGTCCGCGCTGAGAAGTTCGTGGTCAATGCCGCGGGCAGCCAGCACCGCGGCCAGGCGTTCGGGCTGACGGATGGCGCCGTAGTCTACGGCGCCAGTGGGGGTGATGAGTTGCTTGCCGCTCAGACGGGCCAGCTCGTCCCACCCGGCCTTCGCTTCCTGGACGAGGCCGGTGTAGAACTCCTCGGGATAGGCGTAGCGGAAGATCCGGGCCGAGCCATGGGAGCTTCCGGCATCGTTCGCGGGGGTTGAACGTTCGAGCAGGGCAACGTCGTGGCCGAGGGCGGCGAGATGCCACGCGGTGGCAGCTCCAGACAGCCCTGCGCCGACGACGGCGTATTCGGTCGATTCCATGGATGGCTCCTTAGGCGCAGGATGGGCAACCGGGGGTATGCCCTCTTCTTATCCAGTAACTCACCCGAAGTTGCATCGCGTCCAATATCATTTTACTTGTAATTATTAGCGTCAATCGAAAGAATCGCCATGGAACTCCGGCAGCTGCGGTACTTCCTCGTCGTCGCGGACGAGCTGCATTTCGGCCGGGCAGCAGAACGCCTGCACCTCACCCAGCCGCCACTCACCGTCGCCGTCAAAAGGCTGGAGCGCGAGCTTGGTGTCCAGCTCTTTGACCGGACCACCCGCCGCGTGACGCTGACCGCGGCGGGCCGGGCGTTCAAGGAGCGGATCCAGGCTGCCGTTTCGGACATCGACGACGCGGCCGGGGATGTCGCCGACGTCGCGGCAGGCAAGAGCGGCAAGATCAGGGTGGGATTCGTCAGTTCAGCGAGCTACACCACCGTTCCCGAAGCCATCCGGGCCTTCCGCCAACAGCGTCCGCGCATAGACCTGGTCCTGAATCCGCTCACCAGCGGGGAGCAGATTGAGCAGTTGCTGGACGGGAACCTTGATCTCGGACTCATCCGGGATCCGGGTGACATCCCCGGGCTGAACCTTGAACTGCTGAGCACGGAGGACCTGGTGGTGGTCCTTCCCGACACACACCACCTGGCGGCCGCGAAGGAAATTCGCCCTCAGGATCTCGAGGGGGAACCCATGATCCTTTTTCCCTACCGCCTGATGCCCGGGTTCGTGACGCGGGTCCTCCGACTCTTCGATGCGCTACGAACACCGCCGATCGTGGTGCAGCAGGCCATCCACCAAGAAACTGTCCTGGGCCTGGTCGCGGCAGGTCTGGGGATATCCGTCCTGCCGGAATCGGTGCAGCGGTTCCAGATGCCGGGGGTCACTACTCGCCGCTTTACTGGCAGGCCGCAGACGGAACTCCATATGGCCCGGGCCTTCGGCCATTCGCCGGCCGTAGATGACTTCATCCTGTGCCTCAAAGGAGAAATTCCGACATAAGCCTTGTGTGATCACATATCTCAGAAGTAGTCTGAGCGGACTTCTACGTTTGCCGCCGTTCAGGGCTGCCGACGCTTCCCAAATACAGAGGAAGTCCCATGCTCCAGCCAACCGCAGGCGTCGAACGTTTGTGCATCCAGGCTGCGCAGGAAGCCGGCGCTGCTGAGGCCGCTGCGGCGGCGCTGGCCGATGCCATCATCCACGCCGAGCTGCGTGGCCGCAGCTCCGTCGGTGTTTCGCACCTCTTCGACTACCTTGCCGGGCTGGAATCCGGTGCCATCAACGGGGCGGCGGTGCCGCTCATCTCAGTCCGGGGCGGAATCATCGCCTGCGATGCCGGCAAAGGCATCCCTCACACCGGGTTTCTCGAGGCTGTCGACACAATCCTGGAGGTGGCCGGCACCCATGGCTGCGCCGTCTTCCTGCAGAACAATTCGTACACTTGCGGTGAGCTCGGCTACTTCACGGACCGCCTGGCCGAAGCCGGACTGGTCTCTCTTGCCGCGGCAAATTCCCCCGCCCTGATGGCAGTGGGTTTCAGCGGGCGACGGGTTCTGGGGACAAACCCGATATCTTTCGCCGCCCCCACCGGGCAGCAACCGTTCCTCGTCGATCAGGCATCAAGTGAGACAGCCTTCGTAGCTATCCGCGAGGCGGCGGCGGCCGGAACGGAGATACCAGCCGGGTGGGCTGTCGATTCCCATGGCGAGCCGACCACGGACGCCAGTGCCGCCGTCGACGGTTCCCTTTTGCCCTACGGAGGCCACAAAGGCGCCAACATGGCGCTCGTAGCAGAGGTGCTGGCCGGACTGGCAGGCGGACTCTGGTCGGTCGATGCGCCGTCGTTCACCGAAGGAAGTTCAAGCCCTGAAATCGGCATGACTGTTCTGGCTATCAATCCGCGCTTCGCTGATCAGGCTTTCCCGCTAAGGCTTGGCGCACATTTGGACCGGCTATCCCGGGACTATCAGGTACGGATTCCGGGACGGCGGGCAGTGGGTGCAGCAGGCAAAGGCGTTTTGGAGATAGATGGCGGGCTGTTCGAGAAGCTTCAGTCCGCCGCGCAGAAAAACACGACCAGGAAGTCGGGACAAGCATGAACGACATACACGATGTCGTGGTGGTCGGGGCCGGACCGGCCGGGCTGGGACTCGCCTACGATCTCCGCGACCTGGACCTTGACATCCAGGTACTCGAGGCCGGCGATGACGTGGGCGGGCGGACCCGGAGCGTCCACCTCGCCGGCGCCACGGTCAACACGGGTGCCATGTTCATCTATCGCGGAACGCGAGCCGAAACGCTTGCAAGGGAACTGGGACAGGAAACCGCACCTTTCCACCCGGAAACCTACGGCATCCATATCGACGGCGTTACGTCCGTTGCGGAGTCCTCTCCCGAAGTCGTCGAACGCCTCCCGCTGGCTCCTGAGTCCAAGGAGGCGCTGGTCGATTTCATGGAAGGACTGGCCCGGGAGTACAGGGAAAATGTGTCGGGCGGAACCATCACCGCCAAAGCCGCGGGGCTGGAGCATGAAACCGTCGCCGCCAGGCTGACAGGGCTGCCGGGACCCGCCCGGAGCATCATTGAATCAGCGGTCCGGGGCGGCGCGGTGGGGGATGCGGCCCAACTGTCGGCCAAGTACGCTCTCCGCTATCTCGCCAGCTACATCGCCCACGAACGCGACAACCGCCTCTACCCGGTGAACGGCATGCAGGCCCTTCCGCGCGCCCTCGCCGCCAATGCCGGCGCCCGGACATCCATTGCTACAGGCATGCGTGTCCACAGTGTGCGGTTACGGGATGACCTGCTTGAAGCTACTGCCGGTGACGGGGAGAACCAGCGGGTGTTTCTGGCCCGCCACGCTGTGGTGACGGTGCCCGCTCCGCAGGTGGCAGGCCTATGCCACGACCTGCCCCGCTGGAAGGTTGAGGCCCTGCGGGCGGCTAAGACGCCGGGCAGCACGACGCTCACCATTGCCGCCAACATAGAGGGCCTGCCGGAGTTCGCGGAATGGTCCTTCGTTTCGACTGTGGGGAAGAAGTTTGACGCCATCATTAATCCTCAGCCCGGTGTTCTGCCGGCCGACGGAATCGTCAGGTTTACGTGCTACGGAAACTCGGCCGGATTCATCCGGGGAATCGAAAGCGATGAACAGCAGATCCAGCAGTGGATCGACGACTTCCTGGAGGTCGCTCCGGAGCTCCAAGACCGGATTGTCGGGTCAGTGGCCACCACCTGGGAGCACTGCTTCTCCGTGCTGTCCCCGAAGCGCAACGACGCTTTGCCCGAGCTCCAACGCAGTATCGGCAATCTGCATTTCGCGGGGGACTACACCTCGGAGACGGCAGGTTCGCACGGCTCATACGGGGAAGCCAGTCGTGTGGCGCAGGTGTTGCGAGAAGCCTTCGGGAAGGGCCCACAAGCCCGTCCCACCGGGGACTATTAGCGTCTGGCTAATAGATGCATGCCCAGCAGCTGGCAGGAGAAGCGCAGCCCTCCGGGGACTGCGCTTCCTGTGTGTTTAAGGGGGCTCCCTGCAGCTTCAAACTCTCCCAAAAAGATGCGCACAAAGGGTAGTTGTGATCACATATCTCATCTAGACTGTGATTCAGCCGACGATTTTCGGGGTGTCTTGAACCTTGATGACGGTGGCCGAATTCTTTCTTCACCGCTAAGGGCGCCAATGCGCGACTCCTGACGCCAACTCGACATTTTGACGTGAGACGTGGACGTCTCTGACTGCACAGGAGATATCGTGGACACCGCCCGAATTGACGCAGACACCCGTATCCTCATCATTGGCGCCGGCGTGGTTGGTGCAGCGCTGGCCGACGATCTGACCCGCCACGGCATGAAATCCGTAACGGTGGTGGACCAGGGTCCCCTCTACCGGACCGGTGGGTCCTCATCCCACGCACCCGGGTTCGCGTTTCAAACCACCGGTTCCGGAGTCATGTCCGAGCTGGCGCGGCGAACACTCGACAAGCTGGACGGCCTGACATTGGACGGCCAGTGGATCCTCAAGAGGGTGGGCGGCCTCGAACTGGCCTGTGATGGGGAACGGCTGGAGTACCTGCATCGCCGGCACAACCTCGCACAGTCCTGGGGCATCCCGTCCCAGATCGTGTCCCCAGAAGAGTGCGGGAAGCTGTTCCCGGGCCTGGACACGTCCACTGTGCTCGGCGGGCTGCACACCCCAACGGACGGTGTGGTCAAGGCCGTGCGTGCCGTGGAGTGGCAGGCACGTCGCGCCATTGCCAACGGGGCACGTTTTTATGGCCATACTGAGGTTACGGGGTTCCGTATGGAACGTGGACGCGTGACCGGCGTCGACGTCCGACCCACGCCACCCGTGCCGGGCAACCCCTCCAAGGGTGACCAGCTTCCAGAAGGGACGTCCTTCCTGGAAGCGGAAATCGTAGTCGTATGCGCCGGGCTCTGGGGCCCCGGGCTCGGCAAACTGCTGGGCCTGGAGCTTCCCATGGTGCCCATGGAGCACTGCTCCTCCTCCACCGATGCCCTTCCGTCGCTTGCCGGCTTCAGCGACGAGGTAGAGATTGACCGGCCCATGGTGCGGCACCAGGCCACCGGCTCCTACTTCCGCCAAATGGGGGAGCGGCTTGTGTGGGGCACGTATGAGCATCGTGCTATCCCCGTGGACCAGGCCGAGATCGCCAGTCCCGAGGACTTTGCCCGAACGCAGATCGAACCCGCGATCCATCCCCTGACGTGGAACGATCTCAAGGACGGGTGGAACGAACTGAGGCGGTTGTTCCCGGAGGCGAACAGCTGCGAACCAGCAGAGGGATACAACGGCATCTTCTCGTTCACTCCGGACGGCAACCCGCTCCTCGGGGAGGTCCCGGGCATCAGGGGACTTTGGCTGGGCGAATCCGTGTGGCTGACCCAATCCGCAGGCGTGGCTGGCGTCCTGGCTGACTGGATTGTGACCGGAGATCCCGGCGTTGACACGACGAGCCTCGACTTCCGTCGCTTCGATCAAGCACACCTGACGCGCAGCGCCAGCATTGCGCGGGCCAGCGAGAACTATGACGAGGTCTACGACATCAGCCACCCGCGCAACCAGACGAAGCAACTGAGGAAGTTCGCCACAACGCCCTTCTATGTTCGGCAGGAAGCCCTGAAGGCAGAGTTCGGGACCTCACAGGGCGGCTGGGAGCGTCCGCTGTGGTACGGCACTACCAAGGCGAATCAGCCAGCAGTGCCGCGGGACGCATGGGGGACGTACGGATGGTCTCCGTCCATTTCTGCCGAGGCGCGCCAGGCCGCAAGCGGCGTTGGGCTCGTCGACAGGGGAGCGGTCAGCGTCTTCGAAGTCCGCGGTGAGGAGGCCGGGAAGCATCTGGATGAAATCCTCGGCTCAGCTGTAACTTTGCTGGTCAACGGTTCAGCACACGCCCACCTGAAGAGTCCGTCCGGGGGTATCGCAGCTGTTCTGACGGTTTTGCGGACTGCTGACGACTCATTTCTCGTCATCGGCAGCAGCCCCGAGGACGTCTGGCACCTCCGTCGGGAGACTCCGCACTCTGACACGGTCACCGTTTCCGATTTGTCGTCAGCAACAACCGCGTTGGCGCTGATCGGTCCGGATGCAGCAACAGTTCTCGGTTCGGTCACGCGCGGTGCCGCCCCCGCGGCGAACTCACCCGAGACGCCAGTGCTCGACCTCGGAGGCGTTCGGGTCCGCGTCGTCGCGGAAACCGCCGCCGGCGCGGGCGGCTGGACACTGTATGCGGCCACAGAACACGGACTGTACCTCTGGGATCTCCTTGTTGAAGCCGGTGCACAGCATGGGATGGCCCTCGTCGGCGACGAAGCATTCACCGCATTGCGGATCGCCAACGGAGTACCTGCATTCGGTGTTGAGTACGGCCCCCGGGACACCGCCGTTGAAGCTGGCCTTGCCGGCCCTTCCACCGATGAGGGCGCACGTCCTGGGCACCGACTGCTCGTGCGCCTGAGAATGCGCAGCGATCTCCACGCCGTCGTCCCGGGTGAACCGGTGTCGAAGGACGGCTGCGTGGTCGGGTTCATCACAAGTTCCGCCGAGGACCCCGCCTCAGGTCATTTCCTCGCGTTCGCCTGGGTCGACCCGGAAGCCGCGGAGGAGGGCACTGAAGTGGAGATTTCGCACCTCGACCGGCGTTGGGCGGCGTGCGTCGAGCGTTCCCGCTAAGAGACAAGTAGCGGGTGCGAGGTCAGCTCTTGTGTTTTCCATCCGGCAGCCGCACACACGATGTCCAGAGTGGCGACGCGCTCCAGTACTCCCGTATCCAGGAAAGTTCACGCGCCCGTAAAGGGGCGAGAGCCTGCTGACTGGACGTCTCCGTCTACGCCAACAACGGCGGTGATCAGATGAGCCTGGACGTGCGCAGGCATTTCAGTCTCAACGTCCGCTACCAGTTCGTGCTGCTCTACACCGTTGGCATGGCGGCGGTGCAAGCCGCCGTCGAGGACATTAATGCGGCCGTCGCCGACGGCGCACTTCTGGTGGGAGAGGCCGCAGGCCTGCCGCTGCATCGCTTTGACCTGACCGACACGGCTGCGGCCCACGCGGCGGTGGAGGAGAGCATCGTCGGCAAGGTGCTGATCGACGTGTTAGCGGGCTAAGCGATAACGCTCATTGCCGGCCCGACGTCCATCATGCGCCGCAGCCAGGGAACTGAGCGGGTCAGGCGTAGGGGAGCGCTTTTGACGCTGGGCCTACAGCGGGGTCGGCCCACCAGCTCCTCTAGAGGCCGCGGCGGCCCACCCACTGGCTATGCAGCAGCGGAACCACCGACGCGATCATTAGCCCGCTGCCGAGCACCGTGTCGTCCGCGCGGACCACGGATCCTGCGATGAGCAGGGCTCCGAACACCAGCGCCGATACCGAGCGCTGCACCATGCGGCTAAGCCGTGCCACCTGCCGTTCGAGGCGCGGGTTGGCTGCCGACAGTGCACCCTCCTCGATGAACGTGAGAAGCCCATCGACGCGTTTGGGCAGACGCAAGGCGACCCCCGCGGCGTCGAGCGCTTGCTGGGCGGCGTCCTGCACGATCTTGCCGCGCTCGTCGCGCAGCAGCTGCGCCGCATAAGGTTCGACCGAGTCCCACAGATTGAACCGGGCGTCGAGCGAGCTGCACACACCCGACGTCAGCGACATCGCGCGGATGATGAGCAGGAAGTTCTCCGGCAACTGAAACGGCAACGAGCGGACCACGTCACCGAACTCCAGCGCAAAGTCACGGAACTCCCGAGGGTCCACCTCACGAAGCTCGGCGAAGCCCATCCCGCCAAACCTGGCGAACAGGTGCGTCATGGCCCGCTCAAGCTCGACCGTATCGGCCGACGGAACCAGCACACCCACGTCTCTGATCGCAGCCACCAGGCCCTTACCGTCACGCGAGGCGGCTGCGATCAGCAGCTGCCGCAGGCCACTGCGCGTTTTGGGCGGCACCTCTCCCATCATGCCGAAGTCGATGAACGTCAGCTTCCATGGGCGCTGTGCGGATGAATCTGCATTCGGCGTGACAAAGATATTGCCCGGATGCGGATCGGCGTGGAAGAAGCCCGTTGTGAATATCTGGTCGAACATCACCGACGCAAAGACCGGGGCAACCTGCGCCGGATCGATGCCGGCCGCTCGAAGGGCCGCCAAGTCCGTGATCTTGATCGCCGTGACATCTTCCAGGGTGAGCACGCGGCGGGTACTCCGTTCCCAGACGACGTCAGGCACGATCACTCTGTCGTCTTCATTGAAATCAGCGGCAAAGCGCTCCGCATTCGCCGCCTCATGGAGGTAGTCGATTTCCTCGAGGCTGGTCTGCGCAAACTCCTCGACCAGTGCGGGCATGTCAGCCCGATCGGACACGAGGCGCACGTGGCTAAGCCAGCCGCCAACTTTGCGTAATGCGGCCAGATCGACGTCGACAATCGCGTCGATGCCCGGTCGCTGCACCTTCACCACAACGTTTTCGAGACCGGTGTCGGCGGCATCGGTGTGAAGAAGTTGGGCCCGGTGCGCCTGCCCCAGGGATGCAGCAGCGATTGGCATCTCCTCGACCGAGGCGAACACCCGGTCCAGTGGCGCACCCAGCTCCGCCTCGGCAAGGGCACGGATAGCTGGGAACGGGACGGGGGGAGCCTCGTCCTGCAGCCCTTCCAGTTCAGCGGTGATCTCCGGCGGGAGCACATCGAGCCTGGAGGACAGGAACTGACCAACCTTGATCATCAGACCGCCCAGGTCCACTGCGAGCACATGGAATCGCTGCGCGAAGCGGCGCATCCTCTTGGTCCGGGTGCGTTCGGCAACCCTGGCCAGCCCGATGCGGGGGAGGAACAGCTCAAACCACCATGTAACCGCAAGATGCCACGCGGCGAAGCGCAGGATGCGACGGTAACGGGCACGGGTGTTCCCTGCGCCGGCGCCCGGATCTGCCCGGCCCCGGCGAACCGACGTCACCCTCGTCAGTCCTGAGCGAGGATCGAGTACAGTCGACGACGTGCCTCGTCGAGCACCTTTACGGCCTCCTGCACCTGCTGCGGGGAGCCTGTGCGACCCACCTGGGCAGCAGCCTGCGCGAGCTCGACGCCAGCCTTGGGCAACGCCGCGAACCCGGGGCCTGAGGCCGGATCCGTTGACTCCCATAGGGCTGACGCATCGGCGCCCGCTACCTCTTCCCGGCCCGTATCGGTCAGAGCGTAAATCTTGCGGCCGTTGGATTCCTCGGCACTGACGAACCCCTCATCGGCCAGCAGTTGAAGCGTTGGGTAGACGGAGCCGGCACTCGGCTTCCAGCTGCCACTGCTGCGCTCCTCGATTTCACGGATGATCTGGTAGCCGTGCATCGGCCGCTCCGCGAGCAGGGCCAGTATCGCAGACCGCACCTCGCCTCGACCCGCGCGGGTGCCCGAGCGCTTCTCAAACCTTGAACGCAGGTCCTCAACGGCCTGCCACATGCCGTCGATGTTGGGGCCACCGAATCCGCCCGCTGGGTATGAACTACGCATCATGCTCTCCTCCGTGAACCGTGAACCGTGAACGATATACACCGATAGTCAACGATACATGGAGGCGTGCCCTTTTGGTCTTCTCATGAACGGTACGACAAAGACTAGCAAGGGTACTTACCATCCCATGATAACCATGCTTACTATTCTCTTGTGTGGGTTCGACACAGCGGCCGGGCCGCCTGGCCGGTTGCGTATCCACCCGCCTGTTCTGGGGCGGAGCACGCATGTGTGGATCGGCTCAGGGCCTCGGCCAGCAGTGAAGTAGTCAGTGCCAATCCATCGTTATTTGAGGAGCCACCTTGTACTTGCATACCCAGCAACTGATCAATGAAATCGCCGTCGACGAGCCGGATCCCGCGGCGGCCAACGCCCTGCAGGAAGGCCTGGGCGGGCAGTTCGGCGAGATGCGCACGATGATGCAGTACCTCTTCCAGAGCATCAACTTCCGCGGGGATCCCGCGTCCAAGCCGTACAAGGACCTCCTCCAGGGCGTGGGCACCGAGGAGATCAGCCACGTCGAACTGATCGGCACCACCATTTCGCGGCTTCTGGACGGGTCTCCCGAGTATCAGGGCAAGAAGACGGACCCGGTGGATCAGCCCGGCGCAAAGGGTGCCACTCCGCTGAAGATCGCGCTGGACACCAGCAACATCCACCACTATCTGGTCGGCGCACAGGGTGCGCTGCCCGTGGATGCCGCCGGCAACCCGTGGTCAGGCTCCTACGTCTATAACAGCGGCAATCTGGTCCTTGACCTGCTGTACAACCTGATGCTCGAGTCCACCGGTCGGTTGCAGAAGTGCCGGATCTACGAGATGACCGACAATGCCGCCGCACGGTCCACGATCGCGTACCTCATCGTCCGGGACCAGGCCCATGAGAATGCCTTCGCGAAGGCCCTGGAAGGCCTCGGGGTGAACTGGGGCAAGGTGCTCCCGATCCCGAAAACCAATGCTGAGCAGTTCCCCGAAGTGAAGAAGCTCCTGGACCTGGGCCTGCAGAGCATCCAGTACACCTTCAGTGCCGACAACCTCAGCGAAGCGGGCAAGCTGTACCGGGGCGCATCGCCCTCTAATGACGGCACCGAACTGAGCACCGACGTCATGCCTGACGGTTTCCCGATGACAATTTCACCGGAACGCCGCGAGGAATTCGCCCCCGGCTTGGATGCTGACCTTCTGGCCCTCATCCAGGCAACCGCCGAAGTTGAAATGAAAGAAGCCGATGGCCCCAAGGAATCTGGCCCTAAGGAACCCAAGAAGCCCAGGAAATAGTCCGCGTGGGGCTGCCTTGTTGGTCGCCGGCGCTCCGTCAGTTTCATCACGGAGCGCCGGCGGTTCTTGCGTGTTTCCCGATGTTGGAGCCACGGCCGGAAGTTCCCGGACGGGCGCTCCGGATAAAGAGTCTGACTGTGTCTACCGTCGCTCACCACCGCAAACCAGTACGTGCTCGCGGTCGAAGACCCTGGCGCGCCGGATGTGCCACGGACGAGCACCTGGTCATCGAATCGATCCAGGCGCTCGAACCGCCGAGAACCGGGCTGGTGAAGGCCTCATGCACGTGCGTTGAGTGCGACTATTTCCACGCACACCAGGCCGCTGTGGCGCAGGTTGCCGCCAGGTTCGGGTTCGCCGTCTGTTCGGCGCCGGTACGAGCGGCCGGGGCCGGGCGCACAACAGCCGCCACTGCCCTATCCGTCGCGGCAGAACATTGACCGGGCGACATGCTTTATCTCGAAGATGCGCGGTGGGACGATTCCAGTATGAGCGCGAAGAAGACTGAGGCTCCGCGGGAGCATGGCTACCATCCGGAGGGCCACGCCAGTTCACCGACCACACGGCAGGTGCGCTCGGTAGGCCAGCGACGACGGGACGCCGAGGAGAAATTGGAACACCATCTGGAGGAGGCCCGCCACAAAGACGTTCTCCACCGCCAGGCCCCCGCCAAGCAGGACGACATTGGGAGCGGCCAGTAGCTGCCATTCAGGACGACAATCGGCTTACCGCAACGAATCGTGGAACTGCCTGCAGGCCTGCACGCGATGGCTGCCCCAGGCCCAAGCCGACTAGCTTGGAATCCGCGAGTGCAATGCGCGCCTGATCTCATTTATCCAGACAATGCGACCCAAATCCGAGTCCCGCTCGACGCAGCCGCAAGCCGTCGGTTTGTCCCGCCAAGATCTCTCTGGACAGGGTCAGGTGCCGTGAGTAGATTCAAAGTTGAGCCCGACCGCCTGCCGATCGGAGTCAGGCTTGCCGGCCGCGTGCGGGACCGGCAGGAGGCGCCGCTGTAGCCGAATGGCGGCAGAGACTGCACTTGGTGGAAGGTCGCCCTCGATGGCCGCCTCGCACTCGAATAATTCCTCGATGAAGCAACAGTCCCCGCGTTCGACAGGGACTGCACCGACCCGTCGGGTAGTCAGACCGCACTCGGGTCTCCGCATGGCCGCGGACGGCTTCGTCCTTGCAACTCATCCGTGCGCGGCATAGCCATGTCGAACATGCCAGGACGTCGTGTACCCCTCGGCCCGGATCCGCGGGAGCACCCATTGTGGTGTATCAGCTGCGGCACGTACTGCTATCTGTTCATCAGTTCCATCGTGCCCTGGGGTCCGCCCTCCGGAGGCGCACTGCAGGTCTCCTATACCTGTACTTCGTGCGGGCTGTCCTACCGTCACGTTGCCGATGTCAGCGAGTTCGCCGGCGTTCTGAACCTCGCGGCAGGACGAAACGACGTCGTCATCTACAGCGGCCAGTACATCCATTGCGGGCAGTCGATGCAACAAACCCGTTCAGGAGAAATTCGGATCGACAGCCCTACCGCCGGTGAAGAACAAGAGTCCAGGAAATCGATGGGCGTGTACCTCGAAGTCCGGCTACTGGAGTGTCCTTGTGGATTCCGGCTGATACTCCCGTGATAGATGTACTGCGCCTGTGGTCTCCGGCAGAAAGCAGCCATGGAGCAGAACCTGAGAAAGGTCCGGGCCGGGATGGCGGGTAGGACCTGATTGGCCTGCGCCGCAGGCACGCGAGGCTGCACACTGCCCGCTCGACGGTGGTGACGCTCAGCAACGCACATCTCGTGTACGAGACGAGCGGTGATGGCGCTGCCATCACGGTCGCCCTCAACCTGTCCGGCGCCACCGCGGAACTGCCCGTTCCCCCATCGGCCCTTTCCCTGCTGGCCGGCAGGGGAACAAGGATTCCGGGCCGCAATGCGATCAGCCTTCCCGGCTACGGCTGGGCCGTGCTCGGGACCGCTCCCTGGGCCGCTGCAACAAGCGCCTCGCCCCCATATTTACCTACAACCGGCTGACACTAACCCGGCGATGTGGTCAGTCAACACGGTTGCGGGTCCGGATCTGTGGCGTCGTTCATTAGCTACGCGGACCAACGATGGGCAAGTGCCGGGATTTAGGCCAGGTCCGTGCTTCCCGGACGATGAGATCGCAAGGGACGTCCACCCGTCGGGGCGCGAGCCCTGGCGAGTGGATGCGCTCTATGAGCAATCGCGCCCCGATGCGGGCCATTTCGCGGCTTGGCCGTCGGACTGTGGTGAGGCTGAAGGGTGCCCAGGCGGCCATCTCGACGTCGTCATATCCGATGACCCAGCAATCCTGGGGGTGGATATGGCTGTCGCGCAGGGCGCCGAAGGCCATGTGGTCGGTGGCGCAGAAGACAGCCTGCGGCCGGTCGGCGCGGGAGAGCAGCCGGTTCATGACCTGGGCGCTGACGTCGTGGGAAAGCCGCCGCTGAAGCGGAAATGCTCAGGCACGGCGTGGCCACCCTCGGCCATTCTGCCGAGGAACCGCCGCCCGAGGTCGCTGGACGTGCTCGCGTTTTCGGCGCCCGCCGATGAAAGCCACCCGGGTTTTGCCGTGGGCCAGCAGATAATCGGCGACGGCGGCACCGCCCTCGATGTTGCTACTGGTCACCTGGTTGCAGTCCAGGCTCTCAACCACTCGCTTGATCAGGACGATGGGGCTGTCCTTCTCGATGGCCGCCTGCAGCTCCAACGAGTCCTCGGTGGCGGTGGTTAGAATGACGCCGTCAACGGCGCGTTCACTGATGGCCTCCAGCGCCCTTTCAGATTTCAAGAGCAGCGGCTAAGTCCTTGGAACCTTCATGAGACAGCATCAGGCGATCGGCATCACCAGCATGTAGCCGGTCCGCAAATTGCTGCTCCAGCGCCGCGGCTCGCGGACGACGAACTGCGTCGCCAACTGTTCCGGGGTGAGCAGTGAGCGGCTCATCCGCGCCGGCGGTAACCCGTACATGCTCGTGCGCCCGGGCTGGTTCGACTACAACCAACCCGACCAGCGGACGATCGTCATGCTCCAGGGCGACAGGCGACAATCCGGCTCACCCGCCGACGGCGTTATCGCCAGGGACCAGATCGCGCGCGTCCTCATCGACAGTCATCACATTGGTGCCGCCGACCACAAAACTCTCGAACTCGTCGCCGACCACGGACCCGACCAAGACGACCTCCCCACCGAGAATGAGCCCGAAGTGTTGCGCGACGACCTCGCCACTATCACAGCAGGAAGCCTCAAAGCCGGGGGCTAAATCGGGGCTCCTACTCCGTATGACAGCCACGGCAGTCACAGTTCTTCGCAGCGGGGGCACGCAGGAAAGGTGTCGCGGTGGGGGACCGCCTTCCGGACGTTTGTCACTCCATGGAGCGTTGTTGCCGCAAAG
This sequence comes from Arthrobacter sp. UYCu712, assembly GCF_040547005.1. Classification (NCBI taxonomy): domain Bacteria; kingdom Bacillati; phylum Actinomycetota; class Actinomycetes; order Micrococcales; family Micrococcaceae; genus Arthrobacter; species Arthrobacter sp. UYCu712. The sequence continues at coordinate 37,636 of NZ_JBEPOZ010000029.1, forward strand.
AGTCACCCGGCCTAAACTTTCGAATCGAACTCGTAGGGGGTGTGCATGACGAACGAGCCCAACCCATTCGAAGTCCACGAGTCAGGGGCCCTGTTTCACGGGACCAAGGCGGACCTGGCGGTTGGGGACATGTTGTTGCCCGGACGCGGCTCGAACTTTGAAGAAGGACGGACTGCGAATCACGTCTACGTGACGGCAACCTTGGATGCCGCAACGTGGGGGGCTGAACTCGCCGCAGGGGAAGGCCGGGGACGGATCTACATCGTGGAACCGACGGGCACCCTAGAAGACGACCCCAACGTGACGGACAAGAAGTTCCCCGGCAATCCGACTCGGTCGTACCGCACCCGAGAACCTGTGGAGGTCGTCGGTGAACTCGTGGATTGGACAGGACACTCGCCCGGTCAGTTGCCGGCCATGCGTGACGGACTCGCCGACTTGAAACGGCGGGGCCTCGCGGTCATCTGTGACTAGTAGCGTCCGCAAAGACATGCTCGAGAAGGGCGATGGCCCAGCGACTACAACCAACTGACTTGAGCACGTGACTGACGAGGTGTACGGCCGGAGGTGGCGATGCGCCGCAGCAGCGGCTCGACTTCGCCCTAGGCGATGTCGGTGAGGTCCGTCGCTGCGAAGGCATGCCCGGATCCACCGGTTCGGACAGGCTCCGATTTCGCCCGTGCCCGGATCCGGAGCCATGTGGCGACGCAGGTTCCCGCGGACGGCGTCGTGCGTCGCCACAAGCTCGTGGCCCGCAGTCGAAGACGCCGCCTGGTCAGCCGCCACTACAACGACGTCGAGTCCTCTAGGTGCCTCACACGGGTGGGCCGGTGCCGTTGGCGGCCCGACCACCGCGAGGAGCCACGCTCATGGCGACCGTCACCGTGTCACCGCCGCCGAAATGTTCCTGCGCGCGGACCGCCTTTTTCACCGGTAACACGTATTCACCGTTGCGCGGCAGCAGCGAGGTCTCCCATTCGGTGCCACCGATCCGCACGCACACCGGGATGGCGCCCCACCCGTAGGTGACGGCCGCTGCCTCGGCCCGCAGGTAGTCACATACGTCCGAGGGCGGCGATAACCAGTAGAACGGCGCGGGGCCGCGCCATTCGAATACCTCCGCGCTGAAAGTCAGGTCCACGTCACGTAACGGTAGTGGTGGAACGTCGCGTAATCAACAGTGTTGCCGGAGCCTCGCCGTATCGCGGATGACCCATTTCTCTGCGAATTTGGATGACTGGCACGCGGGATGACTGACTAGCGTCAGGACCTGTGACCATCACGCGCGTAGAGGGCGGCCGCGCCAGGCCCTTGCTTCCAGGATGAGTGGGCGTCCGCTTGATCCAAGGGAGACATGGCCGGTTCGCCATCGGCGGCGAAGGCACGGCAGCCGCCAGTGGCGGGTTCAGAGCACCGGCGGCAGCGTCTCGGCGAGCGAGCGCTCCAGCAGCTTGCGAAGCGCGCTGCGATCCACCCCCGTCAACCGGGTGAGGTAGAGGCAGGCCTTGCTCGCACGGTGCTTGCCGAGCCGGGCCAAGAGATCGGGCCAGCGCTCTGAGAAGTCATTGGCGAGTTAGATCGAGTGCGTCGCGGGACCCGTCGCGAAGGCGAGCAGGGGAGCGCGGCCCACGTGCCCGCTCTCGTAGTGGTACTCGTACTCTCCGAAACCGATGATGCGGCCAGCCCACACGACGGGCTGTTCGCCACTGATCTCGCCGAGGATCGCGAGCAGTTCGTCGGCCTCGCGGCGCCGAGGGCCACTGGCGAGGTCGAGTACCTCCGCAACCGGCAGATCGGACGGTGACATTGCGGGCGGCTTCGCTGCCACGGGTCTCCTCGCGATCGTGCTGGGTATCCAAGAGTAGAACGGCAGGGTCACGTCCCCGGTGGTGGTGTTGTAATCCATCCGTGCGCTGCTGCGATCGGAGCCCTTTGGTTCATGCCATTCTTGTCAGCGCTCTGATGCCTTCGCGGCTTTGATCGCGGCCTTGGCAGCCTGCTTGGTGGCGCGCACTTTCTTCAGCGACCCGGGATCCACGATGTCGGCGACAGAAAGATATGCACTCTCTTGGCCGTAGGGGCCGGCAGCCTCACGCCAGCCTTGTGCCTGGAGTCCGCACTGCTTGCCGAGTAGTGCGAGGAAGATCTTTGCCTTTTGCTCTCCGAAGCCGGGCAATCCCTTCAACCTGCGCAGCACTTCCTGGCCGTCAGGGTCGTCCTGGTTCCAGATGGCAGTTGCGTCCCCATTCCAATCGCGCTGTACGGTCGCGGCGAGGTCCTGGACTCGGCTGGCCATGGAGCTAGGGAATCGGTGGATGGACGGACGCTCCTTGAAGATCTCAACGAAGCCTGCCGGGTCATGTTCGGCGATTGCGGCAGGGGCCATGGACCCGATGCGCGTGCGGATCTTTTCGGGTCCGGCAAACGCCGACTCCATGGTCACCTGCTGGTCAAGCAGCATGCCGATCAGGAGTGCGAACGCGTCATTGCTGAGCAGGTGGTCGGCGGCGAGGTCGCCAGTGATGTGCAGTTCCATGCGCCTATCCTCCCACCTGCTCCGAGCCGCGTCATGACACCCACGAGCTTGGGGTTTCTTGTCAGGAGGGCAGCGCAGCGCGGGATCAAGTCCGCCCTCCGGCCCTACCGGGATGACGCTGGACGGCCTATCTTGGTCCTGACACACCCCCGAGGGAAAGGAACGACGATGTTCACCCTGCAGATTAGCTATCCGGTCCGGGACTACGGGGCATGGAAGGAGGTCTTCGACAGCGATCCCGCAGGCCGCGCCGCCTCGGGCGCCCGGTCTGTCCGGGTGTTCCGCGATACGGAGGACCAGAACAGCGTGGCCGTGGTCCTTGACTTCGACACCAAGGACGCTGCGACCGTCTTTCTGGAACGGCTGCGCAGCCAGGTGTGGGACAAACCGGAGGTGATAGGGCAACTGATGTCAGCATCACCGACAGCCAGGATTCTGGAGGAGGTGGCCCGCGAGGGCCAGGCCGCCGGCTGACCGCTAAGAATCCGGTGGTCCGCGTCGACTAAGCGCGCCCAATTGCTGGGCCAGCTTCCCGGCCGGGACAGGGGTCGAGGGCTTCGCGCCGCCCCGGCCCTTCCATATGCCTGCCGGTAGTCCGTAGCCGACGTAGATACGGCCTTCGGGCACACCGGGCGCTGCGGGTCCGTTCCGCTTCGCGCGAAGACCTCAGCGTCCGCAAGGGATATTCAGCGGCGGGGGAGCAGCCGGGGGTGTCGCGGTGGAGGACCGGAATTGGGCTGGGCGTAGGGTGGAAGTTGGACGAAAGGAACACTTCATGAAGAAAATCCTCATGGTACTGACCAGCGTTTCCGAGATCGGGGACACCGGAGAGAAGACCGGCTACAACGTGGCCGAAGCTGCACATCCCTGGAAGGTCTTCAAGGATTCCGGGCATTTCGTCGACTTCGCGTCCATCCAGGGCGGCCAGCCCCCGCGCGACGTGGTGGACTCGGAAGATCCCATCCAGGTTGCCTTCACGGAGGACGAGACCACGCGCGCCGGTCTCTACAACACTGCCCGCGTCGACGTCGTTGATCCCGAACAGTACGACGCCGTGTACCTCGTGGGCGGCCACGGCACCATGTGGGACTTCCCGGACAGCGAAGGCTTGCAGAATCTGGTGGCCAGCATCTACAACGCCGGCGGCTTGGTGGGCGCGGTCTGCCACGGACCGGCCGGCCTGCTGAACGTGGAATTGAAGAACGGGCTTCGCCTCGTCGAGGGCCGAAAGGTGGCCGCCTTCACCAACGACGAGGAGGTTGCCGCGGGGAAGGACAAGGTCATCCCGTTCTCTTTGGCAGACCGACTTGAGGAACAGGGCGCCACCCACGTCTCCGCTGGTGTGTTTGAGGAGAAGGTCGTGGTTGACGACCGGCTGGTGACCGGCCAGAACCCGGCCTCGGCCGCCGGCGTGGCCAAGGAGATGGAGAAGCTCTTCGCAGAGGTCATCCACCAGGAAAAAGCCGAGGAACAGCACGAGACGGAGGCTCTGCGCGCCGAGAAGGACGCCGAGAAGAGCGCCAAGAAGGCTGCTGCGGCAGACACCGAGCACTAACGCCCGCAGCGCACTGAGACTGGCGGCCGCCCGGCGACGGAGCGGTCGCCAGTAGGCGCTGGCGCGGCGTGCAAGGGTCGCCGCGCGAAGTGAAGCACGCTGTTTTCTAAGGCGTGTGGCTGGAATGACCGGTGTAGCCGATGTCTGTGCCCGCGGCGTCAGCCACTCTGTAGCGGACCAGTATCCCGGCGCTGAGGTGGTCGTTGACGTGGCAGTGGAACAGCCAGGTACCCACGTCGTCGGGGACCATGTCTGCCACCACCATGCTGGCCGGCAGCAGGTTCACGACGTCCGTGCGCATTCCGAGCGCGGTCGCGGTATTGCCGTGCCAGTGCGGGGTGTGCAGGTCAACCTCGGTGCCCATGCCCATCAGGTACCAGCGAACCCGTTCGCCTTCCTTCATGTTCAGTCCATCCAGCGGCAGGTTGCCGAACATATAGCCGTTGATGGAGTGCATCAGATTGCTCTCGCCGAACTCTGCATCGGCAGGGTCCACTGAACCCGGATCGCCGGCGAAGCGGTCTATATTGCGCTTCAGATATGGGCTGGCGTTCTCGTCGCTGACCTTGAACTGGACGAAGAATTCGCGGTCCACATCGTTCGGGGTGCCGTCCGCGCGGACGGCGCTGGCCTTGGTGATCACCATCGGGCCGACCAGGCCGGAGTAGTCGTCTCCGACTTCGGTTGAGTGCGAGTGGTACATCCACATCACGGAACTCCCGTCCATCGGGCCGGGGCCGGCTCTATCGGGAACCTTGTAGCTGTAGGTGTAGGAGGTTCCCGCCGGGACGGCGTCGTCACCATGGTCCGTAACCCCGGTGCCGTCGTCGTACGGGGCGCCCTCGCTGGCCTGGTCATAGAACGCACCGTGGACGTGAATCGAAACCGGACGTGAAGGACGCGTCCGTGTATTCCCGGTATAGCGACTTCACGTAGGTGGTGCCGATCCGCTGGGGCCCTGCTGTGTGAAGACGGCCGCGGCTTCGTCGAGGGGGGCGCCCGTGATCTGGTTAGTTCCGGACGGCGCATAGTTCCAGTCGACCTCGTCCGCCCCGATGCAATACGTCCTGGTCTGCGGAACATACTGCCCGTTGGGGGACGTTCTCATCGCGGTACAGCCTGCGAGGGCAACAGCCGTCGCAAGAGCCGCGGCGATCGCGATGTGGCGCAGGACCAGAATCCTGCGGGGCCAGAATAGATGCCCCCGACGCACCTGCTCCATTGCCATGACATGACTGGCCATTTTGTGAACCCACCTTGGCATCCATGCCGACCCGAGGGGCTTAAGCCTTGGCTCCTCAAGCCTAGGACGGATGCCTTGTTAAGCGAAGCGCCGAGACCCAGCTGTCCAATTTGAAGACGGTCCTTTCCCGGGACCATCCAGGCATCAGACTTAGAAACCAGGTTGGGGGAACCAAATGAGTACGCCTATGGAGCCGGCTCACACTTCAACTGGCCGGCTCAACAAACTCCCCGCCGCAGCCGTCACTATCGCCGTCACGCCGCATCCGGATTCTGGGTATTCGGTGTCGCTGTCAGGCGAGCGACGCCGTCACCAACCGCCGCGCGTCGGCGTATGTCCCTTTCGGGCATCGTCTGCCATTGCCATTTCGGCCCGCAGGCCAAGGAGACGGATCGGGCGGCCGGCTTCGATTCCGGCTGCGAGGTCCAAGGCCCGCGCGAGAATTTCGTTCCGGTCGAATGTCTCGGGAATCTTCCTCGAGTGGGTCGTGGTGAAGAACGGCGCGTACCGAACCTTGAGGGTCAGCCCAACCACGGGCCGTCCTTCGGCCACAACATCCTCAACGACACGCGCTGTCAGCTCCCTTACGGCGTTGTCCACCTGGGCGGGCTCGGTCAGGTCCCGCTGGAAGGTGGTCTCCCGGCTATGCCCGCGGGCAACCCACGGGGTGTCGTCCACAACGCTGGCGCCGTCCCCACGTCCGAGCTCCGCGTACCAAGGACCCATTTTGGGGCCGAACTCCGGGACCAGGTCCTGGGGATCGGACGCGGCGAGCTCGGCGACTGTGGTGATGCCGAGTTTGGCCAGCCGGCCCGACACTTTGGTTCCGACGCCCCACAGGTCCTTGGTGGGCCGACCGCCCATGACGTCGAGCCAGTTCCCGGCAGTGAGACGGAAGACGCCGGCCGGCTTGCCGAAACCGGTGGCGACCTTGGCCCGGACCAAGGTGTCGCCGATGCCCACGCTGCAATGCAGCTGCGTTCGCGCCAGGACAGCGGCCTGCACCTGCCGGGCATAGGCTTCCGGATTCTCTGTCTCAGTGCCTACGAAGGCTTCATCCCAACCCAGCACTTGTACGGTGGCGCCGGGCTGCGCGCGCAGGGTAGCCATCACCGTTTCAGACGCCGCGAGGTAAGCCTCCTGATCGACGGGCAGGATCACAGCGTCTGGTACTTTCCGGGCGGCAATGCGTAAGGGCATTCCGGAACCCACGCCGAACGCCCTGGCTTCGTAGGATGCGGTCGACACCACGGCCCGTTCCGTGGGGTCGCCCCGACCGCCGACAATGATCGGTTTGCCCGCAAGCTCCGGCCGCCGGAGCACTTCGACCGCAGCGATGAACTGGTCGAGATCGACGTGCAGCACCCACCGGATTCCGTTCACGCCACCAGTCTGCCCTAAACATCCCTGGCAAGCATCGGCTCTCCACCGAGCTTGGGCTTCTTTGAATTCCAGCGCCGACGGCGACCCGCGCTGCCTGCTCCTGTGAGGAGTCATGCACTTGGCACGCAGGCTGGAGCTGATCAGATACATGAGATTGATGCAACGAGGGCGGCGAGCGGCGGAGGCGCATGTCCGGCCGGTAATGCGCCGACCAGCAGTGGCGCGTATCGGACCTTGTTCCCGCTGCGTCCTCCGAAGAACCGGCGCAACTGCGCCGATATTGGCCGCGCTCGCAGTGACGGCTGGCGTTGGAGGAGCCGGAACGACGCTAGCTCGCCTTGAGCCGCGATGACTTTGAGCACGGCATCGGTCCCAAGGCAGCGGATGAGTTCGTCCTCCAGATCGGCGTGACAGACGTGGAACCCAACCTCGGCCAGCGAACCGGACCCGATACCAAACCCTTTGAAGGTTGATTTCCGTCAGGCTTGATTCATGGCAGCAAGGCAGGAAATTTCTGACAAGGCATGGGCTGTGATGGCACCGCATTTCC
>NZ_JBEPOZ010000030.1:0-44535 GCF_040547005.1 Arthrobacter sp. UYCu712
AAGATCCATTGCCCCCAAGCTACCCTGCCCCGCGAAAACCTGTCGATGGGCACCCCTCCCCATCGCACCCGATCCGCCCAGTTGCCCTATCACTCACGGTCCCCAATCCGGCCCGGAAGCAACCACAACTGATAGGGCAACGGGTAGGGCGCCCTCGATCCCGGACGCGAAGGCACTTAGCATGAAGACATGTGCCGAAATATCCGGACCCTCCACAATTTTGAACCCCACGCCACGAGCGCCGAGGTGGAAGCAGCCGCACTGCAGTACGTGCGCAAGATCAGCGGCAGCACCGCCCCGTCCAAGGCCAACGAAGAGGCCTTCAACCGGGCTGTGCACGAGATCGCGCACGTCACGCAGCACCTGCTCGATTCGTTGGTGACCCATGCCCCGGCAAAGGACCGCGCGGAGGAAGCCGCCAAGGCGAAGGCCAGGGCTGCCGTCCGCTTTGGCGCCGCCTGAGGGAGGCGCCGGCGCGAAGCAGGGCTACTTGGCGAAGCCGCCCTACTTGCCGAAGCTGCGCAGCCGCAGCGAGTTGGCCACCACCAGCACGGAGCTCGCAGCCATCGCGGCGCCTGCAATCATCGGGTTGAGCAGGCCCAGGGCCGCCACCGGGATGCCCACCGCGTTGTAGAAGAACGCCCAAAAAAGGTTCGTCTTGATGGTGCCGAGCGTCCGGCGGGAGAGCTCGATCGCCTGCGCCACCTGCCTGAGGTCGTTTCCCATCACCGTCAGGTCGGCCGCCTCAATCGCGACGTCCGTGCCGGAGCCCATCGCGATGCCCAGGTCCGCCTGCGCCAGCGCCGCGGCGTCGTTGACGCCGTCCCCGGCCATGGCCACGGTGGCGCCCGCCGCCTGCAGCTTCCGCACAGCCTCGACCTTGCCTTCCGGAAGCACACCCGCGAAAACGTCTACCGGGCTGATTCCGACGGCGGCTGCCACCTGGGCGGCCACGGTGGCGTTGTCGCCGGTCAGCAGGATCGGCCGGAGCCCGAGCCCGCGGAGCCGGGTGACCGCCGCCGCGGAGCCGGGCTTGAGCGTATCGCGCAGGCTGATGATGCCGGCGGCCTCCCCGTCGACGGCGACCCAGATCGCGGTGGCACCAGTCGCCTCGGCCGCGTCGAGGGCCTCCCGCTGCACGGTGCCCGGCTCCACGCCGTTCTCCCGCAGCCAGCCGATCCGGCCCGCGGTCACGGGCCGTCCGCCGACGAGGCCCTGGACACCGCCGCCGGGGGCGGACCGGAATCCGACGACGCCGGGGAGGCGCCCGAAGTCGTCGTTCCTGCGTTCCGCCGATGCCGCAGCCGCCGTGATGGCATGGGCGATGGGGTGTTCGGAGGCGGCCTCCACGGCGCCCGCGAGGCGCAGGACCTCGGCCGGACCGAAGGGGGCGAAGGCGTTCGTCCCCTCGACGGCGAGGTGGCCGGTGGTGACCGTTCCGGTCTTGTCCAGGAGGATGGTGTCCACAGTCCGGGTGTCTTCGAGGACCTGCGGCCCCTTGATGAGGATTCCCAGCTGGGCTCCCCGCCCGGTCCCCGTGAGGAGTCCGACCGGGGTGGCCAGCCCCAGGGCGCAGGGGCAGGCAATGACCAGGACGGCAACCGCTGCCGTGAAGGCGGCCCGGAGCTCCGCCTCGCTGATGGCCGGTCCGGCGCTGAGCAGCCATACGGCGAAGGTGATGCCGGCGATGGCCAGGACAACGGGTACGAACACGGAGCTGATGCGGTCGGCGAGGCGGGCGATCGGCGCCTTCCCGGTCTGGGCCTGGGAGACCAGCCGGCCCATCTGCGCCAGGGTTGTCTCCGACCCGACGCGGGTGGCGCGGACCAGGAGCCGGCCGGAGGTGTTGAAGGTGGCACCCGTGACAGGACTGTCCGGACCGACCTCCACGGGAACGGATTCGCCGGTCACGAGGGAGGCGTCGACGGCGGAGGAGCCGTCGATCACGACGCCGTCGGTGGCGATCTTCTCGCCGGGGCGGACCACGATGACGTCTCCGACGGCCAGCTGATCGGCCGGGATTTTGTGCTCGGTGCCGTCGCGCAGGACCGTGGCGTCTTTCGCGCCGAGGTCCAGCAGGGCCTTGAGGGCGTCGCCCGCCTTGTGTTTGGCGTTGGCCTCGAGGTAGCGGCCCAGCAGCAGGAACGTGGTGACAACCGACGCCACCTCGAAGTAGAGCCCGCCGCCCATGCCCTCCATACCGGCGTGTTCGGTCATCCCGGGATCCGCCAGCAGTTGCCAGGCGGAGAAAACGTACGCCGCGGTCACCCCGATCGAGACGAGGGTGTCCATGGTGGAGGCAAAATGCCGGGCATTTACGGCGGCGGCACGGTGGAACGGCCACGCCGCCCAGCTCACCACCGGCAGGGCGAGGGCCCCCGCTACCCAGCCCCAATTGGCGAACTGGAAGGCAGCGAACATCGAAATCACGAAAACCGGCACCGTCAGGACGGCGGCGGCGATCAGGCGTGGGCGGAGGCCGGCGTCGGAGTGTGTTGCGGCGTGCCCGCCGGGGACGTCGACCGGCTCACTGACGGGGGCGGGCCCGGCGGCCTTTGCCGGGTACTTGGGCGCCCGGATGGTGGCCTTGTAGCCTGCAGCCGCGACGGTGGCCGTGATCTGGGCGTCGGTGATGGCTGCCGGGGCGGTGACATGGGCTGATTCGAGGGGGAGGTTGACCGTGGCCTCGACGCCGTCGAGCTTTCCTAGCTTGCGTTCGACCCGGTTGACGCAGGACGCGCAGGTCATGCCCTCGATATCGAGTTCAAGCACCCGGATTCCGGCGTGGTCCAGCAGTTGCTCGTTCGTCACGGTCTTCCCTGTCATGGTGGCGTACCCGGTGGTGGCTGTCGGCGGGGCGGTGCTCAGGCGTCGTTGGCCACCACCATGTAGCCGGCCTCGGCGACGGCCTCGCCGATCTCGGACGAGGACAGCGACCCGGTGGAGGTGATGGTGACGGTTGAAACGCCGCCCGCGTTGAGGTCGACGTCCACCGTTTCGACGCCGGCCAGGGACTCCAGCTCTTCGCTGACGGAGGAGACGCAGTGGCCGCAGGTCATCCCGGAAACGCTGACGATGGTGGAAACGGTGCTCATTGCTTGCTCCTTGTTGGCAGGCCGCTGGTGGTCCGGCAGCCCGATCGTGTGGTGGTGGTGTTGCCGCTACCGCAGCAGGCGCCCGATGGCATCGGTGGCCTCCTTGACCTTGAGGTCGATGGCTTCGGCCCGCAGCTCCGGATCCGGCTCGGACGCCGCACCGACGACGCAGTGGCCGATGTGTTCCTCGACCAGCCCCAGGCTGACAGCATGCAGGGCCTTGTTGACCGCGGCGACCTGGGTCAGGATGTCGATGCAGTACTTGTCCTCGTCGACCATGCGGGCGATGCCGCGCACCTGGCCCTCGATCCGCTTGAGCCGGCGCAGGTAGGCCTCCTTGTTGGAGGTGTAGCCGTGCTGCGGACGCTGGTCCGTACCGTGGGGGGCCGTAACAGGAACTGGGGGCTCGTTCATGCACCCAACATATACCCCCTAGGGGTATTGCACAAGTATCAGGTGGGTATCGCTGAGGCGCGAAGGTGGCGCGGCGGCCGGCGCGGGCCGGACACGGTCCGGACGTTAAAGAGCTCCGGAGTGCGTTATTGGGGGATACGCACTCCGGAGCAGCTATTGGGTAGACCCTCCATTGGGCTACGAATTCCAGCTTACTCGGCGGTAGTCAAAGAAAGCCAGCGCCGCGAATAAGTACTTTCGCTTTACTTTCTCGGGTCATTCTTCCGGTGTTTCCGGGGGAGTGCGGCCGCCCCCGCTGAACGGGAGCGAGAGCTGGGCGGCATGAAAGTCGAAGTGGTCGACGGGGTAGGCGTATACGTCCCCGAGCGTCATCGTCGGCCTGAACAACGGGTCCCACCGGGTCGGGAAAGACATGCTGAGGGCCAGGGTCTCCGCGGTCTCACGGCCCAGCCGGCGCTCAAGCCGTGAGGTGATGCGGTGCAGCTTGGCCGCCATCCGGCGCCGGTTGTAGACCCGGGCGGCCGCTTTGGAGCCCCAGTAGTTGACCACGTCGAACGGCACCGTTGCGGCGTCCAGGAGCCGGGCGAAGCCGCGGCTGACCGGTCGCGGGAGCCGTCCGAAGAATCTCACCAGCGGGAGCAGGGCCAGGACCACGAGGTAGCCGAACACCATGTGGAAGAGCAGTTCCTCGTTGGACCACCGGGTACCGGCGCTGCGGCGGCGGAGCTCCGGAAGCGCAGCAGCGGCCAGCGTGGCGTCCAGTCCGGCGCAGTTGCGCCGGTAGCCGGCGAGCACGGCGCCGCGTTCAACAGGCGGCCGGGCCGCGTGGCCGCGGGCGCGTGCTGGAGGGTCAGGGGCCACGATGGCCCCGGCCCGGACCGGGGGGCCCTGCCGGGACGATCAGGATGGGGTGTTGCTGATGGTGGCTGAGCCACGCGGCGACCGATCCGTTGAGTGCCTCGGAGATCCGGTGCCCCAGCCCGCGTTCGGGGGTTCCCACGATGATCATGGCAGCGCCCGCTTCCGCCGCCAGCCGTCCCAGGGCCCGGGCGGGGTCCCCGGCCAGGCTCCGCAGCGTCCATTCGACCCCCAGGCCGTCACAGGCTGCCGCGATGAAAGTCCGCAGTTCCTTGTTGACGGTCCGGATCTCGGCGTCGTCCGTGTCCGGGTGCAGCGAAAGCCGGTGCGCGGACCGGGCCGGATCCCACTCCACCAGGTAGCTTGCCTCGTCCACGTACCCGCAGACCAGCGGGACCTCGAGGCTGGCCGCCAGCGCCGCGGCGGTCTGCATCACCTCCGGATGCTGCCCCGGAACAACGCCCACCACCAGGGGCGACGCTTCGTCCCTTTCTTCTCCCGGCATACTCAATTGTTGCCCCCGCCCCTCGACTTGAACAGGGACTTCCTCCCCGTCCGGCCGGCGAGCGGGACTGCCGCGGCGAGGGCGGCGACCCCGGCGGCACCGGCCATGGCGTTCGTCATCGCCGTGTAACTTCCCAGCCAGGCCGCCAGCACCGGTCCCGCCGCCGGCGCCAGCGCCGTCACGGCAGTCAGCGGCGCGGCGAAAGTCCCCTGCAGGCCGCCGCGGCGAGGCCGGTCGGGCCGGCGCCGATCACAGCGACGGGAAGGTTCTTCGTCGGATCCATGGGTGTCCTCTGTTTCATCCGCAGTGGGTGGCGGTGCTGCCGGAAGGCCGTGGGCGACCTCAGCCGGCAGCGGCGAAGCCTGTGTCTGCGACCTGACCGAACCGCTCGAACTGGGCCAGCCCACGGTCTCGCACCACCTGAAGATCCTCGTCGACGCAGGCCTGCTCCACCGCGAAAAGCGGGGCACGTGGGCTTACTACTCGCTCGTGCCGGGCGCATTGGAGCGCACGGCCGCCGTCGTCACCGGACTCTGACACGCCCGGCGCCCGGCGCCGCGGCCTATTGATCGCCTCCGGTGCGGGGCATAACGTTGGAGGCCTAAGGAAAGGGTGTCCGCCGTGGAAATCTACATGTGGTGGCTGGACCTGGATCTGGTGAGCAAGGAGTGGCTGCGGGAAAACCTGCGCGCCACCGAGCTTCCCCTGCTGGTACTGCAGGGCATCGCGGAGGCCGGCGGCCCCCACCCCGACGACGTGGCCGGTGTGCTGAGCGATGCAGACTGGGACTTTGTCGAGACGCAATCCGAATTCGTGGACTGACCCGCCCGCGGGAACCGGGGGCGGGTCAGTGAAGTCCGCTGCCGGCGGGAAAACCATTGCGGCCATCCGGCAGGAGTGGTTGCATGGGGGTCATGGCTACCGAAGAACGTTACCTCCTGGCGATCGGCACCAAAAAAGGGCTCTGGCTGGCAATTAGCACTGACCGCAAGGACTGGTCCCTTTCCGGTCCGCATTTTTTGATGAGCGAGATCCCCAGTATCGGCATTGACACCCGCGGGGGCCGGACCCGGATCCTGGTCGGCGTCAGGTCCGAGCACTGGGGGCCCACGGTTTTCCACTCGGATGACCTGGGCGGCACTTGGAACGAGCCCGAGCTGGGCGCCATCCGGTTCCCCGAAGACACCGAGGCCGCCCTCGAACGCGTCTGGCAGATCCACCCGGATGCCGAGTCCCGCCCCGGTGTGGTCTGGGCCGGCTGCGAGCCGATCTCCGTCTGGAAGTCCACCGACGGCGGCGAACACTTCGAGCTGAACCGTGGACTCTGGGACCACCCGCACCGCACGGAATGGGGAGCCGGGTTCGGCGGCGCCGCGGCGCACTCGATTGTCCTTGACCCCACGGGCGAGAAGGTCCACGTCGCCATGAGCACCGGCGGCGTCTACCGCTCACTCGACGGCGGCACGTCCTGGGAGCCCCGCAACAAGGGAATTTCGGCGTATTTCATGCCCGATCCGAACCCGGAATTCGGCCAGTGCGTCCACAAGATCGCCGCCGACGCCGCCGTCGACGGCCGCCTCTATGCGCAGAACCACCACGGGGTCTACCGCAGCGACGATGACGCCGAGCACTGGGAGTCCATCGCGGAAGGGCTGCCGGCGGACTTCGGCTTTGTGATGCTCGCTCATCCCCACCAGGCCGGCACGGCCTGGGTGATCCCGCTGAAGGCCGACGGCGAAAGGATCCCGCCGGACGGCAAGCTGGCCGTCCACCGGACCGAGGACGCCGGCGCGAGCTGGAAGCGGCTCGACGCGGGACTTCCGGAGGCCGAGTACAACGCCGTGCTCCGGGACGCCGCGGGAGTGGACGCGGCGGAGCCGGTGGGTGTCTACTTCGGGACACGCGGAGGCAGTGTCTACGCCAGTGCCGATGAGGGCGAACACTTCACCGAGGTGGCCTCCCACCTTCCGGACGTGCTGTGTGTGCGGGCGGCTGTGGTGCCTGCCGCTCCCGTGCCCTTGGCAGGGCCGGGCGTAGACGTGAATGCCTGAGCACCCATGACTGACATCACCGTCCTGCTCCCCAGCGTGCTCCAGCCGCTCGCCGGCGGGCAGTCCATCCTGACTGCGCCCGCCGACGTGGCGGTGACGGTGGCGGGGGTGCTGGATTCGGTGACCGGAGGTTACCCTGCCCTGTCGCGACGGTTGCGGGATGAAACGGGGGCGGTCCGCCGCTACGTGAATATATACGTCAACGGGAATGAGATCCGCCGGCTGCAGGGCCTGGCCACCGAGGTTTCCCCGGGCCAGGAACTGCTGATCATCCAGTCGGTCGCGGGAGGCTAGCGGCCTCAGGCGACCCGCCAGAGGCTGCACTCGTCCGTGTTGATGGCCTTGCGTGTGCCTGACTGCCGGTCCATGATCCAGACGACTCCGATCCCGGGCGCGGTTTCCTGGACGCTGCCGCGGCGGATCACGACGTCGTCGTAGTTCGGGCCGACGCGCAGGCGGGCCTCGATCTCGTCGCCGCGATGCAACTGGTCCACGGCGCGGATACGGGTCGCATGGGGTTTGTCTTCCTTCAACATGGCGGGCCTCCTGGACTGGAGCTTGTACCTGCTATTGCCGGCACTTCCAGTGTGCCGCGCCCATGTTGCGGCGGCGTTTCGCCCCGGTAAGCGGCGCGTAAGCTTTGGGTGCCTGCCCGGTTACCCGCCGGCAGGGGGTGCCCGCCGTTTGCCCCTCCCTCAGGGCATGCGGCGGTCCGTCGGGCGCTGGATCCGGAACCAGCGGTAGCCGTAGCGGCCCAGTTCCAGTTCGAAGCTGCCGTCCTCGGCGAGGGGGACGTCCTCGCCGTCCAGCAGGTCCCGCAGTACGGCGCCCGCGAAGTGTTCTCCGGGGTCCCCCGCGGAGGCGGCGTTCGCTGCCACGGATGCCGGTTCGGCCCCGAAATTGTGTGCCAGGACGAGCGTTGACCCGGCCCGGCTGCAGCGGTGCAGCAGGACCTTCGCGGCCGGATGCTTGATCAGTTCGAACTCGCCCCAGCCCAGTTCGGGGCTTTCCCGGTAGCGCTGGATGAGTGTGGCGATGAAGTTCCAGAGCGATTCCGGGTCCCGTTTGGCGGCCGCGGCATTGATGTTCTTCGGCCCGAAATAGCCCTCAACCACGGGAGCCACCAGGTCCTTGGCCGCGGCGGTGGAGAACCCGCCGTTCTCGGCGTCGTCCCACTGCATCGGGGTCCGGACGGCGGAGCGTCCCTTCGCCGTCAGGTTCTCGCCCATACCGATCTCCTCGCCGTAGAACAGCGCCGGCGTGCCGGGCAGCGAGAACATCAGCGAATAGACCATCCGGATCCGCGCCGGGTCCCCGTTGAGCATGGTCGGCAGCCGCCGGCGCAGGCCCCGGCCGTACATCTGCATGTCCTTGTCCGGTCCGAACGCGGCGAAAACCTCGTCCCGCTCGGAGTCGCTGAGCTTGTCCAGCGTCAATTCATCATGGTTCCGGACGAACATGGCCCACTGGTTGTCCGGATGGATTTTCGGGCGGCTGCCGAGGCTCGTGGCCAGCGGCCGGGCGTCCTCCCGGGCCAGCGCAAGGTACATGTACTGCATCGAAAGGAAGTCGAACTGCATGTTCAGCTCGTTGCCTTCCGGGCCGCCGAAGTACTTCAGCTGGTCCTTGTAGGGCAGGTTGACCTCGCCCAGCAGGACGGCGCTGCCGCTGCGCCTGCCGAGGAAGCTGCGCAGGGCACCGAGATAGCTGTGCGGGTCGATCCGCGCCGCAGCATCCTTGGGCTCGCCGCGCAGTTCCAGGAAAAAGGGGACGGCGTCCAGCCGGAAGCCGTCCAGGCCCAGCTGCAGCCAGAAACCCATCGCTTTGGCGATCTCGTCCCGGACTTTGGGGTTCATCACGTTCAGGTCAGGCTGGTGCTTGGCGAACATGTGCAGGTACCACTCGCCGCTGGCCTTGTCCTGGGTCCAGATCGAGGTTTCCTCGCCGGGGAACACCACCTGGTCCGAGGTGTCCGGGGGTGTGTCCTTCCGCCACACGTAGTAGTCGCGGTACGGGTTGTCCACGGACTTGCGCGCCTGGACGAACCACGGGTGCTTGTCCGAGGTGTGGTTGATGACGAAGTCCGCGATTACCCGCATGCCGCGGTCCTTGGCGGTCCGGATGAACTCCACGACGTCCCCGAGGGTGCCGAGCCTGCGGTCCACCCCGTACATGTCGGTGACGTCGTAGCCGTCGTCCCGGTCCGGGGACGGGTAGAACGGCATCAGCCAGATGCAGGTCACGCCCAGCGCGGCGAGGTAGTCGACGCGCTGGATCAGGCCACCGAAGTCCCCGGATCCGTCGCCGTCGTCGTCGAAAAAGGTTTCCGGATCCAGGCAGTAGATCACGGCGTTCTTCCACCAGAGATCGGAGGTTTCGGCGATCCTCACAGCGGTACCTTCCGTTCGGTCCCCCGGCTGCCGGTCCCGCGCAGCTGGGGGAGGACATGCTCTGCGAACGCCTCGATGAACGGGGCCTGCTCCTGGCCGACGAAGTGCAGGTAGAGCTCCTCGAAGCCGAGCTCGACGTATTCGGCAAGCCACTCGGCGTGCTGCGCCGTGTCGGCAGAGATGTTGACGGCGCCGCGGACCTGGTTCTCGCCCACCTCGGCGCTGACGTGGTCGAAGTGGGCCGCGGTGGGGAGGTCCCACGGGATCGGCGGGGGAAAGACGTTGCTGCGCCACTGGTCCAGGGCGATCGCGACGGCGGCATCCTCCGTGGGGGCCCAGGACAGATGGACCTGCAGTGCGGCCTTGCCGCGGCCGCCGGCGTCGCGGTACGCGGCGAGCATGTCCTTGAGCTTCACGTGCGGCTGGTTCACGGTGACCAGCCCGTCCGCCCAGGCCGCGGAGCGCCGCGCAGTCTCCACGCTGACGGCGGGGGCGATCAGGAGGGGCTTGACCTGCGGAACGTCCCAGACGCGGGCCTGCTGGACGGTAACTAGGCCGGTGCGCGTGACCTCCTTGCCGGCATGCAGGTCGCGGATGATCTCGACGGACTCCTCGAGGCGCCGCTGCCGGGTCTCCTTGTCCGGCCAGGCCTCGCCGGTGACGTGCTCGTTCATGTATTCGCCGCTGCCGGTTGCCATCCAGAACCGGCCCGGAAACATGTCCGCGAGGGTGGCCGAGGCGTGGGCGATGATGGCCGGGTGGTAGCGCTGGCCGGGCGCCGTCACGACGCCGAAGCGGAGTCCGGTGGTGGCCAGGGCAGCGCCCAGCCAGGACCAGGCGAAACCGGAGTGGCCCTGCCGGGCGGACCAGGGCTCAATGTGGTCCGAGCACATGGCGGCCTCGAAGCCTGCCTGTTCGGCCAGCTGGACGTCCTTGAGGAGCTGGCCGGGACTGATCTGTTCGTGCGATGCGTGGAAACCGATGGCAGCCATCGTTAATGTCTACCGTCGCCGGCGGCGCGTGTCGAGGAAAGCCGGGCTGTGGGGCTGGCGGCCGGCGTACCGCCGGGCAAGAATGGGCCC
The DNA here is from genome assembly GCF_040547005.1 of Arthrobacter sp. UYCu712. Classification (NCBI taxonomy): domain Bacteria; kingdom Bacillati; phylum Actinomycetota; class Actinomycetes; order Micrococcales; family Micrococcaceae; genus Arthrobacter; species Arthrobacter sp. UYCu712. The sequence continues at coordinate 10,396 of NZ_JBEPOZ010000030.1, forward strand.
TATGCGACTGCCACTGATGCCCCCGATCGCGCCGATGCTGGCCAAATCCGTGAGTGCGATCCCCGGAGCCGGGACAAACGCCGAGGCCGGGGACGCCGGGCCCGCGTGGAGCTTCGAGCCGAAGTGGGACGGGTTCCGGTCCATCATCTTCCGCGACGGCGAGGACCTGGAGATCGGCAGCCGCAACGGCAAACCCCTGACCCGGTACTTCCCCGAACTGGTCGAGGCGCTCAAGGCGAACCTGCCGCCCCGCTGTGTGGTGGACGGCGAAATCATCCTGGTGGGCGCCTCCGGTGACCGGCTCGACTTCGACGCCCTACAGCAGCGCATCCATCCGGCCGCGAGCCGGGTCCGGCTGCTCGCCGGCCAGACTCCGGCCAGTTTTGTCGCGTTTGATCTGCTGGCACTGGCCGATGAGGACCTCACCGCGCGGCCGTTTGTTGAGCGCCGGGCCGCGCTGGACCGGGCGTTTGCCGGCTGTGCAGCGCCCGTCCACCTGACGCCGGCCACCCGGGACCGCGAGACGGCCGGCCGGTGGTTCAGCCAGTTCGAAGGGGCCGGACTGGACGGGGTTGTGGCCAAAGCCCTGGACAGCACGTACCAGCCGGACAAACGCGTGATGTTCAAGATCAAGCACGAGCGCACCGCGGACTGCGTCCTCGCCGGATACCGCGTGCACACCTCCGGACCGGACCGGGTCGGATCCCTGTTGCTGGGACTTTACGACGACGACGGCGTGCTCGCCAGCGTCGGCGTGGTGGGCGCCTTTCCCATGCAGCGCCGCAAGGACCTCTTCGAGGAGCTGCAGCCCCTGGTGACCGACGCCGGGCCGCACCCCTGGACCCCGGCCAGGCAGGAGGAGGGCAGCCGCACGCCGCGGAACGCCGAGGGCAGCCGGTGGAGCGGTGGCAAGGACCTGTCCTTCACGCCGCTCCGCCCCGAACGCGTCGTGGAAGTGAAGTACGACCACATGGAGGGCGTCAGGTTCCGCCACACGACGCAGTTCGTGCGCTGGCGCCAGGACCGGGATCCGCGCTCGTGCACCTATGAACAGCTCGAGGAGCCGGTCTCCTACGACCTCGCCCGGGTCCTGGACACCGGCCGCCGGTAATTCCCCCGCGAACGCCGACGGCGGCCCGCCCCGGGAAGGGGCGGACCGCCGTCGTCCGTTCTGCCACGGAACCTCAGCGCAGGCCGAGCTGCTTGGTGGGGACCTTGAAGGTCTCCTTGGCGGTCAGGGCCGAGGCGGCCGCGACCACGCAGATGATGCTGGTGAAGATGGTGATCTGGACCCAGCCGCCGGGCTTGATGCCGCCCATGGCCGCCACGATCGCCGGGGCGAAGCCGGCCATCAGGAAGCCGAGCTGGGTGCCGATCGCCAGGCCGGAGAAGCGGACCTTGGTGCTGAACATCTCGGCGTAGAAGGAGGGCCAGACGGCGTTGGAGGCCGCGTAGCCGAAGGAGAAGAAACCGATGGCGGCGAGGAACATCAGCGGGACGCTGCCGGATTCCAGGCTCAACAGGAACACCGGGGTCAGCACCGCGCTGGACAGTGCGCCGTAGATGAAGACCGGCTTCCGGCCGATCCGGTCGGCCAGCATGCCGAACAGCGGCTGGGTGCCCAGGGCCACCAGGTTGGCGCCGACGACCAGCCAGAGCGTGGTGGTGCCGTCCACACCGGCGACGTTCTTGGCGTAGCTGATGGCCAGCGTGCCGAACACGGTGGAGACTGCGGCGATGAAGGCGCAGGCCACGACGCGGAGGACGTCGCGCCAGTGGTGCTTGAGGAGGTCCGCGACGGGGAGCTTGGAGATCTGGGCGTTCTTCTGGGCTTCCTCGAAAGCCGGCGGTTCGTGCAGGGTCCGGCGGATGAAGAACGCGACCATCACAACGACGGCGCTGAGCCAGAACGGGATGCGCCAGCCGATGCCGTACTTGATCTCGTCGGGCAGGGCCAGGACCGGGATGAAGACGAGGGCGGCGAGGATCTGGCCGCCCTGGGTGCCGGTCAGCGTCCAGGAGGTGAAGAAGGAGCGGCGGTTGTCCGGTGCATGCTCCAGGGTCATGGAGGAGGCGCCGGCCTGCTCGCCGGCCGCGGAGAGGCCCTGGCAGAGGCGTGCCAGCACCAGCAGGGCCGGGGCCCACCAACCGACGGTGTTGAAGTCCGGCAGGCAGCCGATCAGGAAGGTGGAGGCGCCCATGAGCAGGAGGGTGAACATCAGGACCTTGCGGCGTCCCACGCGGTCCCCGAAGTGGCCCAGGATGACAGCGCCGATGGGCCGGGCGACGTAGGCGAAGCCGAAGGTCGCGAAGGACATGATGGCCGCGTTGGCGCCGGCGTCCGGGAAGAAGACCTTGGGGAAGATCAGTGCGGCGGCAGAACCGAAAATGAAAAAGTCGTAGTACTCGACGGCGCTGCCCAGGAAGCTGGCGAGGGCCGCTTTCTTCGGTGTCCCGGCCGGTGCGTCAGTGCCCGGCGTCGTGGACGGGAGTGTCTGGCTCATGGTGTTCCTTTGTGTGACGACATTGTCGCGGATGGATCAGGAAGGTCTCAGTCGCCGATGGCTTAAGTGTGCGGCAGCCGGAGGTTCGTGGAAAGACCCGGACCAGTAGCCACATGGTGGGAGCTACTTGTGCGATACAGCAATGATGGCTGTGAGCGTGATCACTTGTCAAGCAAAATAATCACTATCTAGAAATAGCTCTCACGATGTGAGAACATCAATGCATGAGTGTGAACCAAGACACAGACCTGGCCGAGGCCGACGCCACCGTTCCGGCGGGAGCGGCAACGCCTGCCGGGCAGGCCAAGGCTCCCAAGGGGGGCAAGCCCGCCAAGGAGGATGCCCGGACGGACATGGTGGGCAAGGCGCTCGGCCTGCTGGTCCTGCTGGGCGACGAGCCGCGCGGGGCCAGTGCCGCGGATCTGTCCCGCCGGGCCGAACTGCCGTTCAGCACCACCTACCGGCTGCTGGGCTCCCTGACCCGGGACGGGTTCGTCGACTACGAGCCGGACGGCCGCCGTTATCATCTGGGCCTGCGCGTCTTCCAGCTCGGACAGCGGGTCTCCAACCACCACGGCTTTGCCGGGACGGCCCTGCCCATCCTGCGCCGGGTCACGGAGGAGACGGGCGAGGCCACCATCCTCTCGGTCCGCGACGGCGTCCACCACCTCACGGTCAACAAGGTGGACGGTCCGCAGACCTTCCGTGTCACGAGCGACCCCGGCTATCTCGGAGCCCTGCACACCACATCGGTGGGCAAGGCGCTCGTGGCCTTCGCCGATGACGACACCCGGGCCGAACTGGTGGAGGGCCTCGAACTCGAACCGCTGACGGGGCTCTCAATCACGGACCGAGGGGCCTTCCGCGAGGAGATCGAGCTGGTCCGGCGCCGCGGCTACGCCACCATGGACGAGGAAAACGAGCTCGGCATGCGCGCCGTCGCCGTCCCGGTCTGCAACTCCCAGGGCAACGCCTTCGCGTCGCTGGCCACGGCCGTTCCCGTTTTCCGGATGAGCATGGAGGCCCTCGTAGCCCTCGTGCCCCTGCTGCAGTCCGCCGCTGCGGAGCTGTCCGCCCGGCTTCCACAACAGTAGATGCGCACATGACTGCCGAAACGTTGTTCGCTACTAGAACAATCGTGCAAGATGTGAACATTTACGCTACAGTAATCCCCATCACCCGGCCCGCCGCAGACGCCCCGAGCGTCACCGCCCGCCGAGTGCCGTTGTCAAAGGAGCTACACGGATGAGCAGTCGAGCAGAGTCCTTCCTCGTGGGACTGGTGGGTGATGGCGTCGTGCCGTCGCTGACCCCCTATATGCACGAACGCGAAGGCGACCGCCAGGGCCTCCGGTACCTGTACCGCCCCATCGACCTCCGGGAGCTTGCGCTCCCCGGCGCTGCCGTGGGCGAGCTCCTCACCGGCGCGCAGCGGCTCGGCTTCAACGGGCTGAACATCACCCACCCGTGCAAGCAGCTGGTCCTGGAATACCTGGACGAAGTCACCCCCGACGCCCGGCGCCTCGGCGCGGTGAACACCGTGATCATCCGGGACGGCCGGTTCATCGGCCACAACACCGACTTCTCCGGCTTCGCCGCGGCCCTTGCGTCGGGCCTGCCCGGCGCAAGGCTGGACCGTGTGGTGCAGCTGGGCGCGGGCGGTGCCGGGTCCGCCGTCGCCTACGCCCTGCTGACCGCGGGGGTCCGGGAACTCGACCTCGTGGACACCGACGCCGGACGCTGCGCGGCCCGCGCGGCCGAGCTTGCCGGGTTCTTCCCGGACCAGAAAGTCACGGCCCGGACGACGGCGGAGCTGCCGCGGCTCATGCCGCACGCCGACGGCCTGGTGCACTGCACCCCGGTGGGGATGGCCGCGCACCCCGGCGTCCCGCTGGACATGTCCCTCCTGGAGTCCCGGCACTGGGTCGCGGACATCGTCTACCGGCCGATCGAGACCGAACTGGTCCGCGAGGCCCGGGCGAAAGGCTGCTCCGTGCTCGACGGCGGTCGGATGGCCGTCGGCCAGGCCGCCGACGCCTTCCGGATCTTCACCGGCCTCGAGCCCGATGCGGAGCGCATGCGGGCCCACTTCCTGGAGCTTGTCGCCGCGGAAGAGGTGGCCGCCTGATGCGTACGGGAATCGCCACGGTCTGCCTGTCCGGCACGCTGCGGGAAAAAATGCAGGCCTGCGCGATCGCCGGCTTCGACGGGATCGAGATCTTCGAGCAGGACCTTGTCACGTCCCCGCTCAGCCCCGAGGACGTCCGCAAAATGGCCGCGGACCTCGGCCTGAGCCTGGACCTCTACCAGCCGTTCCGCGACTTTGACAGCGTCCCCGAGGAGCTGCTCACGGCCAATCTCCGCCGCGCGGACGCCAAGTTCCGGCTGATGTCCCGGCTCGGCATGGACACCGTCCTGGTCTGCTCCAACGTGGGCACCGCCAGCATCGACGACGACGAACTCCGCGCCGCACAGCTTTCCCGGCTGGCCGGGCTCGCCGCGGACCACGGCGTCAAGGTGGCCTACGAGGCGCTGGCCTGGGGCAAGTACGTCAACGACTACGAGCACGCGCACCGGCTGGTGCAAACGGTGGACCACCCCAACCTGGGTACGTGCCTGGACTCGTTCCACATCCTCTCCCGCGACTGGGACACCGCGCCGATCGAATCCTTCAACGCGGACAAGATCTTCTTCGTGCAGGTCGCCGATGCGCCCAAGCTGTCCATGGACGTGCTGTCCTGGAGCCGGCACTACCGCGTGTTCCCGGGTGAGGGCCAGTTTGAGCTCGCCAAGTTCATGGGCCACGTGGTCCGGGCCGGCTACACCGGTCCGGTCTCCCTGGAGGTCTTCAACGACGTCTTCCGCCAGTCCGACGTCGAACGCACCGCCGTGGATGCCATGCGCTCGCTCATCTGGTTGGAGGAACAAAGCGCCAAGTGGCTCGACGCCAACCCCGCGGCCGGTCCGGCCGGTCCGGCGGCCGGCGGCGCTGCGGCCTCCCGCCGCCGGTACCCGATGGAACTGGCTACCCTCCCGCACGTGGCCGAACCCGCCGGGTTCAACTTCGCCGAGGTCAGGGCAGGGGACACCGCCGCGCTCGAGACCCTGCTCGGCCAGCTCGGCTTCACGTCCAACGGCAGGCACCGGACCAAGAACGTGCAGTTGTGGTCCATGGGCCACGCCCGCGTCATCATCAACGAAGAACCCGCCGGCGGCGCAAGCGCCGGGACCTCCGCCCCGGCCATTTCCGCGTTGGGATTCGACGTCGACTCCCCGGTGATTGCCGCCGCCCGCGCCCAGCAGCTCAAGGCCCCGGCGGTGCCGCGCAAAAGCCAGGCCAATGAGGAGATTTTCCAGGGCTTCGCCGCCCCGGACTCCACCGAGATCTTCCTGTGCCAGGGCAATCCCGACGGTACGGCCGTGTGGACCCGGGAATTCGGTGACGGCCTGGACGTCGCGGCGGCGGACCGGGCCGGGGACCCGGGGACCGTGATCGACCACGTCAACCTCGCCCAGCCGTGGCAGCACTTCGACGAAGCCGTGCTCTTCTACACCAGCGCCCTCGCCCTGGAACCGCAGCCGTTCGCCGAGGTGGCCAGCCCCACCGGACTGGTCCGCTCCCAGGTCATGCTGACCCGGGACCGGGGCGTGCGCCTCGTGCTGAACCTGGCCCCGCTGATCCAGCAGGAAGGCGCCACGCCTGGCGCGGCAGGGACTGCAGGCACCGGTCACCGCCCCGGCTACCAGGAACACATCGCTTTCGCGGTGGATGACCTCGTGGCCGCGGCCCGCGCCGCGCAGGCCCGGGGCCTGGACTTCCTGCGCATCCCGGAAAACTACTACGAGGACCTCGACGCCCGGTTCGCGCTGGAACCCGAATTCCTGGCCACCCTCCGGGAGCTCAACCTGCTTTACGACCGCGACGCCGACGGCGAATTCCTGCACTTCTACACCGCCACCGTGGGCAGCGTGTTCTTCGAAATGGTGGAACGCCGCGGTGCCTACGACGGCTACGGGGCCCCCAACGCCCCGGTGCGCCATGCCGTCCAGTACGACCACCTGCACCAGCAATCCACCGCCTGAGGGCAACCAGTACCACCACCAACGAAAGGAGGCTGCTGTGCCTGAAGAGATCAACCTTGAGGTCTACAACGCGGACCCGCTCACCGAGGACGTGTCCGACGGGGCCGCACCAAAGACCTACGCGAGTGCTGTCCCTGCCGGGGACACTGCCGCGGAGTCGCAGGCGGACCTCACCGCCGAAATGAAGGCCCTGGGCGACGCCTATGCACTGGCGCTCAGGAACGGCGCCCCGGCCGAGATCCAGCCCCGGCTGGACTACGCGCCCTATCGCAGCAGCGTCCTGCGCCACCCCACCAAGGACCTGCACCACGCGGACCCGGAAACCATCGAGCTGTTCTCCCCGGCGTTCGGGCACATGGACGTGCACGCGCTGGAATCGGACCTCACCATCGCGCACAACGGGGAACCGCTGGGCGAACGCATCGTCGTCTCGGGCCGCGTGCTCGACGGCGACGGCCGTCCCGTGGCCGGGCAGCTCGTGGAGATCTGGCAGGCCAACTCCGCCGGCCGCTACATCCACAAACGGGACCAGCACCCGGCACCGCTCGACCCGAACTTCACCGGCGTCGGCCGCTGCATCACGGGGGCCGACGGCTCCTACAGTTTCACCACCATCAAGCCCGGCGCCTACCCCTGGAAGAACCACCTCAACGCCTGGCGCCCGGCGCACATCCACTTCTCCCTGTTCGGCCAGGAATTCACCCAGCGGATCGTCACGCAGATGTACTTCCCCGGGGACCAGCTCTTCCCGCTGGACCCGATCTACCAGTCGATCGTGGACCAGGACGCCCGGGACCGGCTCGTGGCCACGTACAACCACGAGCAGACCAAACCCGAATGGGCTCTGGCGTACACCTGGGACATTGTCCTGACCGGGTCGAAGCGGACCTGGACCGAGAACGAGGCCCTGGGCGCAGAAAGTGATGACCATGAGTAACCCCACCAAACTCACCCCCACCCCCGGACAGACGGTAGGCCCGTTCTACGGCTACGCCCTGCCCTATCCGAAAGACCGCGAGCTCCTGTCCCCTGGTTCCCCGGATTCCATCCGGCTGCAGGGCACCGTGTACGACGGCGGCGGCCACCCGGTCCCGGACGCGATCCTGGAGATCTGGCAGGCCGACGCGGACGGGAACATCGCGCAGCGGACCGGTTCGCTCGTCCGCGACGGCTACACCTTCACCGGCTTCGGCCGCAGCGCGGTGGGCAACACCGGCGCCTTCACGTTCACGACCGTGAACCCCGGCCCCACCGGGCCGGGAGCGGCGCCATTCATCGCCGTCGCGGTCTTTGCCCGCGGCCTGATGAACCGGCTCTTCACCCGGATCTACCTGCCGGAGAACCAGGAGGCCCTCGCCGCGGACCCGCTGCTGTCCTCCCTGGACCCGGAGCGCCGCAAGACCCTGATCGCCCGCCGCGACGCCGACGGCGGCCTCACCTGGGACCTCCGGCTCCAGGGCGAGGGCGAAACCGTGTTCCTCGACTTTGAGGGCGCCTCGAAGTGAATGCGCCCGAAGCCGGCGGCAATGCCGCCCTCGACGGCGATTTTGGCCTGCTGAGTCCCGTGTCGGCCTCGCCCGCCGTGGCGGCACTGACCGGGGACAGGGCAGTCCTGGCCGCCATCCTGCAGGTCGAGGCCGCCTGGACCGCAGTCCTGGAAGAGGCGGACCTCGCCCCCGCCGGTTCCGCCGCCGTGGTGGCCGCGGCCGCGGATGCGGGCCGCTATGACGTCGCGGACATTGCCGTGCGCGCCCAGGGCGGCGCCAACCCGGTCATTCCGCTGCTGGCCGAGCTCCGCGGGCACGTCATGGCGCTTGACACCGCCGGCATCGGCGCGGGCAAGGCCGTGCACACGTCGCTGACCAGCCAAGACGTCCTCGACACCGCCCTCATGCTGCTGGCCCGGAACGCGGTCCGCGGGCTCCTCACCGAGGTGAAAGCAACGACGTCGGCGCTGTCCGCCCTGGCGGCACAGCATGCGGACACGCTCTGCGTGGGCCGCAGCCTGACCCAGCACTCGCTGCCGTTCACGTTCGGGCTCAAAGCCGCACAATGGTTCGCCGGACTGGCCGCCGCCGCGCGCCGGCTGGAGTCCCTCGACCTGCCCGTGCAGACCGGCGGGGCGGCAGGAACCCTCGCCGCGGGCACCGTGCTGACCACAGGCACCGCCGTGACGCCCTTCGACCTGTCCGACCGGCTGGCCGCCGGACTCGGCCTGGCACCCGTGCCCGCGCCGTGGCACACCAACCGGCTCGCCGTCACCGGGCTGGGCGACGCCCTGGCCGCCGTGACCGACGCCGCCGGCAAGATCGCCGCCGACGTCCTGTTCCTGAGCCGGCCGGAAGTGGCCGAGCTCGCCGAGCCGCGCGCCGCCGGCCGCGGTGGGTCCTCGGCCATGCCGCAGAAGCAAAACCCCGTGCTGTCCGTGCTGATCCGCAGCGCCGCGCTGCAGGCACCCGGGCAGGCCGCCCAGCTGCACCTCGCCGCCGCGACCTTCAACGATGAACGCCCCGACGGTGCCTGGCACACTGAGTGGCCGGCCCTCCGCCGGCTCCTTCGCCTCGCCCTGGGCGCCGCCGGACAGCTCCGCGAACTCGCCGAAGGCCTCCAGGTGTTCCCCGACGCCATGCGCCGGAACCTGGACCTCGCCGGCCCGCTGCTGCTCAGCGAAGCTGTCACGGCCGCCGTCTCCCCGCTCCTGGGAACCGACGGTTCAGGGCAGGACGGCAAGCAGCGTCTCCAGGCGGTCGTGGACCAGACGCTCCGGACCCCGGCGGCCGCGCAGGCTGCCACGTACCGGCGGCTGCTCCGCGCGGCCGTCCCACCTGAGCAGCTCCCGGACCGTCGGCTCGAGGAGCTGCTGGACCCGGCCAACTACCTCGGCCAGGCGGCCGAAATTTCCCGCCGCATCCTCGCGGCATACCCGGAGTACACCGGCACGGCAGCCCGGGCCCCCGGCGCAGCACGGACCCTCGACCTGAACGGAGCCTCCCGTGGCTAGACCCACCCTCAAAGCTGTACTGCTCTCGCCCCAGCGGCCCCTCGGGGACAAGCCCCTCCTGGTGGTGGGGCCGTCGCTGGGCACCTCCACGTTCCTGTGGTCCCAGTCCGGCGCGCTGCTCGGCGGCGTCGTCGACGTCGTCGCCTGGGACCTTCCCGGCCACGGCATCTCTCCGGCGGCCACCGGACCCTTCAGCATCGCCGAACTGGCCGACGCCGTCGTCGAGCTGGTCGACACCGTTGCCCCCGGCGCGCGCTTCCACTACGCCGGCGTGTCCCTCGGCGGCGCCACCGGCCTGCAGCTTGGCATCAAGCACGGCGAACGGCTCAAGAGCCTGTCCGTGCAGTGCAGCGGCGCGAAGCTCGGCACCCCGGAGGGCTGGCTGGAACGCGCCGAAACCGTGCGCACACAGGGAACACCCGTGATGATCCAGGCCTCGGCGGGGCGCTGGTTCGCCCCGGGCTTCATGGAACGCGAGCCCGAGCGCAGCAGCCGCCTGCTGCACGCCCTGCGCGACGCCGACCGCTTCAGCTACGCGTTCTGCTGCGAGGCCCTCGCAGGCTTCGACGTCCGGAACGAACTCGGCAGCATCCGGGTCCCCACCCAAGCCGTGGCCGGTGCGGAGGACAGTGTGGCCCCGCCACCGCTCGCCGCCGAGATCGCCGAAGGAATCACCGCCGGCGGCGGCACCGCCAGTGCCGTGACCCTCGAAGGCGTGGCCCACCTGGCGCCGTTTGAAGCACCCGCCCACGTTGCCGAACTGCAGCGGAGCCTCATGGCCTGGGCCGAATCCCGCGGAGCCGAAAAGTGACGGGCCCGGAGATCAACGGCCCCGGGCGCACCGGCCGGGAACGGCATGGAGCCGTCCAGCCGGACGCCACTAGCCGGGAGATCTACGACGGCGGCATGACGGTCCGCCGCGAGGTGCTTGGCGCCGCGCACGTGGACCGCGCCAACGCCAACAAGGATGCCTTTACCGAGGACTTCCAGGACATGATCACCCGGATCGCCTGGGGCGGCATCTGGACCCGACCCGGCCTGACCCGGCAGATGCGCTCCGCGGTCACCATCACCGCCATGGTGGCGCACGGGCATTGGGAAGAACTGGCCATGCACATCCGCGCCGCCGTCACCAACGGCCTGAGCAGGGACGAGATCAAGGAAATCCTGCTCCAGACCGCCATCTACTGCGGAGTCCCCTCCGCCAATACCGCCTTCAAGACCGCCCAGCAGGTGTTCCAGTCCATGGACAAAGCAGCAACGGGCGCCACAGAAATGGACCACACACCATGAACCAGGCCTACCTGTACGACGCCGTCAGGACCCCGTTCGGCAAATTCGGCGGCAGCCTCGCCGCGGTCCGCCCGGATGATCTCGCCGCGCATGTGATCGCTGAGATCGTCAGGCGCGCCCCGAAGCTCGACGTCGAACGGATCGATGAGGTGGTGTTCGGCAACGCCAACGGCGCCGGCGAGGAGAACCGCAACGTCGCCCGGATGGGCACCCTGCTCGCAGGGCTGCCCGTCTCGATCCCGGGGACGACTGTCAACCGGCTCTGCGGGTCCTCCCTCGACGCGGCGATGATCGCCTCCCGGCAGATCACCACCGGCGACGCCGAACTCATGCTGATCGGCGGAACAGAATCGATGTCCCGGGCCCCCTGGGTGCTGCCCAAGACCGAGAAGGCCTACCCGGCCGGGGACCTGACCCTGGCCTCCACCACGCTGGGCTGGCGGCTGGTCAACAAGGCGATGCCTGCCGAGTGGACCATCTCCCTCGGCGAGGCGACCGAGCGGCTGGCCGAAAAGTACGGGGTGACCCGCGAGGCGCAGGACGAATTCTCCGCCGGCTCGCACAACCTGGCCGCCGCGGCCTGGGATGAGGGCTTCTACGACAACCTCGTGACCCCGGTTCCGGGTACGGACCTGGTCCGGGACGAGGGCATCCGCGCCGGGTCCTCGGCCGAGAAGCTCGCCGGGCTCAAGACCGTGTTCCGGACCGGGAACGGCACCGTTACGGCCGGGAACGCCTCCCCGCTCTCCGACGGCGCCTCCGCGGCCTGGCTGGGCTCCGAGAACGCCGCCGGCCTGCTGGGCCTGGAACCGCTGGCCCGCATCGCCGGCCGCGGCGCGCACGCGAACGATCCCCAGTACTTCGGCTACGCCCCCGTGGAGGCCGCGAACAAGGCCCTCGCGAAGGCCGGCATCGGCTGGGACCAGGTGGGCGCCGTCGAACTCAACGAAGCGTTCGCCGCGCAGTCCCTGGCCTGCGTCAACGCCTGGGGCATCGACCCCGCAATCGTGAACCGGCACGGCGGCGCGATCGCCATGGGACATCCGTTGGGCGCCTCCGGCGGCCGCATCCTCGGCACCCTGGCCCGCAGCCTGCAGGCCTCCGGTGAGCGTTGGGGTGTCGCCGCGATCTGCATCGGCGTCGGCCAGGGCCTGGCAGTCGTCCTCGAAAACGTCACCGCATGCGCCGCGGCGCCGGCAAAACCAGTCTCAGTAAAGGGATAGGACATGCTGAACTTCGTAGACAGCGTCGGCGCGGCCGTCGCCGGCATCAAGGACGGCTCCACGGTGATGATCGGCGGCTTCGGCAACGCCGGCCAGCCGTTCGAGCTCATCGACGCGCTGCTGGAGTGCGGCGCCACGGACCTGACCGTGGTCAACAACAACGCCGGCCAGGGCGACCAGGGCCTCGCGCTGCTCATCAAGGAGGGCCGGGTGCGGAAGATGATCTGCTCCTTCCCGCGGCAGTCCGACTCCTGGCACTTCGATACCAGGTTCCGGGCCGGCCAGATCGAGCTCGAGCTCGTCCCGCAGGGCAACCTCGCCGAACGGATCCGCGCCGCCGGCGCCGGGATCGGCGGTTTCTTCACGCCCACCGGCTACGGCACCATGCTCGCCGAGGGCAAGGAAACCCGGATCCTCGACGGCCGCGGCCAGGTCTTCGAAACTCCCATCCACGCCGACGTCGCCCTCATCAAGGCGCTCACCGCGGACGGCAAGGGCAACCTCGTCTACCGCAAGACTGCGCGGAACTTCGGCCCCATCATGGCCGCAGCCGCCAAACACACCGTGGTCCAGGTGTCCGAGATTGTCCCGACGGGCAGCCTGGACCCGGAGAACATTGTGACCCCCGGAATCTACGTCAACAGCATCGTCCGTGTGGCCGCAGCCGAAGGCAAGACAGAAAGCGTGGCCTGACATGAGCATCCAGACTGCATCCATCCAGACCAGCGGGGCGCCCCTGGGCCGCGACGACCTCGCCCGCCTCGTGGCCCGGGACATCAAGCCCGGCTCCTTCGTGAACCTCGGCATAGGCCAGCCCACCCTGGTCTCCAACTACCTCGAGCCGGAGCAGAACATCACGCTGCACACCGAGAACGGCATGCTGGGCATGGGCCCGGAGGCCACCGGCGACCAGATCGACGGCGACTTGATCAACGCCGGCAAGATCCCGGTGACGGAGCTGCCCGGGGCGTCCTACTTCCACCACGCCGATTCGTTCGCGATCATGCGCGGCGGGCACCTGGACATCTGCGTCCTCGGCGCGTTCCAGGTCTCCGCCACCGGCGACCTCGCCAACTGGCACACCGGAGCCGCCGACGCGATCCCGGCGGTCGGCGGCGCGATGGACCTCGCCACCGGGGCCAAGGACGTCTTCGTGATGATGACCCTGCTGACCCGCGAGGGCGTGTCCAAGCTGGTGGAGACGTGCACGTATCCGCTGACCGGGATCGGCTGCGTGACCCGGGTCTACACCGACAAGGCCGTCTTCCTGACCGGACCCGGCGGCGTCGAAGTGCGCGAAACGTTCGGCTGCACCCTGGCGGAGCTGCAGGCGATGGTGCCGGTGCCGCTCAAGGCCGCCCCCGCCGTCGGAACCGCCGTCGGAAGCTGAGCACACAGCTGTCCCGCGTATAAGGTGTTGGCAGAGCATGAGGGGCAGAAAATGATTGAGGCAGCAAAAGGCGCCAGTGGCGCGCCCGCGGCCAGCGACCAGTACGTCCAGTCGCTGGCGCGCGGGCTGGCGGTGATCCGGGCGTTCGACACGGACCACCCGAAGATGACGCTGAGCGAGGTGGCCGCCCGGACCGACCTGACCCGGGCCACCGCCCGGCGGTTCCTGCACACCCTGGTGGAGCTGGGCTACGTCCGCACCGACGGCAAGATCTTCGCCCTGACCGCCAAAGTGCTGCAGCTGGGCTACGCCTATCTGTCCGGGCTGTCCTTGCCCCAGCTCGCCAAGCCGCATCTTGAGGAGCTGTCGCACCAGCTGGGCGAGTCCACCTCGGCCGCAGTGCTGGACGGGACGGACATCGCCTACATCGCCCGCGTGGCCACGCGCCGGATCATGACCGTCGGCATCACGGTGGGGACCCGGTTCCCCGCCTACGCGACGTCGATGGGCCGGGTCCTGCTCGCGGCGCTCCCTCCCGCGGAGCTGGGCCGCTACCTCGCGGCCGCGGACATCCGCCCCCTGACGCAACAGGCGATCGGCACCCCGGAGGCGCTGCTTGCCGAGCTGGACGCCGTGCGCGCGCAGGGCTGGTGCCTGTTGAACCAGGAACTCGAAGTGGGGCTGATGTCCGTCGCGGCCCCGGTCCATGACGGACCCAAGGTGGTCGCGGCGATCAATGTCTCCCTGCAGGCCCAGTCCGTGGCCTCGCAGCCGGACCCGGAGGCCTATCTGGTCTCGGTGCGGAAAGGGGCCGTAGCCACTGCGGAGCTCATTTCCGCGGACCTTTCCGGCGGCCGGTAGGGCTCAACCCTCGGTGTCCTTGCTGGGCGCCGTGGACACGGTGATGGTGACCCCCGAGGAGTCATCGAGGATCTTGAGGTGCAGGTCCCTGCCCACAAGCGAGGCATGGATGTCCTCGCTGTCCTCCGGCGCGAGCTGCTCGGCCAGCCGTGTGACGGCCAGCGCCATCGCGCGCCCCCAGTCATGGGGATCCATGCTGGATGCCTCAGCCTCGGCTGAGTAGTATTCCTGTGGTTCGGTCATGTGCCCCCGCTTCCAGCGCCCGGAGCGCGGCCCGTCCGGCTGATCCGGTCAGGCATCCGGCCGGCTGTTCCGACAAGCCCGGCCCGTTCCAGTACATAAGCATGGCCAGTTTAGTGACGCCGGGACAAGAACGTCCATGTTCGGCGGCCGGGGCGCCTAAGTTACGTCCGGAACTCCCGCTAGGATTTCACTGCAGACACTTCCCGCCCGCCCGCCCTTGAAGGACGCCATGACAGAGAACAACACCGCGCCTGCCAGGCGCGCCGCCGTGATCATCAACCCCATGAAGTCCTCGGGAGAAGACTTCAAAGCGGCCTTCTATCGGCTGTGCGAGACGCAGGGCTGGGCGGAGCCGCTCTGGCTCGAGACCACTGCAGAGGACACCGGCCTGGGCCAGGCCCGCGAGGCTTTGGCGGCGGGGGTCGACGTCGTCATCGCCGCCGGCGGGGACGGCACCGTCCGCTGCGTGGCGGAGATCCTAGCCGGCACCGGAACCCCGATGGGCCTCGTTCCGCTGGGCACAGGGAACCTCCTGGCCCGCAACCTCGGGATCGACATCACCGATCCCGTCGCCGCCAGCCATGACATCCTCAACGGCACGGACGCCGCCGTGGACGTGGTCAAGGCGAGCCTGGACCACGCGGAGGACGAACAGCTCTTTTTGGTCATGGCCGGGCTCGGCTACGACGCCGCGATCATGGCGAACACGGTGGACGAGCTCAAGGACCGCGTGGGCTGGCTCGCCTACGTGGAGGCCGGCATCCGGCACCTGCCGGGCAAGCCCGTCAAAGCAAAGATCAGCATCGACGGGCAGCACCCGGTCCGCCGCCGGATCCGCAGCGTGATGGTGGGAAACTGCGGCAAGATCATGGGCGGCGTGGAGATCTTCCCCGACGCCAAGGTGGACGACGGCATCCTCGACGTCGTGATCCTGGCCCCCGCGGGGAAGCTGGGCTGGCTCCCCGTCCTCGCCGGAGTCTTCGGCCGGAAGAACAGCAAAAACTCCTCCGTGGAGTACTTCACGGGCAAGTCCGCGGAGATCAGCCTGGACCACGAGCAGGAGTTCCAGCTCGACGGCGACCACCTCGGCAAGGCCAAGCACCTTAAGGTCACCGTGGAGCACGAGGCGCTCAAGATCCGGATGTAGGCCTAGGCAGTTTCCGCCGGCGCGGCCGGGCGGTACGCGAGGATCTCGGCGAGCTCGGCCAGGCGGTGGGCGCGTGCGGACTCCGCCGGCGTGAACGGTTCGCCCGGCCGGGAGAACGTGATCGGTCCGTGCCAGGCGGTCGGGATCCTCAGGACGGTGCCGTCGACGGCGGTGCCCGCGCCGGCGTCCGGCGCCGCTTCGATCCGCGCATGCAGCAGTTCCGCCACGGCCAGCGGCAGTTCCTCGGGGTTTGCCGCGATCCGGGCCGCCAGGCTCAGGGCACCAGTCTGCCCGTCGGCCATGGCCAGGGCGGTGGTGGGCCACACCTGCGGTTCGCTGCCCCCGCCGTCGCGCAGTGCCCGCAGCAGTTCGCCCTCGCGCAGGTCGCCGGGCGCCGAGAGCACGAACTCGTCGAGCACACCGCCGGCCACGGGGTGGACATGGATGCTCAGGATATTGGTGTCCAGCCGGGCCAGTGCATGCGTCACCTTCTGCAGGGCACCGGGCCTGTCCTTCAGTACGGTCCGGGCCCGCCACAGCGACGGCGCCGCGCCCAGCTTCTTGCGGTGGCGCAGGGCGGGCGCGTGCAGCCAGCTCCGGAGGACCCGGGCCGCGGAGGGCTCCGCGACCCAGATCACCAGGATCGTGGCAGTCATGGTGAGGACCAGGACCTTGGCTACATAGGGCAGATGGGTTCCCACCACCGCGGCGTGCACGAGCAGTTCGATCGGCAGCATCACGGCGATATTGGCCAGCGTCAGCCGGGCCTTGGTCGGTTCGGGCAGCTGGCCGCAGACGTCGCAGCTCAGCTCGGAGGTTGCATGGGCTGTCGGCTTCATGGCTCCATGATGTCCGCCTGCTGTTACGGCCCCGTTGCCGGCCGGTGACTTTTTCAGTCGGCCTAGCGGCTGCGTCCGCCGGCATGTTCGGCTGTGGGCTGATCGGCGTGGTCAGCCGCGTGCTCACCGGTGTAATCAGCCGAACGTTCGGCCGCGTGTTCGCCGGACCGTTCCGGGGCCGCGAACTGGGCCAGCAGGTCTCGGATTTCGGCGAGCAGGGCGGTGTCCGCGGGCAGGGGCTCCTCTTCGGGTTCCGCCGTAACGAGGCGCTGCTTGACGATCGTGTTGATCCGGTTCATGGGCGCCACGAAGATGAAGTACACCACCGCCGCTGTGATCAGGAAAGTGACAAAGGCCGTGATGACCGCGCCGAAGTTGACGAAGGTTTTCTGGTTGCCCGGCCAGATGGGGAAGCCCAGGCCCTCGGTCTCGACGCCACCGGCAGCGGCGATGATGGGGTTGACGATGTTCGAGGTGAACGCGCTGACCAGGGTAGTGAAGGCGGTGCCGACCACCACCGCGATGGACAGTTCGATCACGTTGCCGCGCAGGATGAAGTCCTTGAATCCTTTGAGCATGGGGGTCCTCCGGGGTGCCTTGGCGTACGTCGTGCAGTCGTGACTCCGCTGGCCGGAATCAACCGCTAGACGCTACCACTTCCCGGCCTGTTTCCGCGGACCGTGACGGGTTCCGCTCAACGGAGCGCGATGCTGCAACGGCGTCGTTCCGGCGTAGAGTCCAATCAGGATGCCAGTGCCGCCGTCGCAATTATTCGACTGCAAGGAAGGCGTTCCTCCCCGTGAAACTGCTGGCCGAGATGTTCACCATGGCACCCGGCAACAAGGACCACCAGGTCGCCCTCCGGTGCGCTGCCGGCGTCTTTGTCCCGCTGACCACCCTGGTGCTGCTGGGCCGCCTGGACCTGGCCGTCTTCGCCTCCTTCGGTGCCTTTACCGGGATCTATGGCCGGCACGAGCCGCACGCCCAACGCTTCGTGACACAGCTCCGGGCCGGGATGCTGATGCTGCTGATCATGCTGCTTGCCGCCCTGACCGCCCGGACGGGCGTGGCACTGGGGCTTTCCACGACTGAGACCATATGGATGCAGGTCGCGGCCACCGCCCTGGTGGCCGGCGGCTGTTCACTCCTGGTTGCCTTCTGGCGGCTCCGCCCGGCCGGTTCGCTGTTCCACATCTTCGCGTTCGCAGCCATCGCCTCCATCCCCAGCCAGCCGCCGCTCTGGCAGGGTATGGCAGTGGCGGTCCTCACCATTGCCCTGTCCCTGCTGATCGGCATGTCCGCGCGGGTGGCCAGGCGGCGGCGGACGCCGTGGGCCCGGCCGCAGGCAGCAACCCTGTCACCGGCCGAGAAACGGGCCGCATGGCTCGAAAGTCTCGGCTACCTCGTGGCTGCCGGACTGGCCGGAACGATCGCGACCCTGGCCGGCGAGAGGCTGGGCTTCGGCCACAACTACTGGGCCATGGTGGCAGCCGTAGTCCCGCTCGCAGGGCACACCACCCGCCACCGCGTGAGTCGCGGGGTGCAGCGCATCGTAGGCACCGCTGTGGGGCTGGTCCTGCTGGCCGGGATCCTGCTGCTGCAGCCGGCGCCGTGGCAAACCGTGCTGGTGATCGCCGCCTGCCAGTTCGGCGCCGAGATGTTCATCGCCCGGCAGTACGTGCTCGCCCAGATTTTCGTCACGCCGCTGGCGCTGATCTCGACCCTGCTGGTGGCGCCTTCGGCTCCCGGGTTGCTGCTGCGGGACCGGATCCTGGAGACCGTCATTGGCGCCGCCGTCGGCATCGGCGTCGTGCTGGCCCCCACGGTGTGGCGCCGGCTGCGTGCCCGGCTGGGCACGCAGCACGCCGCCGCCTGACGGACTAGTCGTCCCCGGGGGCGGGCGCCCCGGCCGCGTGTGTCCCGGCCGGTGCTCCTGCCGGTGTGCCTGCCAGGGGCGCCTCGTGGGAGATCCGCTGCGGCACAATGGCCAGCGCGGCCACGGCAATCACGGCTGCGGCGGCAAAGGTGTAGACACCCCACGGGTAGGCGATGCCGGCTGCCACCAGGGTGCCCGTCACTGCGGGGCCGAGGATCGCACCCAGCCTGCCGACGCCGGCAGAGTAGCCCAGTGCCGTGGCCCGCAGGCGGCTGGGGAAGAGCTGGCTGACCCAGGCGTAGACGAGGACCTGTGAGCTGAAAACGAAGACGCCGGTGACGAAGACCGTCGCGTTGAGGAGCAGCTCATTCTGAAGCTTGATACTCAGCACGGCGAGGAAGACTGCTGACAGGCCGAACCACAGCAGGACCACTTTCTTGGCTCCGTGCTTGTCCGCGAGGATGCCGGCGATGACGAGTCCGACGATGGCACCAACATTGAGCACCAGCAACTGCCCGATGCCCGCGGCGATGGAGTAGCCCGCGGATGCCATCAGCTGCGGAAGCCACGTGTTCAGGCCATAGACGAGCAGGAGCCCCATGAACGACGCGATCCCGACCCCGACTGCCACCACGGGGTAGGGCTTCCTGGTGAAGTCGCGGAAGCTGGCTGCCTCAGCAGGTTCGTTCCCCTCCTTGACCGGGGGCAGGGACTCGGGCAGCTTGAACCACAGGAATGGCAGGAGCGCCAGCCCGGCCATGCCGCCGATGACGAACATCATCCGCCAGTTGGGGATCAGCAGGAGTGCCAGGAACGCAGTGACGACGGCCCCGACGTGGTAGCCGGTCATGGTCCTCGTGGTGGACCGGCCGGCCGAGCCCTCCTGGATGGCATAGTCGTTCATGTAGGCCAGTGCGGCGGGCAGGCAGGCGCCGAGACCCAGGCCGGCCAGCAGCCGGAACGTGCTGAACACCAGGACGTTGGGGGCGATCACCACCGCCAGGGTGAACACGGAGAACCAGGCGACGCAGGCGATCAGCAGCCGGCGGCGGCCGAACCGGTCCGAGAGCGGGGCGATGAAGAGCGCGCCGAGGCCCACGCCAACCAGGGAAATCGTGGCGGCCAGGGTGGCTCCCACGGCGTCGAACCCGAGTTCCTGGGTCTTGATCAGCGTCGGGATAACGGTGCCCAGCACTACCAGGTCGAAGCCATCAAGCACCATGGCCAGCCAGCAGAGCCAGACAGGCCAGCGGGAAGTGCGGTCAGCGGACGTCATCGGCATGGCTACCTCGAAGTTAGGGCTCGGCGTCGAGCGGGTATGAAGGCGAAGGCCGGAGCGGCGGTTTCCGGTGCGCGTCAACGGGCACTTCGGTTGCTTCCGACACGAGAGTTGTATCACCGGCAGGTGTAATGTGGGACACAACAAACCGTTCAATGGAATGCCGAGGGCCGCCCAGGGCGTGCTCAAGGAAGCAGGATCGTGGCCAACTCAAGCACGGGCGACTCGGTCGTGGACCGCGTGGTGCGGGTCATCGGGGCGTTCCCCGAGGGCGTCACAGTGCTGCAGCTCTCGGAGCTCGCGGCCAGGGCGCAGCTGCCCGTGACCACCGCCCACCGCCTGGTCCGGCAGCTGGCCGGGCACGGGCTCCTGGAATTGGGCAGCGGCGGCTCCGTCCGGCTGGGACTGCGGCTGTGGGAGCTCGTGAACCGGAATTCGCCCACCCTGGCGCTCCGCCAGGCCGCCATGCCGTTCATGGAGGACATCCAGCAGGTGCTCAACCAGAATGTGAACCTTGCGGTGCTGGACGGCTGGGAAGCGCTCTTCGTCGAACGGCTGTCCCGCCGCGGGTCGGTGCCGAACCGGGCGCAGATCGCCGGCCGGATGCCCGTCCACATCTCCTCCGCGGGGCTGGCGCTGATGGCCGGCCAGCCCCCGGCCGTCCAGGCGGACTATCTGCGGCAATTCCACGACCCCGCCGGCAAGCTGGGCGCGGACAAGCTCCGGACCCTGCTCCAGGAGGCCGCCAGCCACGGCTTCGCCCAGCTGGCCGGTGTGGTGGATCCGGACACGTGGGGAATTGCCGTTCCCGTGCGGGACGCCAGGAACCGCACGGTGGCGGCGCTCGGCGTCGTCGTCCCGCTCCGGGAGATGCGCCTGCAGGCGCTGGTTCCGGCCCTGCAGACCGCCGCCCGGGGGATCGGGCGGCAGCTGAACGACGCCAAAAACCCGGCAGCATTCCGTTCAGCGGAATCCATGTAACGTCCGTCACGTCACCGGACGCAGACTGTAGCCAGAGATTTCCCGAGCCGCAACGAAGCGAGGAACACATGGCCAACCGTCGAATCATCACCACCC
Source organism: Arthrobacter sp. UYCu712 (assembly GCF_040547005.1). Lineage (NCBI taxonomy): Bacteria > Bacillati > Actinomycetota > Actinomycetes > Micrococcales > Micrococcaceae > Arthrobacter > Arthrobacter sp. UYCu712. Next base: position 31,211 of record NZ_JBEPOZ010000030.1, read on the forward strand.
AGGTCGCCATTCTGGGCGCCGGCCCGGCAGGGCTCATGCTCTCCCACCTGCTGGCGCGGGCCGGGATCGAATCCACCGTCATCGAGGTCCGCAGCCACCAGGACATCTCGGAAACCGTCCGGGCCGGCATCCTGGAGCACGGCTCGGTGAACCTGCTCGTGGACAGCGGCGTTTCGGACCGCGTCCTGCGCGACGGCGACCGGCACGACGGGATCGAACTGCGCTTCAACGGCGAAAGCCACCGGATCGATTTCCAGGACCTCGTCGGGGAATCCGTCTGGCTCTACCCGCAGACCGAGGTCTTCGCCGACCTCGCCGCCCGGCGCCGGGCCGACGGCGGCGACGTCCGGTACAGCGTCACCGACACCACGATCCACGGCATCGAAGGCAAGCCGAAGGTCTGGTTCACGGACGCCGACGGTGTGGAATACGAGCTCCGGGCGGACTTCATCACCGGCGCCGACGGCTCGCGCAGCCACTGCCGCTTCCAGATCCCGGAGGCCAGCCGCAAGTGGTACTTCCACGAGTACCCCTTCGCCTGGTTCGGCATCCTGGCCGAGGCGCCGCGCAGCTCCGATGAACTGATCTACGCCAACTCGGAGAACGGCTTCGCGCTGATCAGCCAGCGGACCGAGGCCGTGCAGCGGATGTACTTCCAGTGCGATCCGGACGAGGACGTCCGGAACTGGAGCGAAGACCGCATCTGGGACGCCTTCCGCAGCCGGGTGAACGGCAACGGCTTCGAACTCAAGGAAGGCCCGGTCATCGACAAGATGGTCCTGAAGTTCCGCAGCTTCGTGCACACCCCTATGCGGCACGGCAACCTGTTCCTGGCCGGGGATGCGGCCCACACCGTCCCGCCGACCGGCGCGAAGGGCCTGAACCTGGCACTCCACGACGTCAAGGTGCTGTTCGAAGGGCTGGACAGCTTCTACCGGACCGGCAGCACGCTGCTCCTGGATGGCTACAGCGACCGCGCCCTGGACCGGGTCTGGAAGGCGCAGCAGTTCTCCTACTGGATGACATCCATGCTGCACACCCCGGCCGGCGCAGACGACTTCGCCCGCGCCCGCCAGCTCGGCGAGCTCAACTCGGTGGTCTCGTCACGCCACGGCCGCGCGTACCTCGCCGAGGCCTACACCGGCTGGCCGGGCAACCCCTAGGCGCTGGCTCCCGTTACGACCCGGCTCCCGCCGGGACCGGCGTCGTGCCTTGCTTGTCGCCGGCTCCGGCCGCCGCTTTTTTGGACGGTTTCCGGCTGGATCGGCCGTAGACGAGGTACATGGTCACTCCTGTGATGACCATCAGCAGCACCGTGTAGACGAAGGTGTTGGACACTCCGTCAACGCCGTCGGCGCCGTCCGTGTTGGCCTTGATGACCAGGCCCAGGGGCTGGAACAGCGGGTGGGCCAGGAAGATGGCAGTGTCGTAGTCGTCGAGCATGCTGTTGAAGTTCAGCGCCGTGATCGCGGCCGCCGCGGGCAGGACGATCGGCAGCAGGATCCGGCGGAACACGTACAGGGTCTTGGCGCCCATGATGTTGGCGGCCTCCTCGAGCGAGGAGTTCACCGAGGCAAACGACGCCTTGAGCATCCGCAGCGTGAACGGGATCTTGACGGTCACGAACGCGATCAGCAGGATCACCGTGGTCCCGGTCAACACGGCGCCGCCGACCAGCGGATTCGGGTGGTCGTAGCTGAGGATCAGGCCCAGGGCGAGCAGTGCCGAGGGGAGGATCCACGGGATGTGGAGCAGGTACTCGAAAATGCCCGTTACCCAGTTCCGGTATTTCTGCAGGAGCCGGGCGACGAACAGCAGCCCGCCGACGGCGATCACCGCAGCCAGGGCACTGTAGATAATGCTGATGATGAAGGGCCGCAGTCCGGAGGGCTGGGTCAGCACCCGGACGTAGTTGTCGAAGGTGAGGCGGCCCGGCGAGAGCTGTCCGGTCTGGATCGCGGCGCTGTCGGCGAAGGAGAACAGCACGATCAGCACCACGGGGAGCGTGTAGACCGCGAACAGCAGGTAGGCGACGGCGTGGACCGCCGCGTTCGCCACGGGATTGCGGATCTGCTGCTTCTGCAGGCCCGAGGAGACCTTGGACACCGAGAAGTAGGTGCCGCCCTTTTCCAGCCGGGTCATGACGGCGAGCATCAGCATGGTGGCCACACCGAGGATGACGGCGAGCAGCGCGGCGAGGTCCCGGGAGGTCGGGCTGTTGGTGAACGTGAGAATCATCGGCGTGATGGTCTGGAAGTCCCGGCCGCCGAGGACCTGCGGTGCGCTGAGGGCTCCCAGACCGGTCAGGAAGGACAGCACGGTCACCGCAAACAGAGTGGGCTTGAGCATCGGCAGCACCACGCGCCGCAGGATGGTCCAGGTGGAGGCTCCCATGTTCCTGGCCGCTTCGATGGTCTGGTAATCCACGCCCTTCAGCGCGTTGGTGAGGAACAGCATGTGGTTGGTCGTGGTGGCGAACGTCATGACGGCCAGGACGGCGAAGAAGCCGGAAAACCAGCCGGGGTCCATGCCGGGAAACAGTCCGAGCAGGAAGCCGGTGACGATGCCCTTGTCCCCGTAGATGAACTTGTAGCCGGCCGCCAGCACAATGCCACCGTAGATGAAGGTGGTGGCGTAGCCGAGGAACAGGATCCTGGAGCCGCGGATCTTGAAGTACTGCGTGACCAGCACGATGAAGATGCCCACCACGTTGACGGTGACGGACAAGGCAACAGCCAGCAGGAAGCTGTTGCCCAGGGACTTCATCGCCCGCTGGGAGGAGAGGAGCTTCTCGGCGGCCCGGCCGGAGAAGCTCCCGTCCGGGAAGAACGTCTGGATCAGCACGTTGGCATTGGGCCAGACCAGGAACGCCGCGATGAACCACGTCAGCGCGACCCCGACGATCAGGACGGCGGGGGAACGGAGCATGCTGCGGGTGCTGGCGCCGTCAGAGTTGCCCCGCCGGCGTGCGCTGCTCAAGGGCGGGCTGCTTCCTGCAGCCGGCTGCCGAGGGCGGCGCCGGTTCCCGGGTGGTACTGCAGGACGTGGGACGGCTTCACGTACACGGTGGCCTGGCTGCCCGCTACGGGATGTGCCCCGCCGTCTTCCCTTACCAGCAGCCGGATGTCCGCGCCGTGACAACGGACGACGTACCGGCTGTGCAGGCCGTGGTAGGTCTTCGAGACCACGGTTCCGTTCACGGGGACGGCCTGGCCGTCCCCGCCGGCGTCCAGGGACACTTTCTCCACCCGCAGATAGGAGTTGGCCGCGGGATCGAGGGCATGCCTCGACTGCCGGTTCAGTTCCGCGACGAACGCGGCTGTGAGCCGGGAGCTGTCCCCGATGAAGTTGCACACGAATTCGGTGGCGGATTCGTCGTAGATGCTCTGCGGTGTGCCCACCTGTTCCACCACACCCTCGTTGAAGACCGCCACCCGGTCGCTCATCGCCAACGCCTCGTCCTGGTCGTGGGTGACATAGACGGTGGTGATGCCGAACTCGCTCTGGAGATCCTTGAGCTGCTGCCGGAGCTGGTGCCGGAGTTTGGCGTCCAGATTGGACAGCGGCTCATCGAGCAGCAGGATCTTGGGCTGCAGCACCAGCGCCCGGGCGACGGCGACGCGCTGCTGCTGGCCGCCGGACAGCTCCGCGACATTCTTGCGCAACTGGTCTTCGGAGAGGTCAACGCGCCTGGCGATATCGCGGACCAGCCTGTCGCTCTCGGCCGGCTTTTCCTTGCGGACCCGCAGGCCGAAGGCGATGTTCTCCCAGACGCTCATGCTGGGAAAAAGGGCGTAGTTCTGGAAGACCATGCCCACGTCGCGTTGGTCACTAGGGAGCCGGGTGACTGCCTTCCTGTCGACGTAGACCTCGCCCGCGGACGGTTCGATGAACCCGGCCAGGGTGCGCAGGGCTGTCGTCTTCCCGCAGCCCGACGGGCCCAGCAACGTGAAGAACTCACCCGGTTCCACCTGCAGGTTCAGCTCGGGGATGGCGGTGAAATCACCGAACGTGACCTCGATGTTCTCTAAACGGATCATGGCAACCTGTCTTTTCTGGCGGCAGTCGGCGTCGGGTGGTCAGCTCATGTATTCCAGTTCGATCTTTTCAACCCATTTGCCCATGTTTTCCTGCACGAAGCTCCAGTCGATGTCCTGTTGCTTGAGCGTGTTGAAGAATTCGACCACCTCGGGCTTGGCCTGGGCGACCGCCGCCTTGTTGACCGGCATCGAGCTGAACTGCTGCGCCCACTCGCCCTGGGTCTGTGCGCTGCCGAACCAGTTGATGAACTTCAGGGACTCATCCTTTTTGTCCGTCCCCTTGACCAGGGCCACCTGCTCGATGGCCAGCGGGACGCCGACGGACGGCATGACGGTTTCGACGTTGACCTTGAATGATTTTTCGCGCTCGGTAATGATCGAGGACGGCATCTGACCCATGTCCGTCTCGCCCGAGGCGATCCGGGCGAACAGGTCGGTCTTGGCGACCGCGGGGCTGCCGTTCTTGAAGTAGCCTTCGATCTGCTTCCAGCCCTCGTCGGAGACGCCCAGATCGCCGCCGTCGTCCTTGTACCGCGTCAGGATGCTGGCTAAGACCAGCTGCGCGGTGGCGGTTCCGACGCCGGTGACGCGCTCGTAGCGGGACTTGAACTTGTCCTGGGCCCACAGATCGGTCCAGTCCTTGGGGGCCTCGTCCTTGCTGAACTTTTCGGAGTTGTAGCCGAGGAGGATCGCCTGCTGCACCAGCGGCCAGTAGGCCTTGCTGTCCGATTTGTCGCCCTTGGCCGTGTCGACTTCGCCGGACCAGGAGGGGGTGTACGCCTCGATCGCACCCGCGGATTTGATCTGCTCGAAGTACATGTTGTTCAAGCCGAAGGCGACGTCCGCGATCGGGTTGTTCTTTTCCGCGATCAGCTTGTTGGTGGCATCAGCGCCGCCGGCGCCCACGATTTCGATCTTGAAACCGGCGTCCGCGGCCTTCTTGGTGAGCCACTCGCCGCGGCCTTCACCGTTGGAGTTGGTGTAGACGATCACGGTTTCGCCGGAGGGCGGTCCCGAGGGGGCGACGGCGGCGGGGCCGGGAGCCGCCCCGGACGAGGCCGCCGGAGTTGCCGTGCCCCCTCCGCAGCCAGAAATCAGGGTGACGGCGACGGCGGCGGCAACCAGGGTTTTCAATCTGCGCACGGGTGGGACTCATTTCTGAACGGGACCGGAGGGCGTTGTTCGGCCAGCCTATAGCGGCACACGCCGGATCTGACCGATTATTCCTATCGATTCGATGAAATAATCTGGCCGCTGCATGTGAGTCTGGTGCGTCCGGCGGAACGGAATGGGTCCATCGCCTTAACCGGCAGTGAACATCCGCCGGATGCGCCGCCGCTCCCGCGCCGCAGGTGCTGCGCTAGTCCTGGTCCAGCGTTTCCGTCAGGTGGTGCGTGGGGATCCGGTCCCGGTCGTAGGTGATCTCCGTGTAGCCGTGCGGCTCCGGTGTGCCGTTATGGCTGAGGTTAACGAACACGATCTCCTCGATGGTGAGGATGCTCTGCCGGGTGATCATGTTGCGCACCTCGGCGCGCATGGTCAGCGAGGTCCGGCCGAACCGGGTGGCGGTCAGGCCCATCTCGATCAGATCGCCCTGGACGGCGGAGCTGACGAAGTTGATTTCGGAGATGTATTTGGTGACCGCGCGGCCGTTGCCGAGCTGCAGGATGGCGTAGATCGCCGCTTCCTCGTCTATCCACTTCAGCAGACTTCCGCCGAACAGCGTGCCGTTCGCGTTGAGGTCTTCGGGCCGCACCCACTTGCGGGTGCGGAAGGTGATGTCTGCCGGTTCCATAGTGCGAGGTTAACCCACGCCGGCACACCGCCGGGAGTGTGACGGATCCCGCCGGGCCGGGGCCGGCCGTAGACTCTGGGCATGGACGCTCTATCCGTCGTCGGCGGCGGCATCGCGGGGCTGGCGCTGGCAGCACACCTTGACCCGGACCGCTTCCAGGTCACCGTCCACGAGCGGCGGGGAGAGCCGGCGCCGGTGGAGACGTCCCTGGCCATGTGGCCGGAAGCCCAGCGCGCCCTTGATGAGATGGGTATCCTCCCGGCGGTCCGCGCGGCCGGCTCGGGGTTCGGCGGGATGGCACTCCGGGACGGCGCCGGGAGTGTCCTGCTGCGGGCCCGGGCATCCGGCGTCATCGGGGTGTCGCGTGCGGAGCTGCTCCGGCTGCTGGACGCAGCCGTGCCCGCCTCCGTACTCAGGGCCTACGGCGCCGTGGCATCGCTGCCGCGTGCGGACCTGGTGGTCGGCGCCGACGGAGTGCACAGCGTTGTCCGCCGGAGCGTCTGGGGCGAACACGCCAGGGCCCGCCTCAGCCCGTACCTTGCGCTGCGCGGCATCATCGACGGGCCGGTCCCGCCCGGCCGGGGCGGTGAATACTGGGGCCGCGGGCAGTTGTTCGGCATCACGCCCGCGTCCCGTGGCCGGACCTACTGGTACGCCTCCTACCGCTCGGGGCTGGGGCCCGGCGGCATCGACGTCGAAGAGGCCCTGGCCCTCACCCGCGCGCATTATTCCGGCCGTGACGCCGGCATGGACCATGTCCTGGCTGCGGCGACGCCGGGGGAGACGCTGGCGCAGCGGGTCTGGACAGTGCCGTACCCGGGCCGCTACGCCCGGGACGGTGCGGTGCTGGTGGGGGACGCGGCGCACGGCATGACCCCCAACCTGGGGCGCGGCGCCTGCGAGGCGCTGATCGACGCCGTCACGCTCGCCGATCTGCTCAACTCCCGCCCGCTCCCGGAGGCGCTGCGGGCGTACAACCGGCGAAGAATGCTGCGTAGCCAGGCCTTGCGCGTGGCGTCGTCCGCGATGGCCCGGCTGGCGCTCGCGGAAACGGCCCAGCCGCTGCGGGACGGGCTGCTGCGGCTGGCCGGCAGGGCCGGGCGCGCCGGCGCCGGACAGAACGATCGATAGGGGATCCCCCGCGCTCTTCCAGAAGCCAGTGAATCCGGACTGTGGAGTTCAGCGCTTTGTGGTGGCGTTCTGCGCCAGATTCCTTGATCCGTGCCGGCGGGTGGTCGTCCGCTTGCGGGGTGCCCGTAGGCGGAACCCTCACCGGGTCAGGTGCTGCTTGACCTTGTTTTGCGGTGGCCTGCGGTGGCCTGCTTTGGCAGGCCAATATCCGCCCTGATGGGACCGTGAAAGTGGAGGTGGCGCTTGAACGGGCGGAGCAGGCGGTCGCGCAGTTCCAGAGCGAACCGCAGGCGGTTGTGGCGGTCGCGGCCTTCCACAGTGCTGCGCTGGCCCTCTTCGGCCCGCTACTCACCAAGTTGAACGCCCCGGGCCGGCCCGGCGTTACCTTGAGCGACTTCGACGTAGCCCAGGAAAGCTTCCCCGCCCTCACCCAGGATCACGACCTGGTCATCGCCCGCCGGTGGACAGGCAGTCCGCCGTGGCCGGGATCGGTGCGCGTGGAACCGCTGTTGTTCGAACCCCTGGACCTCGTCATCCGCAAGGACCACCGGCTGGCGGCCAAAGACTCCATTGACCCAGAAGACCTCCGCGGAGAAACCTGGGTGGCCGTCCACCAGGGGTTTCCTCTCGAGAACGCCATCGAACAAATCGCCGGCATTGGAGGCGCCGAAGCGCGCATCGCGCACCGGATCAACGAATTCTTCGTCGCCGCTGCCGTAGTCGCCGCCAGCGACTGCGTGGCATTGATGCCCCGCTACACCACCGATATGCATCATCATCCGGACCTGCTCCTCCGACCGATTTCCCGCCTTGGAACCGGCCGGCACATCGACTGCCTCGGCCGCCCCGAAACACTCGAACGAGCGAACGTGAAAACCGTCCTAGCCCTACTCCGGGCCATCGCCACCAGCCCCGCTGCGCCGCCACTTTCTTCTTGAGACCGTGGCAAGGGGAGCCATAGGGGCGAAGGTCGGAGGAGCCCGCATCGGGTTCCTTTGGTGCGGCCCGCGTTCCGTTGGCGCCCCGCAGCCGCTCCCGTCAGTTGCCTCGTAAGCCGCTCCTTCAGCGGACAGTCTCTCGACCCTAAGGCCTGGCAATACAGGCTAATTGGGCAGATTCGGGTGTCAGTCTTTCTTCAGTTCCTCGGCGAGCATTACGAGAATTCCGCTGGGGCCGCGGAGGTACGTGAGTTTATAGACGTCCTTATAGGTCGCCACACCGCGTAGCGGATGGCATCCGTGCTTTGCAGCCACCTCGAGGGCCTTATCGATGTCGTCTACCGAGAAGGCCACGCGGTGCATGCCAATGTCGTTGGGACGAGTCGGGTTCGACTCGATCGCTTCGGGATGGATGTATTCGAAGAGCTCGAGTCGACCATGACCATCTGGGGTCTGGAGCATCGCGATATTGGCATGGTTTCCATCAAGTCCATCGGCAGTATCGGACCACTCGCCGCTGACCGTGTCACGGCCGATGAGTGTCAGACCGAGATCGGTGAAAAAGGCGATTGCCGCTTCGATATCGCGAACAGCTATACCCACATTCTCAAATTGGATGGCCATGCGTTGAAAGCTACCAAGGCGGAGCGATTAGCTCCAGTGGCGAGGCGCCACTGTCTGTCCGTTGGCCGGTCCTCCACCGGGCACCCCACCGTCTACTTTGCTGTTTTCTTAGGGGTGGAGGTTGCCTCGCCCGTCCTGCAACCTTGCCTTGTCGGCCAATCTCGACTGGTAATGGCCATCACGGGATGCCCGATGGAGAATGTCGCCATGGGCGGATCGATGTACGAGCGTAGGGACGTTGTCCCGCACGACTCCCTGCGTGACCGCATTTGGGCCGAACTAGAAGCCTTCGGACCCTACGCAGTCCGCACGGACACAAAGGGAATCGAGCCGGGCAGCGTTCCTACGCCCGTACTTCGTGGCACAACCGGAGAGACTGTCGTTGCACACTTCGCCCTGGCTTCAGGACCGGCTGCCGGAGCCGACGCACCAGAGTTCCTGGCGACCTTTAAGCCAAGTCGACCCGGCCCCCGTCACGCAGCATTCCTCAGCACAGCCCTTGCCACCGAAATGACCGACTTTGCCAGGAGGCGGTTGCTCTCGGGCCTCGCCGACACCCTCAGATCTATCAGCCTCACGCAAGGCACCGCACATAGCGTGAACGTCGACGGCGACGTCGACGTCGACCGCGTCCTCGGTTGGGCCCTGCTCACGAACGGCGCAACTGGAATAGCCTGTGAACACCATGACCGGGTAATTATGTGGCTTGGAACGGAGCACGCGGTCATGCCCGAGTCAATCTATACAAGGACGATGGGCAGGCCCAATGTGACCGGGCGTATTTGCTGAGCACACCCCAGGGCATGTCCTGCTTCCTTCAATTGGGGTTAGACCGAGTCGGGCTAAGCTGGCGGCCATGGCGTACGGGGGAAATGAAAATGGGCCGCGGTTGGCCACCTGGGTAGCATTGGGCGGATTCCTGCTTGTGGTGGGTTATGCAGTTGCTGGCGCGCTACAGGTGCTTGTCTGGAATCCTCTGGCGGCTGTTCCGGGCGCAACGCTTAGTGAAATCCATGCTGTTATGGACCGGGCGAATGAATCGCTTTCAGGCCCGACAGTTCTCATCTGGGCGGCCGTGGGAAGCTTGTTGGGCGCAGCCGTTCTGATTGCCGCACTGAGGCATGCCCTTTCATGGAATACAACTGCAGCCCTCAACCTGTTGCTGCTGGCGTTGGGAGCACCAGCACTTTGGATGGCCTCATTCCCGGCCGGTATGGGCCTGGCTGATGCCTTTGCAATATCAGGCGGGGACTACGCGCCTTGGGGCAAGGTGCTCTATGCCGTCAGCGCCATTTCGCTGGCAGCGCTGGTCGCCCTCGTCGTACGCATGAATCGCACCCCAGAGGCACGATCAGTTTGACTCCTCCTCGCACTGTTGACTTGTTCCGGGTCATCCACGGTCGCCTCACGAATCTGCATGGAGACAGCGCATTGGGCCAGTAGGGCACGTCTCCTAATTCCTTGAGCCAAATGGTGATGGCGCGGAGGACGACTCCGCCGCGGTAGGTCAGGGCGAGCTTGTCGTACCGGGTGGCGGGGCCGCGCCATTGCTTGAAGATGTTGAAGGACCGTTCGACGACGTTTCGTCGCTTGTATGCTTCAAACTGTTAGTCCGGAACCCCCCTGCCGGCCGGAAGCCGTCGGAAACTGGCCTTTTCCGGGATTGTTACTCCGGCGGCCGCGGCCGCAGCGAGAAGACCTGCAGCCAGCCCTGCGCGGCCGTGGCCCGGGCTTCAGAGTTTCCGAACCCCGCGGTGTGCTGCCTGTACGGCAGCCCACCGTGCTTGGTTCGCGGCCTTTTTATTCCCTGTCAGTGTGAGGACAACTGCGTGGGCCATCTCGGGCATATTGGGGGACTTGGGTTCCTCTGTTCTTCCGTGCAGCTGAGACGTAGCCTGAAGTCACCATCCGGAAAGGCCAGAAGCCGAAGGGGGAACACCATGACCATTCCGCCGCAACACGAACCAGCGCCGTTCCCGCCAGACCCTGTTCCTGCTCCGGGATCCCCGGATCCGACGTCGCCTCCGGCGCCGGCACCGCCACCGGTTCCTGAGCCGGCTCCTGCTTCGCCGGACCCGACGTCCCCGGTGCGTCCGGGCCCGGGTCCCGTACCGGATCCGGGACCACCAACAGAGGATCCCACCCACCGGTCCTGAAGGCCGCGGCCGGGAGCCCGCCGCCTCCGGGACTGAAGGGGCAGGAATCTGATCAGGACCCCCGACCAGCGGAAGTGTGACGATCCCGACGCTGCCCCCAATCTTTGAATCGTCTTTCAGCAGTCGCTCGGCCTTATGCAACGCCTGCTCGGACTCGTGCCTGGCCACCGGGATGTCCTGGGGGCCGGGTCCGTCAGTTCGGTCTTGTCCGTTCGGTCTCGTCCGCCGGGGTCGAGAGCACGAGCACGATGGTCTGAAGTTCTGCGCGCAGTGTGTCGGTATCGACCGCTGCGCTGGCCAGGACTGAGCGTTCCAGGTGGCGTGCCTTTTCGCGTGCAGAGATGCCGGCGTCGGTGATGGAAACGACCTGGCTGCGGCGGTCGGACTCGCTGCGTTGTCGCCGGACGAACCCATGGGCCTCCAGCCCCGTGAGGGTCTTGCCGATGGTCTGGGCCTGGACCCTGACGATCTGCGCGAGTGCAGCCTGGGTCATATGCCCGCTGGCCGCCAGGACGTCCAGGGCGATCACCCCGGCATGCGTCAGCCCGATATCGCCGATCTTCTCATTCCACGCGTACTCAACGAGCCGCGCCGCGGTCGATAACAGGCGGCCGGTGGGCCACAGTCTCATATCAGGCATAGGCGCAGTATGGAACCGGCCGGTCTGCACGGACGGTGCTTCCCGTCCGTCAGTGGTCCGTGGGGTCATTTGGCCAGGTCCTGCATCAGCCAGACCATTGCATCGTTCCTGGACGTGAAGAAGCGGGTGGGACATGGCGGGATGTGGACACCCAGGAAGAAGTTTGCCAGAACTCGGTCGACCGGACTGGTGCCGAGCAAGGCGATCCGGGAGGCTGCACAAGGGATAGAGAAAACAGCGCGGGCATGACGGTGCACGGACTCCGTGGTCGCCATGTCGACCAGCATTGGGTATTCCGACCCCTTGCCGGCCTCATTAACGGCAGCCATTGCCGCATGGGCATCGACAGCGTCGATGTTGACTCTGTCGTTCCAGACAAGGTGGATTATCCCGTCGGCCTTGAGTTCCACGGTACCTTTGCCGCCTTCGACCGCCATGGGTTCCATTGTCCGCCTCTCATTCCCCGGCTTTAGGTACCGAGTCCGGGCTGTGTCGCGTCAAAGAACTATTGCTCCGGCGGGGGTGTTCGGGTTCCTTCTGCCTTGGCCCGGAGGAAGTCCAGGTCCTCCCGGGAAAGCGTTGCCTGCCCGTGCTGGTCACAGTCAGCGCTTACGCCGGTTTCCTGGCAGATCGTTTCGGCCAGGGTGCGCGGCAGGATCAGGCAGCCGGGGTTGTCTGTGAGCCATTGCCGTGTGGCGGGGCTGAGCCGGTCCCAGTGATCCCGAATGTTCATCGCCATTGATGCTGCCTTCCTGAGGGGACCCGGAGCCGATCCCGGGCTCCGGTACTTGGTTGTGAGCACAGGGTAGGCCCGGCGGATCGGTGAAGAACACTGGTCGGAGGGGTGTCGGTGCCGGGGTTCTGTTGGGAGGGGGTCAGTAGGCGTGTCGGTTGCGTGCCTGGCCGATGGCTCCTTGGAGGAACAGAACACGGTTGAGGACGTCCGCGCGTTCTTGGGCCGAGTAGACGGGGACCTGTTCGGTGTAGGAGTAGCCGCGTGCCTGGATGTGGACGGCGATAAATCCGCTGATGCGGGTTTCACGGGCCAGCAGGAAAAGCAGGCTCAGCAGAAAGAACCAAATGAAGAGGAAGACCATCACGATGGCCCACGCTGGGGTGTGGGTTGTCGTTGAGGTCTGGTCTGAGGTAGTCACGTTCACGTCAGCGAGTGGCCACGTACCGGCCGGCGTGATGACGTGCTGCTCGGTGACGTGCACGTTGCCGATACTGAGCAAAAGCGGCGGCACACCAGGTGAACGGACGGGGTCTAGGGTCATGGATTCTGACTCTAGCAGCGAGGACACGCTCCGGTTCCATGCTCCCCTCCAAGGTGCTGCCTATTTGCCAGCCCATGCAGAAGGCTACCCAACTCGCCAGCACTGCACTGTCCAGCACAACACTCAGATGGGTAGCCCACAGCAAGCATACCGTCGCTACCTGTCAGCCCACGGAGTGCGGTGCGGCTCCTGTGGCCGCTTGTCATGTTCCGCGCTGCGGTCACTCCGCGTGGAGGTTGGATCTGAACTGGATGATCCTCGTCGCACAGGCGGCGGCAACGAGGATGGCGGGAGGGCTGTGCACAATCACCGGCAGCTTCAGGCGAGCGATGGGACCAAGGGCGGGCCTGGCGGTTGTGTGCAGCTGGGCCGTTGGTCCCTGTCGTCCACGCGTTCAGGGCTTGTGCCGTTCGCCTCTTCCCGGTCCAGGAGTTTCTTCCCGGCCCGGTCCAGTGCCACCGCGTGATGGTTGCTCTTGCCAACGTCAACGCCGATGAAGACGTCGACGAGTACCTACGCCAATCCCAACGGCGCTGGTCCTGTCCCCATTAGCGATCCCGTGGCGCCTATCGGACCCCGGTGACCCCCGGATCAGGCGCTTCGCGCATCCGTTGCGGACGGCCTGCCGCTGCGGAGTTCCCCGCACCAGCCTTCACAGCATGTCCGGGGAACTCTGTCTCCAGGGAGGAGTTCAACCGCCTACACCTGGCGCGCCGCTCTGGCG
>NZ_JBEPOZ010000031.1:0-42147 GCF_040547005.1 Arthrobacter sp. UYCu712
TACGGGCCGCTGGATCGAGGAGTTCTACAATCGTGCCCGGCTGCATTCAGCACTGGGCTACACCACACCCGTGGAACACGAACGATTCCTCGCCACAACAAAACCTCAGCCGGCACAAGCCGCCTGATCAACTGTCCACGATTTGCGGGCAACCCCAGCTTACACGGACTGAATTTCGACGAGCCTCCAGCTGCCCCCGAAGGCCGTTCCTGCCCACAGCAGACCGGCTAGATGGAAGCTCTGAATCACGACACGCCTCCGGAATTGAGGTGTCATCCCGAGACAAAATTGAAACGTTTTCGATCACGTCCAGTACGCCTGCATCATGGCGTCCCGGCCGCAGGCGCTCGAGCCGCTCTCCAAATCCACTCTCGGCTTGCAGCGTTTCACATGGACCTTGAGGTGCGTGGCCTGGGAATGATCTCCCGGGCCTTTACGGATTGGCCGAAGTCTTACGCGGGACGATGTCCTCGACAAACATAACGCTCTACCGGCTGACGAACCCGGCGATTTCTTTCGCCCGCATGTTCGCTTACAACTGGTCGACCTTCTTCGCTGTCGAGGGGCGGACACCACGCGCCCTGGGAGCAACCGAAAATCTTCGCAGAAGCACTGTGCATCGGCTTCCGGTCGCTTCGCAGATATCCAAGCGATGGGTGAGGCCGGTTCGGACGCATTGAGACTAGACTTGCTCACACCGGTTCGGCCCGGGGTTGGCCTGCCGTCGTGGTGGCCCCGGCCCCTGAACTGACGTGCGGAACGACAATTGGCGGGGCGTACAAATGATGAGCTTCTATTGCTGCGGGATGCGAAGAACGTTCGCTCCCGGTACCGGAGGCAGGGCATGCGGGAGCACACGAGGCCCTGAGGTCATGCGGGCGGCCCTGAGGTTGTTGCGGTGAGCACACTCCCCATCTCTGATTACGCGCTCCTCTCCGACAGGCACTCCGCGGCCCTGGTCAGCAGCGACGGGTCCATCGACTGGCTGTGCTTTCCCCGGTTTGATAGTCCCTCAGTTTTCGCGCGGATACTGGGAGAGGGTGCGGGGCATTGGTCAGTCCGGGCCAGAGGCTGCACCCGAACGGATCGGTCCTACGTCGATGCCGGCATGGTCCTCCAGACCATGATCAGCACGGAAACTGGCACGGCTGTCCTGACAGACGCTATGGAAGTCGGCGACTCTGGGGACCCCCACCGGCTGGGAGAGGGAGCTCCGCACACGATACTGCGGGGCGTCACCTGTACCAGCGGCCAAGTAACCCTTGAAGTGTGCTTCCGCCCGCGGCCCGAGTACGGCCTAATAACACCCGTGATGAACCAGATCGGCTCCGGGGTTGTGGCCACGGGCGGATCCGGACGGCTTCTCCTCAGCGCTCCAGGACCCGTGTCTGTTGCTCACGGCGAAGGCACGGCCGTCTTCGAGATCGCCGCAGGCGAAAGCATCTACCTCGCGTTGCAGCATTCCATGCTGGGCACTCCGCTGCCGAAACCGTATAGCCAAAAGCAGATCAAGAAGGCTCTTCGCACCACCGAAAATGCCTGGCGCCATTGGTCAGAGATCCATCAACGCTACGACGGACCGTGGCGGCAGCTAATACATCATTCCGGTTGCGTGCTGGAAGCGCTCAGTTACCAGCCCACCGGAGCCATCGTTGCCGCCCCGACCACTTCTCTTCCTGAACAGATCGGCGGAGAGCGCAATTGGGACTACAGATTCTCCTGGGTCCGTGACGCCAGCTTCACCATGCAGGCGCTCTGGGTGGCGGCCTGCCCCGACGAAGCCCATGAGTTCTTCGGCTTCATGACCGCGGCAGCGGCTCATTCCCGCCCGGAGCGTCCACTTCAGATTATGTTCGGCATACGCGGTGAGCACGACCTGTCCGAACGCGTCCTTCCCCAGCTCAGCGGGTGGAAGGGCAGCCGCCCTGTCCGGGCCGGTAACGGCGCATGGGACCAGCCCCAACTAGACGTCTATGGCGAAATTCTCGATGCAGCTTTCCGTCTCCGCCGCCAGCTTCGAGACCTCGACCAGGGCGTCAGTGATTTTCTTGCCGATCTTGCCGATGCGGCAGCCCACCAATGGAACCAAAAGGACAACGGCATATGGGAGATCCGGGGCGAGCCGCAGCACTTCCTCTACTCCAAGCTGATGTGCTGGGTTGCCCTGGACCGCGCAGTGAAACTGGCCCGCCAGATTCACGCAGCAGACCGTGCCCCGGAGTGGGAAGCCGCCGCGCGTGACATCCGCGAAGCAATACTGGAACGCGGCTGGAACGAGGAAATCGGGGCATTTACACAGCACTTTGACTCGGCGGACCTTGATGCCGCGGCCCTGATGCTTCCCATTGTGGGGTTCCTTCCCGCCTCGGATCCACGGGTGCTCGCCACCCTGGACGCCGTCGAGGAGCATCTCACCGACTCCCGGGGCCTGCTGCTGCGATACCGGACCGACACTGGCATCGACGGCCTGGACGGTGAGGAAGGAAGCTTCCTGCTGTGCACGTTCTGGCTCGCCCAAGTATCCGCCATGGCCGGCCGGACCGAACACGCTAGGGAAGTGTTTGAGCGGGCCACAAGCTACGCGAATGACGTGGGACTGCTCAGCGAAGAAGTGGACTCAGCCACTGGCCAACTGCTTGGCAATTTCCCACAGGCCTTCAGCCACATCGGCCTCGTCAACGCAGCCTGGGCCATTCACCAGGCGGAAAGACGCGCGAAGCGCCTGGCCCGTGGCGATCCGAGGATTTCGTCCGGTTCACACTCTCCGCCCTGATCCGAAGCCAGTGCTGTACTAGCCCATGTCCCGGAGGTCCCAACTACCGAACCGTCCACTCCCCTTCCGCCGGCTCGACTACTTCGGGACCGCTTTTGCGGACGCCGTCGACCCGGTCGCGTTATCCGGTCATGTCGAGGACAGACGTCGTTCCGGCCAGATGGCGATTTGGCGGGTGACGATTTTTTCCGCTGATTCGTAGATGGTCTGGTTGTTGGCACGGGCATGGTCGCGCAGCAGGGCGAACGCCGCATCCATGTCGACATGGGCGGTGTGGGCGATCACGCCCTTGGGCCTGTGGCGCCGATGGTACCGCTGCGCAGACGCATCGGGACGGCAAGGACGGAGTGGAATCCTGGGGAGAGGGCGGCTGTCTGAAACTCCGGCCACCGCGACCCGTCGGCGGCAATGTCATCGATAGCTGCAACCGTGCCGGCCCGGAACAGTCCTCGCACGGTCCTGTCCCGGCCTCCAGCTGGAGGACTTCCACCAGCTGGCTTTCCTCGCTTGTGGAGGCCATGAGCTGAAGGTCGCCTGCCGGATCTGCGAGCAGGAGTCCGGCGGCGGCGTCGAGGATTCCGACGGATTCATCGACAAGGGTGTGGAACAGGTCGAAGATGTCGTAATCCGCCACAAGTGTCCGCTATCTTGACGAAAGCGGTGCTCACGCGCCGGGCGCGGCTTGAGATCGCCATAACCGGATTCTACGCCACAGGGGCAGCGGCGCTTCGGCCCACTGGGGGAGTGAAGTCAAGGCGTCGGCTGCCGACGTCGCGGGCTACGTCGCGGACCGTGCGCCCCTCGGCAAAAGCATGGGCCCTCAGCAGCATCCGCGCGTCCCGGGCAGAGGTTCCTGTCTGTGCTGCGACCATGCCGGTCGCCTGGTGAACCTCGCGCCGGGACAGGGGTGAGCCCTTTTGATGTGCATCTGCGCCGTCACCGGCAGGTGCCAGAATCTGACGGAGTAGCATCCAAGCGGTGGCGTCGGCGAGGTGCAATGCAGCAGAGTGGTCAGCATGGCTAAGCGGCCCGGGCTAGGAGCTGTAGAGCTCAATCACACCGATGTCCATGGCGCCGATCACGAGCGGGAAACGAACAAGGCGGACACCTCGAGATCCATGAGGGCTTTCGCAAAGACGGGCCATCCGGTGTGAGATGCCGTGCGCACTTCGGGGATAAGGACCGGCCTTCGGTTCCGAAGGGCCTCCCACCGAGGACCTTCTCCTAAGTCGAACTGCAGCTCGTCGATCCTCGCCGAAACATTGTCGCTGGCACAGAGAATTGATTCCGGCGTCAGGCCCGGGAATAACGAAATTGATGCTCCGGAGATGGGCAGCTCGAGGAAACCAGAACAAAGGTAATGGTCCGCAATCTAGTGATACAGACGGTTGACATACTGAGTACGCCCGTGACCAGTACCCTCTACCAAGGCCGCGCGGGAATGATTTCGGAATGGAATGTGGAAGGCAGGGCCGGCACACGCCGGCCCTGCCGTGGCAGGCACAGGGTTTGCTGGAGGCGGTCAAGCCGCCCACACAAGTCGGGTCGAACCCTGCAAGCTACTCTGAGCCGCTGGCCCTCCGTCGCTGATGCAGCGTTCCACCAACTCCTCGTCGTGCCCCTTACACCAGGTCGGGGGAGCTGCTGACGATGTAATCCAACGCGGCGGGGCCGGACATGGCGAGAGTGTTGTCCTCAGGCTCGATCCGGCGTCTTTGGAGGGCCACCCATAGGGCCTCGGCCGGCTCCGGTTGGCTTTGGTTTATCAGGCACCAGCTGGTGTACAACCCGTACAGCTCCTCCTTGTCCAACCCTCCGTCTGTTTCCCGATCAGTTGTCAATGCCTCTGCGAGGAACCCATCAAAATGCGCACTCATAGCCGTTCCTTTTTCTCCTTTGCATCTCCAGGATGCTCCGCCGACGCCACTTGACGGCCGGGTCACCGCTCGGCCGCCAACGTTGAATTTATGCCAGGAAGACCACTCTGTCTAGTTCACCTCGACGCGATGCGTCAGGTGTCCCTCAGAACCGGATTCGGACGCCACTCATGGAGGCAAGGTACGTCACTAGCGGCCGTCTCTGACCCGCCCATGGCAAGCTGCCGAAAAACGTGATTCCCAGGGCTGATTGGCAGTGAATTAGCAGCGGTTTGTGGCCGATGATGAGGTTTTCGGCGTGCATTTCCCCCTCTTTGGGCGACGTCAAAGTAATACCCAAAGCCACTCAGTTTCTTTTTATCGTCTCCTCGGTAACGTGGTTAGCATGAGGACGTGCTCGGTGCTCCGATGCCAGAATCCTTACTCCAGCGTCGTGGTGGCCGGGCATGGACCGGCCGATTTCCGCGAGGCCGACGTCTGTGCCGTACACAAGGCGAATCTCGGCTCCGGTGCAAACTGGGACTTCTGCGGTGACCACATACTGATGGACCAGGATATTGCGCCGGCCTTGGTGAGATGGTCGGAGCTTCCGGGCATGGGGACGCACGGCTTCACCCTCGTCCTGGAAATGGCGGGCCGGACAGCGCCCATTGAAATGTTCCTGACGACCACCGATGCAATCTCGCTGGCCCTGTTCCTCTACCCATCAAGCGGCCTGACCCTACCCCGTGACCTCGTGGACGCATTCCGGGGAGAAGATGACGGGGACTCGGACTGACAGCGCTCCCTACCTGCCTTGTGCAGGCTCGAAAGCGAACAGGTCGAGTCCGTTGGGTCTGTGCGAATGTGCCGGCGGGGGAAACGATGTTCCGGCCGAATCAAGCCAGGTCGAAAGGGATTCTTCTATGACAGCGCGAGATACCTCCTCAGTCGGTGCACCGTGCTGGGTCGACACCTGGCAGCCCGATCCCCGGGCAGCCACAGACTTCTATGGTCAGCTCTTCGGTTGGAGTTTCGACGATCCGATCCCGATGCCGTCCGGTCTCGACGGCGTCTACTACACCGCGCGCC
This sequence comes from Arthrobacter sp. UYCu712, assembly GCF_040547005.1. Classification (NCBI taxonomy): domain Bacteria; kingdom Bacillati; phylum Actinomycetota; class Actinomycetes; order Micrococcales; family Micrococcaceae; genus Arthrobacter; species Arthrobacter sp. UYCu712. The sequence continues at coordinate 5,722 of NZ_JBEPOZ010000031.1, forward strand.
TTCACGGACAGTTGGTGGCCGGGATCGGGCAGGCGCCGCCGCTGTCACCTGCGTGCTGGATCACCCACGTCCGTGTCGACGACGTCGGGGAATCTTTGGACCGGGCCGAGCGGGCAGGAGGCAAACGTCTCGGGCCGATTGATGCCGGGTCCGATAAGCGCTATGCAGTGCTCGCCGACTCCACCGGCGTCCCGTTCTGCCTGCGGCAGGCGGGTGAGAAGGACGGCATCGAGCTGGCCAATGAGCCGAACAGCTGGGCCATGAGCTCGCTGCACACCGTAGATGTTGGACGGGCCCAGGCGTTCTACGGGGCAATGTTCGACCGGGAGCTCAAACCAATGTCGGACGTTTTGTTCTCACTGTGGCTGCGCTCGGACCGGGTAATGGCGGTCGTGACGGCGACCGATGGCGTCGAGGTCCCGCCGCATTGGAGCGTCAACTTCGCCGTCCGCGATGCCGAAGCCATCGCCGAGCATGCTGTCGCTCCAGGTGGTGGCATCCGAATGGCGCCCGTGGACACTCTGGGATCTCGAAGCGCCGTGATTAGGGACCCTCCAGGCGGCGTCGTGGAGGTGAGTGCAAGTACCGGCTGACACGCGCTTCCAGCCGTCAATTGCTCGGCGCGGCACCTTCCCATGCCATCCGGGAGAGGTACCGGTGCCGGCATCGGGGAGCACAGCGTCTGGACGCTTCTATATTCGTCAAGGGCCGGTCCGAGCTGCGCAGTGTCGTAGCAGGACGAAACAGCCCGGCTAAGTCCTTGCCGCGACCTCTCAGTGTTCCTGGCTGCGCTCTGGGATTCGGGCCTACACCGCTGGCGGGCCGCTAGGCTCGCCTTGTGATGAGTTCGCAGAATGGCAACGAACGCTATGTCGTCCGTCCGTGGTGGAGGGAAAGAACACTTCCCTGGGCGGCCTTGGTTGTTGTCTCCATCGTCCTGACGAGCATTGCCTTGGAACGGACGGCGTTCTTCGTCTACGAGCCGGTCCCGGAGTTCATAGAACGGCTGCGCGTGGGCAGGCTGTTCATGCTCGCCGGATCTGCCACGTCGCTTGCCGCAGCCATATGGGCGCAGGTCCGTGGTAACCCGCTGTGGGTGACGATTTGCGTGGCTGCGCCGGCGGCGCTGGTGGGCATGGCGATGATGATCATGACGCCGCCGTCTCTGACTCCGCAGATCGCCGGGCTCTTCGCCCTGCCGGCAGCCCTGGCCGGACTCATCGGGGGGCTGCTTCCCGTCACCAAGGATTGATCCAGCCCGGTCACTCGACACCTCCAGGCTTGCTGACTTGGGCTTCATTCAGCGATTCGCTGAAGTGGCCGGGCCGGGTCAGGTCTCCTCGGTCGTACTGCATCGAGTGCGAGGGATAGGGCGATCTCACCCGAGAAGCCGGGGCCTCTGGATGTCCCCTTTGGAGTGTGCATTCTTGGCCGCCTCGGCAACGCCGTCAATGTGGACCGGCAGGTGAGAGGGTCCGTTCAGAATGGGCTCGGCCGGTAGGGTGGCAGGTCGGCGACAAGCCGCGGGCGGCAATCCAGAGGCCCCGGCTGGTGCTGCCAATCAGACCGGCCAGGTCCCAGACGGGAAACCAGGGCATAGCGGTGGCCAGTATGTCGCCCTGGTTCAGGAGATAGAGCAGACTGACGGACCAGCCGATGATCTGCAGCTGGCCCAGATGTTCGCCGAGCAGAGCCCCACCGAACTGGTGCTGGGCGGTCCATGCAGCTTCCGCTGCCGTCCGGGTCGCGGTGCCCCGTCCCGGTGGGCGCTTGCCGGTTGGGGAATGACGAAGACCCAGCGCAGAAATCCGATCAGTGACAACACTATCGAGGCGGCGCCTGCACAGGTCGCGATCTGCATTGCCGGGTTCTGACCCTGACCGAGTACGAAGGGCAGCAGCGGGACCGGTATCGCGAGCACGCCGTAGGTCCATGCGGCTTGTGGATCCCGGCCCGAACCGCGCATCACGCCTGGATGCCTGCTGCTTCACATACACACACAATTCAGCGGGTGATCCGCCCACAGCAGATGCTCGGTTCTGGGCGGGCAGACGCCCCGAAAGCCCCCCACAACAAACATTCCCGTTCCCTTTTGCAGGCGGCAGCTGGTCTCCGCCCACTTCGGATTGTGGATGGCCGGCATAGAGGGTTCAGCCATCCGCGTCATACGGAGTGCGTGTAAGGGTTTCATTTAGAAATCCCATCCGGCCCGGTGCAACCATGGAGAAAGCCTCGGCCCAGTGCACGACCGCCACCCGGAGTTCTTTGAAGGCGCTGTCCTCGAGCGGCTCTGCGAGCCCGAACGACAGATCATCTTCCGAGTCCCGTGGGTCGACGACGCCGGCCGCTTCCAGATAAACCGCGGACCCACGGCCGCACAGCCATGTGGCCGCTTAGTGCGAAACCCGCTCCCTATCGTTCCGGCGGTGGGGGAGCCAGCCGGACAAGGTCCTGAACAGCGTCGCCAGGGCCCGGTAAACCCCGACGGTCATGGCCGTCAGCAGGAGAAATACCAGCCTGACCGCGCCAGCCAAGAGGAGGAGCAAGCCTAAGCTGACGAGCGTGGGCAGAAACAGAAGAAGGACGGCGACGATTGTAGCGATGTAGCCGACGGCGTAAGCAATGATGGTGGCCTGGTCCACCGGAATCCCATCAACAGCCGGATGAAGGCTCCGGATGCTTGCTGCTGAATCCCGTTGCAGCCTTGGGTGATGTGATTACTGACCGCTTTCGCCGCCGGAAATCCCTGTGGGGGAGAGATGACGCGGCCGCCGATAGTGCCACTGTTGCGCTATTGGCCGCTACGGCGTTGCTTGGATGCTTCCGCTCGAAGGCAGCCTAGGCAGCACTGCATCCCGTCCCGGTCCGTGAGGCCGTGAGCTGGTGTCGTTGACCTCTAAGGCCCCCCTTTGGATGGTTCGGTTCGGCGAATCCGTCGATACGGTTTTTATAGCATTGCCTCGATGCACAGGCAAGACACCTGGGGCAGTGTCCGCCTCTCGCTACGGGGTGCCCCTATGTTGTTCGTCAACCCGTGTGCCTTGTTGGGTCCCGATCGTCAGGTCGTTGGCCGTCTTTTCTTGTCCTGCCAGCCATGCGGAAGGGCGCGGGGGCTGCTGGCTGGTCAGGACGTGTCCAGGGTCTCCAGCCCGATGGGCGGAGGCGGGATCATGTGCTCCACCGGCTCACGGGAGGCAGTCGTTGGCCCCGTTTCTGACCGGTCAGAGACGGGGCCAACCGTGGTTTCTAGGGAATCTTTGTAGAGGTTACGGTGCGAGCGGGTTGGTGTACTTGAAAGTACCGGGGAACGAGGTGCTGGCACCCGATGTTGTGTCGGTGATCACCACGTTCGAGTACTCGACGCTGACGAAGGTGACAGTCTGCCCTGGAGGGCAGCTGAAGCCCAGTGCCGTGGCACTCGGTGGAGTCAGCGTCAGTGATCCGGTGATGTTCCCGTTCTTGTCGGCCGTGAACGTTCCGCTGGTACTGACGTCGGTTACTGTGGTCGTCTTGTTCGACGCTTTCGGGTTCTTGCCGCCGTTGTTGACACACTCGTAGGTCGTCGTTGCCGTCGCCGAAACCGTGACGGTCTCAACGGCGCCGGATGACAGACCTGCTTCTTTGAAGGTGACGACAAGACTCGAACCCGAGAGCGTCGCACTTGTGGCGTTTTTGATGAAATGTGGATTTCCACCAGCAGCCGTCGCCGGGCTGCTGAACATGAATAGCGCCATAATTATGGCGGCGATGATTGTAAATACGCGCTTGGACATCAGTGTCTCCTGTAGCAAAAGAGGTAAGGCTGTCCCCGCTGATCAGCGGGGAAAAGGACAACCCCCAGTTGATCCGAACAATTGCTCGTGGGGAGTCTCTTTTTCAGGAGGCCCGACCCTCCAAGAAGACACCTTCCTTGTCACAAGCACAAGGGAAATCCGTACCCTATCTCTTGCGTTGATTTTGGCTGGCGTCCGTTGTCGCATGGACCCGGCGCTTAGGTGGCCACGGGATTCCTTGGTTGGTAGAGGGTTTCGTCGCTGAGCATGGCGTAGAGGGTGTCGCAGCGTCTTCGGGCCAAGGCCACCAAGGCCTGGTTGTGACGTTTGCCTTCGCCGCGTATCCGGTCGTAGTAGGCCCGGCAGGCGGGGTCCTTGAGCGAGGCGAAGGCAGATAGGAACAGAACACGTTTGAGCGCCTTGTTGCCCCTGCGTGCGGCGTGATCGCCACGGATGGAGCTGCCCGAGCGCCAGGTGACGGGGGCCAGCCCTGCGTAGGAGGCGAGGTGGCCGGCGGTGGGGAAGTTCTTGCCGACAACGTCGGTGAGGATCCGTGCGGCTGTCCTGACGCCCACCGCGGCATGGATGTCAGGACGGTGTGAAGAGGGTGGGCCTCCACCAGGGCCTCGACCCGGGCCAGGACCCTCACCCGTGCCTCATGGATACCGGCAAGCAGGCCCGCCAGCTCCGGCAGGACGATTCCGGCGGCACTCGTCCCGGCGACCACGACGTGCTGTTGATCCAGGGCGGCCACGATCTGGGCTGAGAGCCGATTGAACATCTTGGGCGCGAGCTTTTTCAGCCTGACCGCGATGCGTTTCTGCCCGGCCTTCCGCAGAGCTTCCGGGGTGGGCCAGGTGCGGATCAGATCCAGTACCGCCGGGTGGTCCAGTCGTGGGCGAGTACCCTTTCAAGGGCCGGGTGGATCTGGGTGAGCAGCCCGCGGATCCGGTTGGTTACCGCGGTCGCCTGCTGGGCGAGGTCGTCATCGAAGCCGCACAGCATGGACAGCTCGGCCTGCTCCTCCTCGGCAATCTGAACCGCGCCAAGGTTGTGCGGCATGGTCCGGGCCGCTTCGGCGATGATGAAGGCATCTCTGGCATCGGTTTTTGCCTCACCTGGGTGCAGGTCCGCAATCCGGCGCATCGACAGGCCCGGCGGTAGCCGACGAGGACACCGGCGGCCTGCGCGACGGCTACCGGCAGTGCCTCGATGGTGGCGGGCTGGTCCACCACCAGCAGGATCCGCCCGTGGGACTCGAGTTCCTGCAGGATGAGCCGGAGCCGGCCTTCATCGTTCGGCAGCGACTGGTCCAGCAATTTCCTGCCGGACCGGTCCAGGGCGTGATGGTCGCCCTTGCCGACGTCCAGGCCAACAAACACATCAATTCATTCGTGGTTTTCGATCATGTAGCACCTCCGGTCGCAGCTGCACGTCGTGTGCGGGCCTGTAGGTGGTGTCGAAGCCCGGCATTCACGTTACGCACGGCGATTCGTTCTGCCCTGCCCCTATTAGCGGTCTCTCCGGCACCTGCCGGTCCCGGTGGCTTCACCCCGTAGATCAGCAACGACAGAGAAGGGCAACCGTGCCGGGACCAACAGGCCAGCACACCCCAATCCTGCAGCAGAACCGGGGTTCAAAAAACAGTAACGGGAGAGGTATCCAGACGAGGGAACCCCTGCCAGTCACCGGAGCCTGTGCCTGTGCCTGTTCGGGAAAATCTGCATCGGACCGATTCCACGTGGCCCGGCTTTGACCTGGGCTGCCCGAGGTTAACTGTGCGGTCGCAGACGCCATATAGTCGAACGATGGAAAAGCGCAGATTGGGCAAGACAAGACGGAACGTCTCCATCGTGGGCCTCGGCACGTGGCAGCTCGGCGCCGACTGGGGCAATGTGGATCCGGCGCAGGCGCAGGCAGTCCTGGCTGCCTCGGTGGAATCGGGGGTGACTTTCTTCGATACCGCGGACGTCTATGGCGACGGCCGCAGCGAACAGGCGATAGGTGCCTTTCTTGCGGACAACCCGGGCCTGGACATCACGGTCGCCACCAAGATGGGCCGGCGGCTCGAGCAGCACCCCGAGAACTACAACCTGGCTAACTTCCGCGAGTGGGTGGACCGCTCACGGCGCAATCTGGGGACGGACTGTCTCGACCTGGTCCAACTGCACTGCCCGCCGACCGCCGTTTACAGCAAAGCCGAGGTCTACGATGCCCTCGACTCATTGGTGGCGGAGGGGGCGATTCGGAACTACGGCGTCAGCGTGGAGCGTACCGACGAAGCCCTTGAAGCCATCCGGCACCCGGGTACGGCAACGGTGCAGATCGTCCTAAACTCGTTCCGGCTCAAGCCCCTGGATGAGGTGTTGCCGGCCGCCATGACGGCCGGTGTGGGCATCATTGCCCGGGTTCCGCTGGCTTCCGGACTGCTGTCAGGAAAATACTCCAAGGAGACTTCCTTCCCGGAGAACGACCACCGCAACTACAACCGGACCGGTTCGGCTTTCGACGTCGGCGAGACGTTCTCGGGCGTGGACTACGAGCTGGGGTTGACGGCCGTGGCGGACTTCGAGGAGCTGGTGCCCGACGGCGTCGCCACGGCCCAGGCGGCCATCGCCTGGATCACCGCGCAGGAAGGTGTCAGCACCGTTATCCCGGGCGCCCGCAACGTCGAGCAGGCGCGGTCCAATGCGGCGGCAGCCGGCGTCAGCGGAATCGACACCACGTTCGACGTCGGCGTCCGGGAGATCTACGACCGCTACTTCCGCGAGTCGATTCACCCCCGCTGGTAGCCACGCCGGCCCCGCAAGGAGGGCATTGAATGACCGATTCCGCGATCCGGGTCTTCATCGACCGCCTGGCTTCCGTGGAGACGGGGCCGGGCTGCCGGAACTTCTTTGACCGCACTGTTCCGGCGAATGCCCGGCGCCGGCGGAACTTGGAGATCTACCTGCTGGAGATGCTGAACCTGGGCCCGAGGGTGCTGCTGGTGGGGGAGGCGCCGGGTTTCAGGGGCATGCGGATCACCGGTGTTCCCTTCACGGACCGCACCATACTTGAAGGCCCGACCAACCGTCTCGGGCTGTTCGGGCCGGGAAAGGGTTATGTGCTCCCGGCCGGGTTCGAGGGGATAGCGTCCGAACCGACGGCCACGGTGATGTGGCAGGTCCTGGTGGAGCTGGAGTCCCTGCCCTTGCTGTGGAGTGCCTACCCCTTTCACACCCATGTCCCGGGGCGTCCGCTGTCCAACCGGACGCCCACCCTCACGGAGACAGCCGTTGGTGTTCCCTTTTTGGCGGACGCTTCTGGAGATCTTCGACATCCGGACAGTGGTGGCGGTGGGGAACGTGGCCTACCGCAGCCTGCAGCGAAACGGATTGAGGGTGCCGAAAATCAGGCATCCGGCCCACGGAGGCAGGGCCGGATTTAGACTCGGTCTGCAGGAGCTCTTGGAGGCCGGCATGGAGCGCTAGGCCGCGTTCGTGCCTCCGGACGGGGGCCGCTGCAGTCTACGAGGTCGATCAGCTCCCCGGCGGCGGTCTAGGCGATGAACCATGCCCGGCTCGATGACGATGGTCCGGTGCGCGTTGATGAGCTGGGCGGCGGCTTGCCCGAGGAGAATGACTCGCTGTTCAGCCGCATTCCTTCGAGTACATCCCGATCCTCGAGCTGCGGGGGGCGGAGTACCTCGAAGTCCGGGTAACGGAATGCCCCTGTGGCTTCCGCCTGAGCCTCCCGGTGTAGCGGCGCTGAGTTCCCAAGCGGCGCAACGGCCGTCCGGAAGCCTCCTTGGCGACATCAACCAACGCAAGCGGACGACGGCGCGAGGAACCCGCCGTCGTCGCCTCATTCATGCAGCCACTGTCGGGCCGCTACCACCAGAGCCTCAACGCCGAGCGACAAGGTGGGCTGTATTTGTGGAGCAAAGTACGGGGAGTGATTCGATGGGAGGTCCTCGGGAACTCTGCCGCTTTCTGCCCAGTCCGGCGCCAGGGAAGGGTCACTTCCGCCCAGGAACCAAAAGACCAGAGGCCCGTCGGCACCGGTAGCCAGTACTCCCACGTCCTCGCTGCCTGAAACCAGCCCTGGATCGATGACTTTGTCGCCGCCGAACTCCTCCCGGAATGCTGCAAATCCCGGTAGAGCTATCGAGATCCTCTCCGGGTCCGAAATTGCGCTGCTCAAGGAGTGTGCGAATCATGGGTGCACCCGGGTCCACATTGATTGGTCCCGTGGCGCGCGCCGGGAGTCGTGCGCCACGGGCCTCCTGCGGCAACAAGATGAAAGCCGCCGCCTACCGAGCCCGCAAGAGGGAAGACAAACCGGTTTCGGGAGCCAGAAAATTGCCGCCGCGCTTCAGCGGAGGAAGCACTGAGGCTAAGGCATCCCGGGCGATCGCGCGGGCTAGCAGTTTCGCACCGGATCTTGGGAGGATGCTGGAAAGCAGGCCGTCGCTGGAGATTTTGAGCCGGGACAGTATCCTGGGGCACCGGCGGGCGCCGCACCAGAGGCTGCCTCCTAGTTGCCGGGTGCGTCTCCGGGCGTCATTCCGCAGGGCTTGGAGTCGGCGGGTTGGTCATGGACTCCGGCGGCGGGGGGAAAGCGGCGGCGGGGTAGAGTCCGGCGACCTGCATCATGTAATTTGCCCACTGCGGACCGGCCAGCATGTACCCGTCGATGGCCTTATAGAACTTACCGTTGATGGAGATGTTCTGGCCGGGCCGTTTCTGTCCTTCCAGGGTATCTCCGAAGAAGGAAGCGGTGGCAAGGCCGGTGGTGTAGCCGGCCACCCAGGTTGCGCCGTTGTTGTTGGAGGTGCCCGTCTTAGCCGCCACCGGGACCTTGTCCTGGACTTTAGGGGCGATGTAGACGCCGGACCCCCGCTTCAGTACGTCCTGGAGCACGGAGTTCACGCCGCGGGCAACCTCGGGTTTGACGGCGTCCCGGCAGTCGTTGGTCTGGGCCGGAAGCTTCCGTCCCGCCGCGTCGGTCACGTCCGCAATGGCGACCGGCGCGCAGTACTTGCCGTCGTTGGCGAACGTGGCAAAGGCATTGGCGAGGTGGAGCGGCGCCACGCCGATGGCGCCCAGCAGGTTGCCCAGTTGGTGCATGTTCACCGGGGCGTTGTCCACGCCGCTGTGGAGCCCCACGGCGTCCACCATTTTCTGGATCCCGCAGAAGTCCAGCTCGGCGGCCTCGGCGAAGGTTGCCGTGTTGATGGAGTTGTAGAGCCCGTAGTTGACGGGCATCTTGCGGTAATAGCCCTCATCATTGTTCTGGAGATCGTCCGCGGCGCCAAGGGCTTTCTGCGCCGTATTGTAGGCGCCGAGGACCTGGCCGCAGCTGGACTTCCAGGGGAAGTCCAGCTGATAGGTCCGCCGGGACGCATCCACCTCGGCGACCAGGGATTTGCCTTCATTGAGCCATTCAGCGAACGTGAACGGTTTCATGGTGGACCCGGGCTGGAACCCGCCGGCGCCGTTCAGGTCGTTACCCTTGGCGTCCTTTGAATCGACGTTGAAGTTCAGTTGGGTATCGAACTTCCCGGGCTCGGGAAGGAAGACGGTGTTCTGCGCCATGGCCAGGATTTTTCCCGTGCCGGGCTGGATCGAAACCAGGGAAGCCCCCCACTTGTCCGGGTTAGGCCCGGCCGTGAGGTCGACTTGGGCCTGCGCTGCCGCTTGGAGCCGGCTGTCAAGGGTGGTGGTGATGGTCAGCCCGCCGCGGTAAAGCCGCCTTTCGCGGTCAGCCGCACCGGCGCCGTAGGCCGGGTTGTTCAAGATGAGGTGGGAGACGTAGTCGCAGAAGTACGCCGCCATCTCCGCTGCGGCGCAGCCCTGCTTCTCGGGGGCGACCTTCAATTCGACGCGGCTGGCTGCCGCGGCGTCATGGTCAGCTTGGGTGATTTTGCCCTGGCTGAGCATCGCCTCCAGGACCTGGTCGCGCCGCTTGACCGAGTTTTCCGGGTGGACGGACGGGTCATAGAAGGTGGGGCTGTTAACCAGCCCCGCAAGAAGGGCCGCCTGAGGCAGCGTGAGGTCCTTGGCCGTGGTGCTGAAGAAATGCCGGGCCGCGGCTTCGATGCCATAGGCGCCCCGGTTAAAGAACACAATGTTGAGGTAGCCCTCGAGGATCTGGTCCTTGGTGTATTTCTTCTCCAGTTCGATGGCGAGCTTCATCTCGCGCACCTTGTCGCCGACACTCTTCTGCCCGCTGAGGATGACCTGATCGCCCCTGTCCGCGGACAACAGGGACTCATTGACCACATTGGTGATGTACTGCTGGGTCAGGGTGGATGCGCCCTGCCTGCCGCCGGTGGTCAGATTGGATGCCAGCGCCCGGAGAATCCCCTGCGGGTCCACCCCTGCGTGGTCGTAGAAGCGGGCGTCCTCGATGGCGACAATCGCATCCTTGATGTACGGAGACATCTGGTCCAACCCGACCTTCACACGGTTTTCCGCATAGAAGGTGGCGATCAGCTTCCCATCCGCGCTCAGCACCTTGGTTGTTTGTGACGGCGAATCAACTACTAGCTCCGAGGGGAGGCCATCGAAGAACGTTATCGAAGTCCTGACCGCAAGGCCGGCAGCAGCGACACCGGGGACCATCAGGCTGGCGACCAGCACTCCGCAAGTCGCGCTCACGGTCAAGAACCGGAGGACCCTCCAGAGGGCCGCGGCCAGACGGGATCCTTTTCGGTTCTTCGGCGCCATTTTCTGTCCAACCATCACGCACGAAACGTGTGTTCAGAATACGCCGGAAAACCACTCATCGGCCAGACCGCAGAAGGGGCTCAGACCTGAAAATGCTGTCTGATCCCCGCAGAGTATCGGGATGGGATCCGTGGCCGTCACGGGCCGTTTCCGTTGGTGCTTTCGCCGGTTTCTTTCTGCGGGCGTGCGCGTGGGCCGCGGCGGCGGGAAGGAGTGCATGTCCTGCCGAAATCGTCTCTTGCCCATCGCGTCTTGATCTCAGTGGGTTGAACATGGCGATTTCGAAGCGGATCTCCTCAGCCATGTCCGCAGCGGACTCTCCGTTGCATCCCGTCGTGGCCTTCTGCAACCGGTCCAACACGGCCACGGCGGTCCACTCATGAGGGTTTCTTAATGCGCCCTTCATCTGGACCTCATGGTCCTCGTTCATGCTGGATCACACAATCTGTAGTGGCACTTCCACCGCGCCCTGGAGCTGATCCCATGAGTTGGTCCCTGCCCGTCCCGCAATACGCCGACGACGGCACGGGCACAACCTGGCGCGTCCGCCGGGCCTGGTTCGATAGGAGACCAGGAGATTACGTGCTGGAGGTCACGAGCCAGGACCCGACCCGCGCCATCCGTGGAGCCTATCTGCGTCACGGTCGCTTTGAACTCGTGTCGCTGGACGATCCTGAACTGCCCGCCTTGAGCGCGGAAGCGCAGCAGGGCGAGCTCATTGCGTATCGGCCACACCGGCGGGCGGTGGTCCGGGCGGAGGGCCGTTACATCAAGATCTTCCGGCCAGGGCAGGCCATCGTATCCGCCCAACGCTGCGCACACGTGGACATTATCTTGGACGCCGCCGGTACCTTCACAACCCCCAGGATCCTTGGCAGCTCCGCGGATGTCATCGTTTTCACCTCCGTCCCCGGACCGACCCTGAACGAGCTGGGTGAGGATGACTCCACGACCAGTGATGAATCCTTCGCGTGGGCGTGGGAGAAATGGTCACGTTCGTGGGTTGCTCAGCTGCGCGCCCCGCACGGCAGCGCCGCACGCAGCGTTCTGAACGGCCTGCCGCTCCGCTCAGCAGAGGTGGAAGCAGCCGATCTGTGGCGATGCGTGAACCGCTGGCTGCGTCACTTTGAAAACGTCCCGGAAATGTCGCCGCAATGCAGTGCCTTGCGGTCCGCGGCAGAGGATGTGACGAAGAATTTGCTTCGGACGGCCCCGGATCCGCCGGCGTGGTCCCACGGAGACCTGCACGGCAAGCAGATCATCGCAGTCGACGACCAGTCCCCGCTCGTACTGCTGGATTTTGACGAAGGAGCACTAGCAGAGGCGGCCCTCGACCTGGCCAATATGGACGTGCGCTTGGAACTGCGCCGGCGACGGAACCACATGTCGCCGGCACGTTACCTGACGGCTCACAACCAGGTGTTGGCCGTAGCCGAGGAACTGCACGTCAATCCGGACCGGTTCCATGCCTACACGGACACCCTCTGGCTCCGTGAGGCATTGATTCCGCTCCCCGGGCGCCTGGTCATGGCCACCGCCGTTCTCGACGAACGGGCGAAGCAGTATCAGACTACTGAGGCATAGATTTCGTCGGCCACAGGTTCGCCGGCGAATGCGTAACCAGGGCATTCGCCGCCCTGGCCGTCGCCATCGGCGGTGCTGCAGCGGGGTAGCCGGCCAGGACCTGGCCGGGCACCGACAGTGACCGCCCGCCGCGGCCGCGGCTAGCCCACCGCGGACCGCATCTGCGGAGGACTGCCGTTGACCAGCACGGCTGGAACAGCTACATTATCGATTGTCGTTATTAACGAATGTCGATAATCTTTGGGGAACGATGAAGCTGACACAAGACACCGGCCGGCCGCAGAACGACAGGATGAAGATCGTCTCCAGGGCCGACGCGATCCTGGTCATGATCGCCTCTGCCGTGGCAGCGGCCGTGACGACCTATCTATCTGTCGCCGGGGTCATCGGCTATTTCGCCGGCCCGGTGACACTGGAACTTCCCATAGCCGCGACGCACCAGCCAGTCACCGGGCTGGAACTGGAATCCACTGGACATTACACGGCGCTGAAAGCCACGATTCCTGAACTTCCGGCCGGGCCCGCGGAGCTGTTGGCTTGGGGAGCGACGCTCAACCAGATCGGCGTCTTGGCCATACTGGCACTGGTCTTCCTGCTGGCCTACCGGCTCCGCAGTGCCATTCTGTTCACCAAAGGGTCCGTTTGGATCGTGGGTGCCTGCGGCGCAGTTCTGACCCTGGCCGGAACTGTTGGCCAGGTCATGGACGGGTGGGCGCTGAGCCTGGTGGCGGAAATGATCGTCGCGAACGGGCGCACACCGGGTGCGCACGTCTTCGCGGCCGAGATCAATCTCGGACCCCTGATACTTGGTCTGGTCCTGGTGCTCGTTGCGGGCGTCTTCCAGTACGGCAGCCGCCTCCAGAAAGACACGGAAGGGCTGGTCTGATGCCGACGGACGATTCATCAGGCATCCACTGCCGCCTCGATGAACTCTTGGTTGCACGGGGCATGACTCTGACGGAGCTCAGCAAGCACGTCGGTGTGAGCCTGGTCAACCTGTCCGTGCTCAAGAATGACCGGGCGAGGGCAATCCGCTTCTCCACTCTCACGGCAATCTGTGAAGTGCTGGAGTGTCAGGTGGGAGACCTGCTGGTGACCGCGCGGCACTGACTGTGCGGTACCCGAACGGATCCTGGCTCGCTAGGCTTTGTCCATGGACGGGAGCGAGACATGACGCAACGGACCTACCCGCCGAGCGTTCCGTGTTGGATCGACACCGAACAGCCTGACGTCGAAGCGGCCTCTGACTTCTATGCCGGAATCTTCGGCTGGACGTTCGAGGACGCCATGCCGCCGGGAGCACCGGGCCGCTACTTGATAGCCAAGCTCGACGGCCAGGACGTCGGCGGGATGGCCAGTACCCGGGAGCGTGCCGCGTCGTGGAGCACCTAGCAGGCTCTTCCTTGTCGTCCCCCCGGCCGATCTGAGGACCGGGGACGCTGCCTCGGAACCCCACGTTTGTCCGCTTCAGGGCGAAAGTCAAGGGAAAATTCAAGCGTGTGAACGGGCCCCCTTTAGGGCCCGCATGGCGGCCCGCTTGCTGGACTCCCGGCGTCGGCGGAGGCTCACCCGCAGGAACGACTTAAGGGAACGGACATGTCGCGTTCATCTGCGCGGACCCGCAATCGGGACGTTCATTCAACATGGACAAATACTCTGGCGGCTATGAAATCATCCGAGGCTCAAACCCTGATCAACGCCCGCAACTCCACCGTGTGGTCCATCATCACCGATGCCAGCAACTACACCGTTTTTGCCTCCGGCACCACCGATATCCAAGACGTGACCGGAAACGGCGGCACTATCCGGATACAGACCAATTCCGGCGGCCGACGGCTCAACCGCCTGCGCGTCGAGCAGGTCACAGGCGAGGTGCTGACATGGACCTCCCGGCTCCCCCTCGGCCTTCTTACCCGCGTTCGTACGTTCAAGCTGAATCCCGATGGAGAGAAGACACACTTGCGTGTCAGGGAGGAACTTAGCGGTCCGCTCCGCCCGCTGTTCGGGAACGGCGTACGCGGTAAGGGCCCGTCATTCACCGAATATGTCGACGCCGTGAAAGTGCGTGCCGAAACGCTCGGCTGAGCAACCCCTCCGGCTACCGGCTCCAGATCGGCACGGCAAAATCGGAGCCGGAAGACCAAACAGATCATGGCCAGGACCCATCCGCAGCCATGGCCGCATCGAACTTTCTTGAGTCCAGTGCCGGCAACCGCACGCCAGTGCGGCCGGCTGGGCCCCGCAACAAGAAGGTTCAGACACATGACAACATCGGACTATGCCCACTTCCTCGCGGATTGCATCGCCACGAACGCGGACATAAACGTTGGCCTGGCCGAGGACGAGATTTACGGGCTGTACATCAGCTGGTGCCTCCTCCGGCATGAGGAGCCACAATCTACCAAAGCGTTCTGGTCGGCGATGCGGGGGCATGGGCTCAGCGAACGACGGCGGGTAGCGCGGCGCTTCATCCGCCCCGGGCTGCGGATGAGAGGACCTGCAGCCGTGGACTACATTCTCGCGCGGCGCCCGGCCCTCGTCTGAATCGCCCGAATATTGGGGGAGAACAGGCCCGTGCGAGCTAAAGCCGGATTGAGATGGTCGGGGAGCCATCGGCGTCGGTCTCCACCGTGGCGCAGACAGAGCTGTAGTCATTAATGTGGAGGACGCCGTCGGGGAGCGGGCCGGTATTCGGTCCTACCGCCACCGTGCGGATGCCTGCAGCCAGGCCGGCCGCGATCCCCGCAGGCGCATCCTCGAACACGAGGGCCTCCGCCGGCGCCACACCCAGCAGTTCGGCCGCCCGCAGATACCCCTCGGGATGCGGCTTGCCGTGGGTGATCAGGTCAGCGGTGACGGCGGTCGCGGGCATGGCCAGGCCGGCCGCCTCCATCCGGATGTCTGCCAGGATCCGATCGGCCGAGGTCACCAGGGTAACGGCGTTGCCGGGAAGAATGCTGAGGAGCTCCGCGGCCCCGGGCAGCGCCACGATCCCCAAGGTCCGGACGCGTTCCATGGCACCGAGCTCGGCCGCAAGCCCCGTGGCGTCCGCGCCCGCCGGGGCGAACCGGCGGACGGTGTCTATGGCCTGCACTCCATGGGAGGTTCGCAGGATCTCGGCGCAGTCCAGGCCGTATCGGGCCGCAAACTCAGTCCACACCTGTTCCACAATGCGTGTGGAGTCCACCAGCGTGCCGTCCATGTCGAACAGGATAGCCCTGCAGGTGAGGGTGCGTGGAACAGCGGGGGCGGGAATAGACATGGTCCAATCATGGCCCAACCCGTGCGTGGCAGGGGAGTGTGACGCACGCACACTGCGATCAGCACAATTACCGCCAGCCGCCCCCATATGCTGTGACAGCTACATTCACAAGCGCCACTGAACACCAGGGGGAACCATGTCGATCAGCCAGCACGGACCACACCACGCGTATCTGAACTTTGATCAGCAGCCTGTGACGATGGGGCAGATGCGCTGGTACATGGAAGGCATGCGGCACGCCCGACTGGCCACTGTGTTCGGCATCCTGGCCATCTTCAGCCTGGGTGCATTGTTCGGGCCGCTGGCGATAGCCCGGTCGAAGAAGGCTGAGGCTTTCGGGGTTCCGGCGCCTGAGGGGCGAGTGCTCGGCTGGATTGGAATCGGGTTGTTCACCTTGTGGTTGGTGTTCTTCATCGTCTACCTGGCTCTGATTTTTGCGTTCCTCGGGAGCCTCCCGGACTCGAGCAGAATTGGGGCCTAGTCCGGCATGACATGACCGCGCCGCACGGACCGGTTAGTATCGCTGGGGTGGCGCCGCGTGGCGCGCACCGTATTTGAGGAGTGCAGTGATGGAACTGGGGGCCACACGTGTGGAGGTTTTCGCTGACGGCGAGGTTACAGTCGGGGGCGAGCAGATATCTCCGCCGCCGGGAATGGACCCGTATTCGGCAGCCATCGCAGTCCTGGCCGAGTACGCCCGCAGCTCGGGTGCGCCCGTAATCGCGCATGCGGTCGACCACTCCAATGGTCAAGAGGGGCGCTTCCAGGTGTTGGCGGACGGCACCGCAGGAGCCGTTCCGGACGTCCCGCTGTCCGAGGATTCTGCTCAAGCTCCGCCGCCCGAGGCAGTTTCCCCCGACTCGGTGCGGGCCTCCAGCCCCGGCGCGGCACATGTGTTGCCTCCCGCCCGGGAAGCGTTTCCCCGGATGGGTCCGGTCCAGCCCGGCGATCCGACGACGGCGGAAGCGCCCGAGGACTCACCGTCACCCTATGGGACACCCCATGTGGAGACGCAGTTCGTCCGGCCGGACCGGCCGCGGCCGACCACCGGGGTGAGGGGCGCGCTCTACGCAGCGACCGGAGGATTCGTCAATCTGGGGCCCAGCGCCAAGGACCAGGACGAGGCTGAGCTCGAGCGGCGGATCGCCCGCCCACTTTCCGGGAGCTTCAACACGGCGATCCTCAGCCTCAAGGGCGGGATCGGAAAGACGTCCACCACGGTGGGCGTCGGCATGATCCTGGCCGAATACCGCGGTGACCACCCCTGCGCCATCGATGCGAACCCGGACAGCGGGGACCTCGCGGAGCGTGCGCTCGGGGAGATGCTGTACCAGAAGGTCAAACCGCGCACGGTAACGGACATTGTCCGGGACATCGACGCCATCAAGTCGCTGACTTCGCTTACCGATTACATGCACCACGCCAACCGGCTGCACCTGGTGGCGGGGGAGCAGGACCCGGCTCTGTCCGACGCCCTTACCGCGGACGAGTACTCCAAGATCCACCAGCTTGTGTCGCAGTACTATTCGGTCACCCTGACGGATTGCGGCACGGGTGTCTCGCATCCCGCGATGGCGGGCGTGCTGCCCAAGGCCACCAACCTGGTCATAGCCTCGGGCTACGCCGTCAGCGGCGCCAAACGCGCGCGAAACACCCTGCAGTGGCTGGCCGGCCATGGCTACGAGAACCTGGCACGGAATGCGATCGTGGTGGTCACTGACAAGGACCAGGTGTCCAACCGGGTGGACAAGCGCGCCATCGAAGAGCATCTTTCGGGCTACTGCCGCAGGCTGATCACCGTCCCGCATGACCGCGGTGTCGCGGATGGGGACAGGATCTCGCTCGAGAAGCTCTCGGACAACACCCGCCGGGCCTACAAGGAGATCGCCGCCGCGATCGTCGACGGGTACGTCTAGGGCTGCGTCTGGAGCAGCTGCCGGCGCAGGGCGCGCCCGCTGCCTCCGTCCCAGGCCTCGACGAGCGGAAACCGCACGGCCAGATGCTGGAAGGGCCGGAACCCCAGCCGCTCCAGCGCAACACCCTCAGCCTCTGGCACGGCGACGTCCACGGACTTCAGAAGATCCGGTCCCAGCACGGCTGCCAGCGGCACCCGGAACTGGTCGGCACCTGAATAGACGCCAGAAGCGTCGGCCCCGAAATGGCGCTCCAGCGTGAAGTCCACCGAGTTCAGGGCCGCGGCCTGGGCAATCGCGCCCGACCGCACACTGTCGGTGACGGGAAACCCGTTGGTGATGAGGGCGTCAAAGGATTCCACCACGCCCGACGCCGTCCGCACCGCGGTCAGCAGGCCCGTGACGTGTTCGCCGGAGAAGAGCAGGGCTGACCACGGCATATGTGACTGGAACCAGCCGGTAATCCCGTCAACGTCCCAGGTCCACCCGAGCGGCTCGGCATCTCCCGCCCTGGACGGGCGCACCTGGAACGGCTCCAGCATGCGGGCGGTGTACGCGCCGATTTGTGTTGTGTGGCCGGCCGGGTGCAGGACGCTTCCGGTGACGGCAACGCTGCCCCCGGCCAGGGGTGATGCACCTTCCGGAGCGACGTTCAGGGCATTTTCCAGGTCCTCCCCGTCGTCCGTTGGCCGTGCCCACACGAGGTCTGTTGCCTTGAGAAATGCGACCAGGCCGTAGCTCGGCCGGGCTTCCCGGAGCATAGCCACAGCGGGAACCGAGCCGGGGGGAAGCTCCGTGAGGGCATGCGCCAGGGACCGGGTCTTCCACGGCCGCGCTCCGGGAGCGGGGATGAAGTGCAAAGGCAGCCCCTGGTTCATGAATCCAGCGCATTCAGGATCTCGTTGCTCTGGGGATCGATGACTAGTCCGCGGGTCTCCGACACGGCAAGCATCAGGAACATCCGTGCGGCCTCCGCAGTGTCTTTGTCCTCAGGGCAGTTCACCTCGGACACCCAGGCGGTACCGCCGAGCTGTTGCGCGACCTCCGCCCCGAAGACCCGAAGGAGCTCCTCCTGATCAATCGGGCTGGGCATTGAAACCAAAGCCAGCTGTTCCTCCTGGAGCGTGAGGATCAGGTGCCCGGACCCGCCGGCCTGGTCCAGCAGGAACTTGTCCTCCAGGAGCGCACAGACCCTGTCGAAGTCGCCCTGTCTGGGGTCGGTTGCGGCAACCAGGTGGAAATCGTAGCTCATGCTGACTCGTCCTTCTCTTCGTGCAGGTACGTCTGTACTACCAGCGGCCGGCGGCCCGGCCGCAGGAACCGGGCGCGGCCTGTTGGCAGGTGGACGGGTCGTTCGCCGTTGGCGATCACACCTTCAGACCGCTCCCCGGAGAACAAGGCCACCGGACCGCCGGCTGCCCTGATAGCGCTGAGGAAGGGATCATGGATCGCGACGGCGGCACCGCTGATCCTGCTGGCCACCACCGCATGCAGACCGGCGTCCGCGCCGGCCGGGATGTGTGCGGCCAGTGCCCTCAGGGGCTGGTTCCCGGAAGCGGAGAGAATGTCGTAGTCGTCCACCAGGAGGACGATCCGCGGAACGGTGAGGGCGGGGTGGCTGCCGTCACCCATCCGCACCTCGATCTGGCCGGCAACGAACTCGGCCAGGCGGGCGGCCACAATCGCGTTGGAAGCGTACTCGCCGAGGTAATCCTCCGGAATGAAGTCCCGCAGGTTCTGGCGGGGATCGAAGACTGCGAAAATGACGTCCCCGGGCGGATAAGTGGCCATGATTTGGGAGGCGATGGTCTTCAGCAGGTTGGTTCTGCCGGTTTCCGGGTCTCCGAAGACGAGGAGTCCGGGGTCGGCGCCGAAGAGGTCCAGGCATTCCGGTGCCAGGTCCTGCTCCCGCAGTCCCAGCCCGACGTCGGACGTGGCCCCGGTCAGAGGCGGACAGCCGACGACGGCGGGCAGCACCCTGACTGCGGGCGCAGAGTCCGAGGTGCCGCTGCTGACAACCTGGCACAGCTGTTCGAGTTCGGCGGCCGCAGCATCCGGGTCGGGGTGGTCCGCCAGGGAGGTGAGGCCAAAGTGGCCGATCGTTTTCTCCAGGGTGAGCGCCCGGCCCGGCCGGCCCGCACCGAGAGTTGAGGCCAGCCGGCGGTCGATGGAGTCCGCCGGATCGGAGACGTGGAGTTCGATCCGGTTGCCGATGAGCGACTGCCGCGTCATCCGGATTTCAGACCAGGTCCGGACCGTGACGACGACGTGAACGCCGAAGGTGCTGCCGCGCGTCATGATGTCGTGGACCAGCTCTTCAATCTCCGGAAACTCCGTCGTCAAGGCGCCGAAACCGTCGATGAGCAGGAAGAGATCCGTGCAGCCCAGCTCCGGGAGCCCGCCGCGCGCGCGGGCTGACCTCATGGCCTTGACCGTGTCGATGCGTTGCGCTTCAAAAACGTCCTGCCGTGCGTTGACCAGCGAATGCACCTCTTCGACCGTGCGGCGCAGGTACTCCCGGTTTCCCCGGCCGGCGACGCCGCCGGTGTGCGGCAACCCGGCCAGGCCGGTCAGTGAGTTGCCGAGCAGGTCAATGCCGTACAGGTTGACGTCCTGCACGCTGTGGCTGAGGGCCAGCGCGGCGGCGATGCTGCGGATTGCTGTGCTGCGGCCGCTCTGCGGTGCACCGATCACCGCCAGGTTGCCGCCTCTTGCGGTGAGGTCCAGATGCCAGGGTCCCTGCCACTGGCGTGACGGGTCGTCCAGGATGCCCACAGCGGGGCAAAGATGCGAGGGCTGCTCGAGGCGGGGCCCGGCTGAGGTGAGGCTGAGCGCTGCCCCTGTTGCAGAGAGTGAGGCCGAGACGGGCAGCGGCGGAAGCCACACCGGCGGCGTCATCGGGCTGGTGCCGGACGCAAAGCCCACCAGCGTCGACAGGATGGTGGGGCCGTCGGCGGAGTCTCCGGCGCCGGAGGACGAATCCGGGGCGGGCAGGGCCGGCGTCGGCTGGTCCCCGGGACCTGGGCGGCGCAAGCCGAACACCGTCACGGGCGGGGCCTTAGCTCCGGCCGGGACGTCGTCCTCGCCGGCCGGAAGGGGCAGCGGTCCGGAGACGTAGGAGGCCTTGAAGCGTCGGAACACCGTGGTGTCGACCTTCAGGATGCCGTGGCCGGGCGTGTTCGGAAGATGGTAAGCATCCGGAACATCAATGACAGTCCGGCTTTCGCTCTCGGAATTGGTGTGCAGCGCGATCCGGTAGGCGAGATAGGTCTCCAGCCCGCGCAGCATCCCGGATTCCACCTTCTGGCTCGACAGGAGCAAGTGGATCCCGATGGAACGTCCGATGCGCCCGATCGAGAGGAGGAGATCGATGAAATCGGAGCGGGCCGTGAGGAGCTCGCCGAATTCATCGATGCAGACGAAGAGGTAGGGCAGGGGAAGCCGCAGTGCCGGATCGTCAGGGGTGCGTTGGCGGGCGTTGCGGTAGTCGTCGATGTGGGCGAAGTCGCCGCCGGACTTCAGCAGCTCCTGCCGCCGGACCACCTCGCCGGACAAGCTCGCGTGGATCCGGTCGACCAGGCTGGCGTCACTGACAAGGTTGGTGACCAGGCCGGAGACATGGGGTGCGTCCGCAAACGGTGCGAAGGTCGCGCCGCCTTTGTAGTCCACCAGCACCATGTTCAGGTCTTCGGGCGAGTGCGTGGTTAGCAGGGCCAGGACCAGTGTTCGCAGCAGTTCGGACTTGCCGGAACCGGTGGCCCCCACACAGATGCCATGCGGTCCCATGCCCTGCTTGGCAGGTTCCTTCAGGTCCAGGTAAACGGGGGATGCGTCCTCATCCAGTCCAACGGCGACGCGCAGGAAATCCGGCCCGCGCGGGGTGTCCCAGAGTTTGTGGACCGCCTCCGCGGTGTAGCCGTCCAGCCCCATGGACTCCGCGTAACTGCGCGATGCCTTGTGCTCGCCGAACTCATGGGACAGCTCCGAAAGGCGCAGCGGCGCCAGTGAGCGGGCAATGGATTCGGCCACGGCCGGCGGAACCTCATCCACCCGTCCGGTGACGGTGTGGCCGCTGGCAGCGTTCGTCAGCGTGACGCCGCCGGCGTTCAGGACCAGCCGCAGGTCCACACTGTCCGGCTCCTGCTTCTGGTCGGTCAGCAGGCAGATCCGGGTCACGGCGAGGTCGGACAGCGACATGTCGGCGGGCAGGCCCGGGAGCGGCCGGGCGTTGTCGCCGGGGAGATCGGTGATGATGACCAGCCGGGGAAGCGCCTCGGCGGGCAGCCGCTGGAAATTCCGTGCCGCACTGGCCACTGCTGCGATCCGGACATCCAAGCTGGTGGCCAAAAGCCGGGCCATCTCGCGGTGGGTGCCGGCTTGTCGCGGCTGATTGGTCCGGTCCAGGACGTGGGGGAGCCACTTGATCCACTCCCAGTCCGCGCGGCGGTCATCGGCCACCACGATTGCCAGTTCCACGTCCTCGGGGGATTGCGACGCTGCAATGCGGGCGAGGATGCTTCGGCAGACCGCGAGCGTTGTTTCCCGGTCGCCGATGATGGAGACGTTCGAGACGTCGGCCAACGGCAGCGTCAGGGGCATGTGCGGACTTGACGCGAAACGCTGGCGAAGCTGTTCTGCCTCGGCCAGCATAAACGTGTCCGGCCGTTCAACGGCGTCGCCACTGTCCTGGACGGAGATGGCGCGCTGGGGCACCACCCCGGTCCCAAAGCGGGTGAGCAGGAAGTCGGGGCTGGTGCGGCGCCTTTCCCACCGCCGGTGCGGGTTCTCAACGATTAGTTCCAGCAGTTGCCCCGCCGGCGGGTGGCTGCGGTTGGCGGAAATTCTGGCAAGGCGTTCTTCGGCCTCGAATTCCTTATGCTGCCGGCGCAGGTAATCCATGTAGAGGCGGCGTTTCCGGGCGCGCTGCCGCGAGGCCTTCCCGCGCTGGGAAAAAACGAGCGCCAGCGACGCCAGAACCGTGACCACCATCATGATCGCGCCGATCCCCGCCAGGGAGGATCCCCGGAAAAGCATCATGACCGTCACCGATGTGGCGGCACCAAGCATCGGGACAAGCGCCAGCATGTTCATCCCCCCACCGCCTGAAGGCAGCTGGGGAGGTGCGTCCAGCACCGCGGACGACGCCGGAGATTCAGGCAGGGCGGTACGTGCCGGACGGTGGATGATCCTGGTTGTCATGGTTACCGCCCGTTGGCGGCGGACAGCGCCGAGCCGGCGATCTCCGTCGCCGCTATCCGGGTCCGCGCACCGAGGTGGCTGAGTCTGATCGGACCGCCTGCGGCAAGGTGCCGGTCGAAGGGCAACCCGGCGGTGTCCTCGGCCCGCCCGATCGGACTGTTGATGCTGGTCAGCACCGTGACGACGGGAATGCCGGCATGCGATGCAGAGAGCGCGGCCCGGACCGCTGCTGCCCTGGAAGTGCCGAATTCCGTATCGGGGGCCACCACAATGACCGCATGCGCCGTCTCCAGCAGGGCGGTGGTCTGCCCGGAGCGCGGGGACGCCCCGGCATCGACCACGGTCACCGCAACGAACCGCGAAAAGATGGCGGACAGGTCTGTCCATTCGGTGGCGCCGATGGGGTGATTCGTGGCCGCCGGGACTTCCGGTCGTCCGAGGGCGAAAACCTGGTTGCCGCAGGCGGCCGCCGATCCGACGACGTCGGGCAGCGTCCGGACCGGCTGTGACCGCAACTTCACGGCCGCTGCTGACAAGAGTGCATCCTTGTCAGCGCCGGCATAGTGCAAAAGCCGTCCGGATTCATCGGTGGCGTCGATTGCCATCACGGGTTCCTGCCGGATACTGCCGAACAGCTTGGCTGAAAGGGCGGCCACCGTGGTGGTGCCTACCCCGCCGGAGACGCCCACCACCACGATCCTTCGCCCGGTGGTGATCGGCGCTTCGACGGCCGTGGACGCCCGGACCAGGCGTTCAGAAAGCGCGCCGGAGGTCAGGGCATCCGACATTTCGAACCGGAGCCGTTCCCACCAGGTATCGCCGGATGACTTTCGGCCGGAGGCGGACGGAGGCCGCCACAACGGGGACCCGGATGCGTTGGCAGGCGGAAGCCTGGGAGTGTCCTCTTCAGCCGCGCGGGAGGTTTCCCCGGTTCCCTGGGGGCGCGCTGCCATGCCGGGGAATCCGGTCGCGGAACGGTTGCCGGCGGTCGGCAGCGCCTGAGGTGCGAGGGGGAAACCCGTCCGGGATTGCTCAGCCAAAGGTGCGTCCTAGTTGTTCGTAGGTGCCGGAAAGACCCAGCGCGAGTGGAATGGTTGCCAAAACGCACACAGCCTCGGTCCGGGTTGCGAGCAGGCGGAGCCTGGCCCCGGCCTGCTCGCGGACAGCGCCCTGGGCCGCGACGAGGATCAGTGCACCCACCGCACCAGGGATCAGAAGGTACGCAGGCTGATGCAGCCGGATCGAAACGACGGCGGTGACGCCGACCAGCCCCGCTGCGGCCAGCGCGTACACTGCGACGCGCTGCCAGAAGACGGGCAGTGACAGACCGCGGAAAACGACCGAGCCCAGGAGAGCCGCAGCCAGGAGCAGGGACCAAACCGCCCGGTCCCACGCAAGGCAGACAACGACGGCGGCAACGGATGCCGCCAGGGCGGACGCCAGGGACCAGCCGGCCAGAGTCCGGTGCGCGCGGTGGAAGGCATCGAGGGTGCGCTGCCGGTGGGGGCGGACCCCCTGGCGCTGGTCGTCGTCGAGCCCGTTCAATCCGGCCAAAACGGTAGCGAGCCGTGGCGCGATTCCCAGCGTGAGCACAGCGGCTATACCGGTGACAGCGGCGCCCAGGGCTGCATCCCCGGTGCTCTGCTGCACAGCCCACCAGACCGTCCCGAAGACTCCCAGCAGCCCGGCGGCCGCAGCGAAGGGAACGTGCTGGCGCGTGCCGAAGGCCGCCGCGGCCAGGGCCACGATGGTAACCGCCAGCACGATCGGTCCCGGCGGGTAGTTCCCCGCGGTGAGCGCGACGGGGATCCCCACAATCCAACCGGCGGTGAAGACCGAAACGCCTCCGGGCATAGACCGGAACCGGCCGAGCAGGGCCCCGGCCAGCAGCAAGGCGGCCACCAGCGACAGGCCAAACATCAGCCGGACGGACGAGTGCTGCTGCAGCACCGCAGCGCTCCCGCTGCCGGCTATGAGCAAGCCCGCAACGGCAGCGAGGCCGGGAGCACGGAGGGGCCCGGCCCACAGCATGGGGGAGTGATCCGTGGACTCCGCCGCGAACGACGCGACGTCGTAAACCTCAGGCGAGGGCGGCACGGCACCCTGGTCCCGCAGGTAAAGGCGCGCGCCGTCGGGGACGGCGGCAGCCCGTAAGGACTGGGAAGCTTCAACGACCACTCCGACAGCCGTGGTGAGGACCGTCGGAGCCGACGAGTCCCGGACGTCTTCGACACCATCGAAGACGAGCGCACGTATCTGGGGAAGCAGGGATGCCATCGGCTCGTCGCTGGGTACACGCAGGTCCAGATGCCGGTGATCGGCGATGACGGTGATCCTGGTCAGAGCGTTAGACATGCAGGGTATCCGTCCATAGGGCGAGCAAGGCAACGGCGGCAGGGGCGTCGCGCTCATTGAGCAGGTGCTGGACGAAGCTGAAGCCCACGCAGATTGCCGCTATCAGGGCCGCGATGAGGAGGGAGTACATCAGCCGCATCGTATTGGTGGAGTAGCTCCGCTCCTGGCGGTTTTTTCCGAACAGCAGGGCGTCATCGAGCCTGTGTTTTCGGACTTTGGCCGATTCCAACAGCCGGGCGTCATAATCTTCAGCCACGTGTGTTCCCGCTCCCCATGTACGGCAAATATCGGCACAGATAAACGTACCCCGGATTGGACAGCCCTTTGCAAGTCAAAGACCGACCCGCCATTATTTTATGCGTCGACTGGACATATTGCTGCCAGTTGACCATGCTGGAGAGTGCGCGTTGCTGGCCGCGGTCGGCAACCGAACCGGATAAATAGTGATTGTGGGGGAATCTTGTGGCTATTTTTGACATGGGCGCGGAAACTGTCGGGAACCTGAACAGGCAGACCGATTCAGCGAACCAGGACCTTGGTGCGCTCGTCCGCCGTTTTGTAGATGCTGTGACTCCGCTGGAGGGCCGTTTCAGCGGTGCCGGCAAGGCGGCGTTTGATGGATTCAAGAACCGTTCCGATCTGGTGGCCTCGGAGCTGAATGCTGCTTTGGCCGGCATTGTCCAAGGCCAGAGCGGGATGAACACCGCGTTCCAGCAGGGCGATCTGGCAGCGAGCGATAACGCCCGCCAGAGTGAGGGCTCAGCGAACTTCGATGGGGCCCGTTTCCAGGGCCGTGCCTGAGCGACGCCTCCGCCGCCTGGTAACCCGCTGTTCAATCCAGCTGTTCAATCTACGGAATGGAGTTGGGGCCGGTCCGGCCCTGCTGAATCATGACTGCTAACAGAATTGCATTCGATACAAACGTCTCGGCCCAGGTCCAGGGCGACATCCAGGCCCTCGCAGCGCAGGTGGAGTCCCTGATCGGGCAGCGCCAGGCTGATGTCAGCCAGGCGATGGCCGACTTCCGCGCCGACGGCGTGGACTCCGAGTACCAGGCGGTCGAGGCCCGCTGGAACGCGGCCGCGAACGAAACGAAGGCCATCATCGCGCTGGTCAAGAGCACGCTGGGCCTGAACGACCAGACGGCGTCGACCGCCATCAGCTCGGCACGGAACGCCGTCCAAGGCATCGGCTAGGGCCAAGGTATGAGCGGCAGTTGGAACATTGACGTCGCCTCCTCGGTAGCCACCATCCGGGCGACGGCGGCCCAGGCCGAGGGCGTGCAGCCTGCCGTGACAGGGATGGAACAGGCCCTGATGCTAGCTGCCTCCTCCATTCCGGGCGGGGTGGTGGTGGCGGCCCTGAGCGACGTCGTCACCAACAGCCTGGGACCGGGTGCCAACGAGGCCCTGACCCGGACCGGTACGATCCTCTCCTCAACGGTGCAGGCGATCAACTTCTACGTCCAGGGCGACCTGGAGATGGCCGCCAGTGCCCAGCAGAGCGCTGCGCAGGCGGGCACGCCGGCTGCGCTGCCCGGGGCCGGGCACCGGCCCGTGCCGCAATAAAACCACCAGAAAAATGAAGGATTGAAGCCACATGGGCTTATCGCCAGAGGTTTACCCGGCCGTGGGGGCATCGGGTCTGAATTCCTCCGGAGGGTTCCAGCTGCCCGACGTTGACTCCCTCGACACCGCAGCCAACGATCTCACCACCCACGCGGCATCCTTCCGTAGCGGTCTGGATGCCGCTGCCCGGACCTGGTCCGGGCTCGGCGGCTCCTACGTCTCGGAGGAATCCCCGACGGTACTGGCCGCGTTCGGGAAGGTCTCGCCCCTCGCGGCGAGGGTCGCCAGCGACGCGCAGCTGACATCCACGGCCTTGAGTACTTTTTCCTCCACCTGCCGGGAGTTGCGGCAGCGCCTTGAGTCCTACGGCCGGAGCGTGCGGGACCTCGACGCGGACATCAACGCGTTCCCGACCTCTGTTGAGAAGACGACGATGGTCAAGGGCGAGCAGCTGATCAGCCAGGTCCAGCAGCACTGGTCCGGGGACGCCGACCTTACGGCCCGCCACGACGAGCTCGCCGCCGAGGTCAAGGCAATCCATACCGAGTACCTGAACGCGCAGGACAGCTGCGCGGGTTCGATCGCAACCGTCTCGGGGGCGGAGGCCCACCGGTCCGAGCGAATCGAGCACGCCGACCTCAGCTCCGGAAACTGGATCACCGAGGGATTGTTCAATGCCGGCACATTTTTCGGCATCCAGGACGAGGAAAGCCAGAACCCGTGGGGCCTGGACACCGTCGCGTACCGGCCCAACGGCGTCATCGGCGAATTGCAGGGCTTCGGCTCAGGCCTGGTGATGCTCGTCGACGGGGTGTGGTCGCTCATTCCCGGTGTCAGCAACCAGACGAAGCACGACCGCGCCATCGAGGGCATCAAGACGCTGGTCACCAACCCGGCATCGATTGACCTGGGCGCCGTATGGTCTTCCGCCATCCACGAGGACGAGGCCAAGACAAACCCGGGCTGGGCGGCCGGCGCCAACATATTCGGTGTGGCCTCTTTGTTTCTGGGGGGAGCCGGCATCGGACTCAAGGCCGGAACCGTCGCCAGCAAGGCTGGATCAACTGCCGGAAAGATCGGCAACGCCGCAGCGGACAGTGCACGGCTTGGCAAGCTCTCCCCAATCTTCGGCGGCGCCGCCCACGGCTTGAGCACGACGGGGGCCTTCCTGGCCAAACCCGGATCCTTCGCCGTGAAGGTAGCCGACCTTGTGATGCCCCAGACCACCGCCAAGGTCATGGACGCGCTGGCAGCCATGAAGGTCAAGATGACGCCCGGTGTTGCTGCGCCGGCTCATGTTGCTGACGATGTTGCGGATGCTGCGCCGGCTCATGTTGCTGACGATGTTGCGGATGCTGCGCCGGCTCATGCCGACGACAAGGCCGATGGGGGCGTTGCCCCTTCGGACCAGCAAATCGCTGACACCCCAATCGACCATTCCCCGACGGATCAGCCGGAGCTCGCAGGGGCAGCAAGCAAAGTAGTGAAACTAGACACGACCGGCATCGCCCACTACGCGCCGGACGGCAGCGCCATACACACCGCCGCGCTGGAGCACCCACGCGCGGACCTTGAACTACTTACCTTCCCCAAACAGAGCGGAAAGACGGGTCTCGGTGCGGAAGCCCCCGTGGTCACACACCAAATACCGGAAGATTTCAAAATGTGGAACGGGGGAACCCGCGAGGGCTATGCAGATCTGTATGCCAACGGAACCCGCCCGAATGGTTCCCCGGTCATCCGCTCAGAAGCCTGGCCTGACGACCAATTGCATCCCGACGGATTCCTCTCCCCGGAATCCAGAACCGCCGTGGTTCTCGAACCCGGACATGTCATTGACCGCTACGGCCCAATCTGGGGAAGATTTACGTCCCCGGCGGGAGAGAACTTTCCCGACCGTGCACTGCCGGACTTCAGCCTGGAGAAATTCGGGCGCCGGGATGGATACCATCAATACGAAGTCCTCCACGAGATTCCAGCGTGGGCAGGGCCTGCAGCGCCCGCCTTCGGCAAAGCCGGAGGTGCCACCCAATACTTTACGAACCTGACGATCGGAGACCTGTTGAGAAACGGATTCATAAGGGAGGTCACGCCATGATGATTCCAGTGAACGTTGGCCAGCTCGAATATCACCTGAAGCAAACTCGTATCGATCCCATGGCCTATTCCATCGGTGAATTCTCCGATGACTGCGCTTGCATCGTTCAAAGCGAGGATGGGACGTGGGAAACCTTCCGGGGCGAGCGAGGCAAGAAATACGATCTCCGACAGTGGGACAACGAAGGCGACGCTTGCGTGTTCTTCATCGGCATGCTCTGGGGAGAGATCATGGATCTTATTTAGCGCCAGGTCAAGTCGCACTTGCCCGGTATATCCGGGTATGCCAGTCACCTAGCTGCTGGACAAATGTTCATAACCAGAGGTCACACCATGATGATTCCAATGAACGTCGGGGAGCTTGAATACCAGCTAAAGCAAACAGTCATCGATTCGATGTCCTATTCCATCGGTGGCTTCGCCGATGACTGTGCTTGCATTGTTCAAGCCGAGGACGGTATGTGGGAGACATTTGTGGGGCAACGAGGCAAGAAAAACGAACTCCGACGGTGGGCTAGCGAAGGTGACGCCTGCGTATTCTTCATCGGCATGCTCTGGACCGAAATCACGGATCTTATTTAGCGCCAGGTCAGGATATACGTACTCGGCATATCCAGGTAAGCCGCTCAACGAGCTGCAGGACAAAGTTTTCATAACAAAGGGTCACACCATGATGATTCCAACGGACGTCGCTGAGCTGGAATATTTGCTTCAGCAGGCCGGCATCGATCCAGAAGCCTACTGGATCGGTGAGTTTAGAGAAGAATGTGCATGCATCATGCGAGCCGATGACGGTAGTTGGGAAACCTTTGTGGGGCAAAGAGGCGAAAAAGATGATCTGCGGCGGTGGGACAACGAAGGCGACGCCTGTGTGTTCTTTATCGGCATGCTCTGGACAGACATATCGATGGAACTCCACCGGAGAGCACACCAATAGGATTCATTAGCCAGTCACCCACGAGTGCGTCGGCAGGACATGCCGCAAACAAACATTCTGATAAACGGCACGGAGACGGGGAGCCTGCACATATGAGTGACACCGGCCAGAATGGCGTCCGGACCATCCTTGCCGCGGAGCGTCTCGGCCACTTCAACTGGTTTGAGGATCGCGCTCTTCGCGCAGACGAAGTTGGCATCGTTAGGCCACGTGCGGGATGGCGGGTCTACGTGACAGATGAACGGGCGAACCCTGGCCGCAGGAACCAGGCGAGCTCACGTTAAACCACTCGGGCCTCCCGGAATAGGCCGGAAGGCCCGAGGTGGGGATGGAACCAATCAGCTGGCCGGGATTACCAGGCCCTTGAACTTGGTCTGCAGGAAGTCCTTCATGTCCTCGGACGTCAGGATCTTGTACAGCTTCTGCACGCGGGGATCGTCCTTCATCTCGGCCTTGACAGCCAGGACGTTGTAGTAGGCGCTGTCCTTGCCCTCGACGAGCAGCTGCTTGTCAGCGGTCAGGCCGGCGGGAAGGGCGAACGCCAGGGTCACGATGGCCGCGTCCTTGTCGTTGAGCGCCTGCGGCAGGCTGGCGTTCTCGATCTCCGTGAACTTGAGGTTCTTCGGGTTGGCCTTGACATCCTTGAGCGTGATCGGGTTCTCGGTGACCTCGATGAGTCCCTTGGATGCCAGCAGCTTCACGGCGCGGGACTCGTTGGTGGGATCATCCGGGATGGCGACCGAGGCGCCGTCGGGCAGGGCCTCCAGGTTCGGCACGTCATTGGAGTACAGGGCCATCGGCGGCAGGTACACCTTGCCGACGCTGACGAGGTTCTTGCCGGATGCCTTGTTGTACGTCTCCATGAACGTGGTGTTCTGGAACAGGTTGGCTTCAATGTCGCCGTCGCTCACGGCCGGGTTCGGCGTGTTGTAGTCGCTGAACTCCTTGTACTCAACGGTGAGGCCCTCCTTCGGAGCGAGCTCCCGCTGGACATGCTTCAGCATGTCCCCGGCCGGCACGGCCAGGGCGCCCACCTTGATGGCTCTCCGTGGTTGGTGGTGAATTGGGGCTCGTGTCTTAGACGTGAAGGGCCCGTAGCCCTGTTGTGATGGATGTTCTTGACGCATTCATCGATGACAGGACTACGAGCCTTGACCGAGCTTACTTCCCGGTGCCCTGACGCTGCCACCGCCATCTTCAACCGGCCTGACTACCGCGTTCTTTCAACCGAGATTCTGGGCTTCGGCCAGCGCAGAATCCTGGTCGAGAGCACCATCGAATCCGGGTGCCCGGACTGCGGTGTGATCGGCACCCGCCGACACTCACGGCGCCTCCAGCGGGTCCGCGATATTCCCGTCGCCGGACCGGTGGAAGTCGTCTGGTCCAAGCACCGATTCTTCTGTGATGAATCAGAATGCCCCCGCGGGACGTACTTCGAAGCCACCCTCGAGGTCCCGCGCCTGGCCCGTTCCACCCGCCGGCTGCGGAACATGCTTGTCTCCGCGGTCATTGATTCCGGCCGGGCCGCCGCGGAGACCGCAGCGGCGCACGGCGTTTCGTGGTGGCTGGTCCAGCGGGCCCTGAACTTGGCGGCGACCAGGCTTCCGGACGTGGACAGGCTGCGTCCACGGATGCTGGGCATCGACGAGCACCGGTTCCGTTCCGTCCGGTTCTTCAAGGACCCCGCCACCAATGCCTGGACACGCTTCGAGCCCTGGATGACCACGATCGTGGATCTGGACACCGGGCAGGTCCTCGGTGTGGTCGACGGCCGGGACCACAAGGGCGTCGGCGAGTGGCTGTTCAAACGCCCGCTTGAATGGCGGCTCGGCGTGCAGGTCGTCGCGATCGACCCGTCGGCTGCGTTCCGCAAGGCCCTGCGGATGTGGCTGCCCCGCACCGCCGTCTCGGTCGACGCCTTCCACCTGGTCCTGCTCGGGAACAACATGCTCACCGAAGTCCGCCAGCGCCTGACCCAGGAAACCAAGGGCCGGCGCGGACGCACCACCGACCCGGTCTGGGCCAACCGCCGGCTCCTGCTCCGGGCCGGTGAGACACTCTCAGACCGGGGCAGCGAACGACTCAGCCAAGTCTTCGACCTCGACGATCCGACCGGAAGGCTGCAGGCAGCGTGGAACGTCAAAGAGCAGCTCCGCACGCTGCTGCGCACCGGCTCGCTCGAAGACGCCGCTGCCGCGAAGACCCGGCTTCAAGAACTCGTCGAAGAAGCTGACCAGCCCGAGACGACCAGACTCTGGCGCACCGTGTGCCGCTGGTGGAACGAAATCGAAGTCCTCATCGTCACCGGCGCCACCACAGCGAAAGTCGAAGCGAACAACACCGCCATCAAACACCTGAAACGAACCGGACGCGGATTCGTCAATGGCCGAAACTACACCACCCGCATTATGCTCAGAAGCGCCGCCCGAACAGCGGCCTGAACATTCACCGCGCAGTGAAAATCACCACGAACCACGGAGAGCCACCTTGATGGTCTCGGCCGGCGCGCTGGAGGTGCTCGCGCCGCAGGCGGACAGGGCAAGGACGGCGGCCACACCGGTGGCGGCGCCCTTCAGGATGTGTGAACGGAAGATTGGAACTCTTTCGCAGAATGGAATGTGATGGGGGAAGGAATCTGGGGCAGGCGGAAGCTACCGGTGGGACAGGCGCCGCGCAGCGAAGTTGCCCATGCACTGGAACACCTGGACCAGCAGGACCAGGAGGATGACGACGCCGAACATGTATTCGGGGCTGTAACGCTGGTAGCCGTAGCGGAAGGCGACGTCCCCGAGGCCGCCACCGCCCACGGCGCCCACCATGGCCGAATAGCCGATGAGTCCGACGACGGTGGTGGACAGGCCGAGGGCCAGGGCCGGGACGGCCTCGGCAATCATGACCTTGGTCAGGATGGTCCATCGGGTGGCGCCCAGCGACTGGGCGGCTTCGACGAGTCCCACCGGCACCTCGCGGATGCCGATCTCCACCAGCCGGGCGAAGAAGGGGATGCCGGCGATGGTCAGCGGGACGATGGCCGGGGTCGGTCCGATAGAGGACCCGACCAGCAGGCGGGTGAAGAGAATGAGCAGGATCATGGGGATGATGAACGGGATGGACCTGCCGATGTTCACCACAACGTCCAGCACCCTGTTGACGATGAGCCCCAGCGCCCGGCTGCCGAAGAGCTTCGCCAGCAGGCCTCCGGATTCGGTGGTCACGAGGAGGACCCCGGCGGCCAGGCCGAAGACGACCGTGAACAGGAGGCTCAGGCTCACGGTGTAGAACGTCTCACCCATGCCTTTGAGGATGGTGTCCAGGAGGTCTGACCAGAAGTACGGGTCGTTGCGGTCGATCACTTGATTACCTCCACGAAGAGTCCCTGCGAACGGAGATCGGCGACGGCGTCGGCCACGGTCCGCTTGTCGCCGGGCAGCTCGAGTCGGGTGCGGCCGGTCTGGTGTCCGTGGATGGTTTCCACCGCGGCACCCAGGATGCCGACGTCGATACCGTGCTTGCGCGCCAGCTGGGCGATGACGGGCCGGTCCGTCTTGACTCCGTTGAACGTGATTTCAACGATTGCGCTGGACGTCTCCGGGATCTCGCCCAGGGGGAACAGCGCCTGGCCCAGCAGGGATTTCTCGGTGGTGAGCAGCTGTTCCACGGGCCCCTGCTCCAGGATCCGCCCGCCGGTCATGACGGCGGCGGAGTCGCAAATCCGCTTGACGACGTCCATCTCATGGGTGATGAGCAGGACCGTCAGTCCCAGGTCTTTGCTGAGCTGGCGGATGAGGTCAAGAATCTGCCGCGTCGTTTCGGGATCGAGGGCTGTGGCGTGCCTCGCGAAGCTCTGTGCCGGCGAGGGTGGTCATCTCGCGGCCGTCGACGCTGACGCTTCCCGAATCGGGACGCTCCAGTGAATTGATGGTGCGGATCAGCGTACTCTTGCCGGCGCCGCTCTGGCCGACGACGCCGAAAAATTTGCCACGGCCGACGGACAGCGAGACGTCGTCAAGCGCGCGGACCGCCGTCGCCCCGGAGCCATGGCTCTTCGAGACCCCGGATACGGAAATCATGGTGCTCCCTGTGGTGGGTGGAATGTTCACGGAAGCGCTCCCGCATGAATGGGGTGCGGACATCGTCCACACCCACCGTATAAATTCTGCCAACGGGGCAGGCGGCGCCAAATCCGAATTTTCTCCCCAAGTACTCGCGATCGAGTCCCGATAATTCTGTAGATTTCGGGAGGGCCGATCGGAAGCGGCTGAGGTGTCAGGAAGTGCCGGGCCATTCGAGAACTCCGCCGCCGTCCACGGCAGGGTAGGAGCTTCGTCACGTTCTATCCGGGCGGGCGGTCCCCGTGCAAGCATGGGGACGCGCCGACTAAGCACTGTGAAGGGGACCCGATGAAATCCAACGAACTGCTACTGGACGCCTTCGGGCGGATCCGTGAGACCGTGGCGGCCACGCTTGAAGGGGCCGCGGACGAGGCCTTGATCCGGAGGCCCGCCGGTACCGGAAACTCGATTGCGTGGCTGATCTGGCACCTCAGCCGCGTGGAGGACGCCCAGGTGGCTTCCGCCGCCGGCCTGGAACAAGTCTGGACCTCGCAAGGGTTTGTCGGAGGCTTCGATCTGCCGCTCGCCGAACGCGACACCGGTTACGGACATTCGACCGGCCAGGTCGACGCCGTGAAGGCGCCGCCGGAGCTCCTGCTGGACTACTACGACGCCGTCCACCGTCAGACCGTGGATTTCCTGACAACCCTCGGCGATGAGGACTTCGACCGCATTGTCGACACTCATTGGGATCCGCCCGTCACGCTCGGGGTGCGGCTGGTCAGCACCATTGCCGATTGCCTCCAGCACGTGGGGCAGGCCGCGTACGCCAAGGGCCTGGACCCGGCAGGGCGCTAGGCGACGTTTGTGCCGGTGCTCCCGGGGCCGGCATTGATTGCCGCCGCGACCAGGCGGTCGAAGCTGGCGGTCCCGTTCTCTGGAGGGACCCCGGTGAAGACCGCCACCCATTTCTCCGGGGCATTCTTCTCCAGCGTCGAAGCCCGGGCCACATGCAGGTTCAACCCGGGCACTCCGCTGACGCGGAGCGGAAGCTTTTCGCCGCTCTTGGTCATGTGCCTGAACTGCTTAACCGACAGCTGGTCGCCGGGGTCACTTGTCACCTCGGCGATCGTGTCATTGATCCTTTTGGTCAGCCCCCGCATGAATTTCCTCTCCGCCCCGACCGTGCGGACTGTGAGAAGCGCGGCGAAGAAGAACGTGAAGAAGACCACGGCACCGAAACTTCTGAAGCCGGACAGGAAGATCATCAGGAACAGGCTCAGGATCAGTCCGAAGATACTGGACATGATGAACTTGATAACGGGGTTCTCGCCTGGCTTCTTTGACCAACGAACAAGAGCCACGGTGTCCTTGCGGGGCTGATTGCGCCTTGAAATTTCCATGATTAGTACCCCTTCACTTCCATGAGCGCTTCAGCCAGGATGATTGCCTCGCGTGCTTCTTTGAGATCGCTCAGCAGGCCCATGTCGGGAATAGCCCCAGTGGCAACGGGGGAGCCGGCCAGTTCAGAAAAGATGCCGCTCAACTCTTCGCGGTCCTGTGACAGCATCCGGGACGAGTTCAGCTTGACTCTGCTCAGCTCAAGCTCCAGCAGCGACTTGTCGATTGCCTCGCGGCGTCCTTGCATGACGGACAACTTTTCCTTGACTCGCTGGGCACGGCCGCGGAGCATCGATTCCATCTTGAGTGCCACGTCATGGAGTTCGCTGAGTGCGGTGTACGTCTGCGGCGAGCCGGAGTGCCGGGACAGCTGCTCGTCGACGTGGAGACGCCGTAGTTCCCATTTCCGGACGGCGGATTCGTAGGGTCCCAGGAGCAACGAGACTGCCGCCAGCGCCTTATCCAGTGACCCCGCCCGTGTGCTCAGGCTTGTCGTGGCGGCGTCAAGCCTCGCCAGGAATGCGTCGTAGTTGTCATGGGACGGAGTGCTATTAGCAGTCATGAGCCACTCGCACGCGGTGACGCGCTTCCCCTCGCGAAAAACTGCCCCCATCTCTCATGGCAAGAGAATAGAGGCTCCGGGCCCGATGGCATAGAGTGCCAGGGATCTAGAGAATATGGCTTCCTTTGAAAGCAACCTGGAGCGCGACTGAGTCTGAGATCCGATTGGGACCCTGACGGAGTAACTGCTGCCGTCAGTAGCAGTTTCGGTGCCATAGACGGCTGAGCCAGTGCCAGTGCAGAATCGAACCAGCAAGGAGGTAACCAGTGACTTACCGCAGGACGTACGACCCAACGCGCAAGGACCAGGTGTTCACAACACTGCGCCGGGAAATCCTCGCGGCACGGCTGCAGGTGACCCTCGATGGGCAGCTGAACCGTGTGACTTCCCCGACCGTGAAGCGTCTGGCCGGCATGAAACTGCCGCCGATCGTCAGGCCGTTTTATCACGGCTGTGATGTGCGGGCTGGTGCAACTGCGCCGGTTACCTCCCCGGAGCAGAGGGCCAAAGAAATTCGATAAGAAGTCATTTCAGACAGCCGGCGCATCTTTCGCCGCGGATATACGGGTTTCATAACAAATCAGGGCCAGAACCCAAATGAGTTCCGACCCTGATCATGTTTGTGGAGTCTTAGCCTGGTCTTGGCAGATACCCGTTAGGCGGTAGCCATTTCCTGGCTGGTGCTGGCCTAATTGGCAGCCTGGTACTTTTCGATGATGTCGGACTGGATACGGCCGCGGGTGTTGACCTTCAAACCATTGTCGATGGCCCAAAGGCGGACAGCCTTGGTGTCGATACCGCTACCGCCAGATTTACGAGCGGCCGGGCGGCCGCGGCCATCGGAAGTCTTACGGGCAGCCTGGGTAAAGCGTTGCAGGGCTTCACGGAGTTCCGCAGCGTTGGATTCATTCAGGTTGGTTGGGTCCCCGTGTAGAAGTCCAGTGTTTGTGTGAGTTTCGTGTCCGAGAATGGACACAGGAGGAAATTCACGAATCATGGCACGCAGACAC
>NZ_JBEPOZ010000032.1:0-42134 GCF_040547005.1 Arthrobacter sp. UYCu712
CCGTTGCTGGCCGGCTTAAGGCTGGGAGGGGCCGATGTTCACGAGCCAGTTGACGCCGAATTGGTCGGTGCACATGCCGAAGGTGTCGCCCCATGGCGCGGGTTCGAGCGGCATGGTGACCGTACCTTCCTCGGTGAGTTTGTCCCAGTAGCGGCGGAGTTCGGCGTCGTCATCGCCGCTGAGGGAGACCGAGTAGTTGTTGCCGGGCCTGTAGTCCATGTTGTTCGGGGTGTCGGATGCCATGAGCACGAGTCCGCTGTCGCTGGTCAGCGTGGAGTGCATGATTTTGTCCTGTTCGGAGGGTGCGTCACTGGCGTTGTACTCACCGAAGGTGCTCCGGGTCAGCTCGCCTCCGAACACTGTCTGGTAAAAGTCCATCGCTTGCCGGGCCGTGTCGCGGAATCCAAGGTAGGGGTTGAGGCGGGTGGTCATGAGTCAGGCTCCTCGTTCGTCGGGTCTACGGTGTGATTATTGATCAGAGGCGGCAGGCAGGGGAAGACCCGGGGCCTCCGCATCATGGTCAGGGTGCGGCTATGACGGAGGCCGTTACCACGGCGTCAGCGGCCGGCGTTGTAGTGCGTGGTGACTTGGCCGGGTGTCAGGGCGGTGGTCTAGGCGGCGGCGAAATACTTTTCCTAGTCCTCACCGAACGCGAGGAAAAGGCATCCGTGGCCATCGCGACCAACGAATCCTTCAGTGGCTGGACCAAGACCTGCACCGACCCACGCCTTTGCGCAGCGATCGTTGACCGCCTCACGTTCAAAGCCACCATCATCGAAACAGGCACCGACTCCTACCGCCTCGCCCTCACCAAAAACCAACAACTCACCGACGCTTAGAAGTTGGATACAGAAGTCATTTGAAGGATTCTTCTGATCGGTCGGCGGGTGTGTATCGGTAGAGTCTGGCCAGTAAATCGTCCAGGTGGTCGCCCGCGCGGTTGTCGGTGACTGCGTTTCAGGTTTCGGGATAGGCCAGGCGACTCAGCATTGTTGCCGCGTCGTTGAGGGGCACCGGCCGGAAGAACTGCGCATCGGCGAGCTCAACGGCGGCAATTGCGCGTGGCGCCAAGTCGGCTCCGGCCTCGGTGACGTGCAGCCGTTTGGCGCGGGTGTCGACCGGGTCGACTTCACGCTCGATGAGTCCTTTGCCTTCCAGCGTTCGTAAGACCTGGGAGGTCATCTTGACGTCGGTGCCGGCTTGGCGGGCCAGGGCCAGCTGGTTTGGATGCTCACCCTGGGTGTTGAGCCACCAGGCGCAGGCGAGCAACACGAACTGCACATGGGTGAGACCGAGCGGGGCCAGAGCCGTGGCGATGTCGCGCTGCCAGCGCAGCGTGGCGTGCCAGAGCAGGAATCCGGGGCTGCCGCCGGGGCTGAGGGGCATCAGCCCCGAGCCAGCCTTACCAGCGCAGTCATCGTGTCGGGCCAGTCGGCGGTGATTCCCGGACCAATCTTCGGGCCGGCTTCGTCGGCGCCGGTACCGGTGATCTCCAGCCGGTACACCACCCGGATCCGGTCCTGATCGATCCTGTCGATCCGGTGGGTGGTGCGCAGCTGGAGGCCGTTGAAGCGGGCCTCGTCGACGAACAGTTTGTCTTCGACCGCCTCGGCGATGAGCAGGAGTATTGGATCGTCCCCCGGGGGCGTCATCGCGATCTGTGTGCCTGCCGCGAACGGGCCGCTGATCTCGATCTTCTCGATCTCGGCGTTCCAGGCGCCCCAATTCTCAACATCGGCCCAGAGTCGCCAGATCGCCTCGGGCGTGGCGCTGGTCTCGATGCTGTTCTCGTATTCCCACATGAGTGGCCTCCTTCTGGATAATCTATACAGAGATTATCTACACAGAGACTATTCTGTCCAATGCTGCTTGCCTCACCTGCAGAGACACGATCGTCCACCCGAACTACCGAGGAGGCCCCATCCCCACGCACCCGAGCTCGGCGGCATCGCCCACACATCCTCCCGCCCGGCAGGTGCCACGCCCATCACTGCCATAACCCCCGAAGGATTTCGAGAGTGGACAACTAAGCAGCGCGCCCATGTGGGCTCAAGTCAAGCTGCGATTTCCCACCAGAGTGGGCTCAATTCAGATTGACATTCTCACCCACGGAAGCCTTTGGGCCACTGGTGCGGTTCATCCGCTCGGCTTAGCCTGAAGGTGGAGGGACCCCGGGGAGAGGGGGCAGGGATGTTCACACACCGTCAGCTGGTCCGTCCGTCACGACTTGGGGCCCGGATGCACCTGCGGCGGCGGGGACGCCGGGGGCAGGATCCGGTGGAGGATCTGCGTGAATGCTGCCGTGCCTCAACGGCCGCGGACAAGGCCTTGGGTGAGGCGATCCAGGGGGCTGTTGCCGCCGGAACACCGTGGCGTGAGATCGGCCGGGTTCTGGGCGTGGCGGAGGCTGCCGGGTCCGGGCAGGATGTCATCAATGCCCTGGCGCGGAGCAAACGCGACCTGTGGCGCCGGCTCTGGGGGGCGGGCGGGTCGGATGCGTAAACGCCCCACGGCACCGGGCCGGTTCCCGGGCCGGCCGGGGGACCGGTGACCGGGCCCGGGGGCGGCCGGTCCGGGCCGCGCCGGCAGGGCCCCTGGTTCTGGATCGCGGCTGTGCTCCTTCCCCCGGCGTGTCTGGCCGGAGGCGTCGCCGTGCTGCTGTCCGGGCCGGATGTCGTCTCGGCGATTCTGGCCGGCTTTCTGTTTCTCGCCGCGGCGGGCTCGCTGGCGTATTTCGCTTACCGGCGCCGGGGCAACGGCGGGTCCTGAACGCCGGGGCGAAGCGTCCAAGGGGTGACGGCTTCACCGGGATGGCCGCCGATTCGGTTCCAGGAGTGAGCAGCCATACTGGAACCGGCACGACCACACAAACCCGGCAAGGGAAGGATGCTGATCCAGGTGCTCCCGATGAACCAACGTCCCCGCGCGGTCATCCGCGACGAATCCGGCTCCATCGTTCCTCCGGAACAATGGAACGACGAACAGCGCCGCCAGGCGCGCGAATCCATCACCGATCAGTTCCGCCGCGGCGTCCAACGCCAGACACTGCCCGAACTCCGAGATGAAATCTCCGCCCGCTGGACGTACGTCGAATCCTGGGAGGAAGAGCAGGCCGTACGGGAATGGATCCTGCACCAGATCGACGGCCTCATCAACCACAACAACAACACCGGGCCGGCCGGCCAAAACCCCACCGGGTCGGGAACACCGCAGTTCCTGGACCCCATTGCCGCCCGCAACATGCAGGCAGGCACCACATAGATTCCGGGTGGTCTGTCAGTGGGCCGCTACGTGTTTTTCCAGCACGTTTGCCGGGATGCTGCCACGGTCGCTGACGGGCAGTCCCTGTTCTTTGGCCCAGGCACGGACCTGGGTGGATTTTCCTCCCCTTCCCTGATCCGCCGGACGGACCTTGCCCCGGGACTTTATTGTCCTGCGGGCGGCTTCCACGTAACGGCGCAAAGCATCGCGCAATTGCGTGGTGTGAGCCTCATTGAGGTCGATTTCATAGGTGCTGCCGTCCATGGCGAACGTCACTGTTTCAACCGCGGGCGAGCCGTCAACATCGTCCACCAACACCGTAATTCGTCTGACTGCCATCCCAAGAGGGTGCAGCGTTCAGACCGGCAGAAGCGCCGTACTCCCCGCGGTCCCCACGACCGATCATGAATTCGCGGGATACCTGCCTTTGCTTCCTCGCGGATCCCGGGCAGCGTCTGCCGTTGGCGCCGCGGAAGACCTATCGGCGACGGATTCAGGCGCCGGCGTCGCTGCCGTTGGATCCCGGGAACGGCACGCCCGCCCGCTGCCCTCTTTGCCTGCGTCGCCATCAGGCGGTGCCTGTAGCTGATGGACGGTCGTGCGGGCTAGTGCCGTTTCGGATTTTCGTTGGGAAGCTTCCGCATCTCGCGTTCCGCGGTGAGGATCCTCAGGGCGAAAATGACGCACTGGTCATCGGTGAGCAAGGCGCCGCTGGCGGTTGCGCTGCCCCGCTCCGCGTCGTGCACCGTCGAAAGTGCTGCCCGCAGATCAAGCTGCAGGGAATGGATCCCCGGCGGAAGATCCCCCTGCGTCATCTCAGCGCCGAAACGGCTGAAAGCGTACGCATCCGCCAGACGCTGCTGGATCCGTTCCGTGCCTGTGGCCAGGGTCTGGACCATGTGCTCCAGGATGACGTGCACGTCAGGCAAGGCAGGTTTTTCCACGCTCATGCCGGTACTGTAGCCGAAGGCAGTCCGCACAGCGGCCCTGCACACCCCCGGCAGCAACCGGACCACGCCCGCTGCCCGGAAGTCCGGACACTCCCAGCGTAGTTTTGGCTGCCTGATCAGCACGCTAAGCCACCGTCATTTGAACGAAGAGCGTTCCTGATCCGTCAGCCGGTGAAGGCCGGCGTTCCAGGATTCATGCCCACCATCTGTGGCTACTGTCCTGCGCCGGGGGATCTTAAAGCGACGGGGGGTGATTCCTAGCGGAGGGAGCCCCAACGCCTTACGTCGGGAGAGTGATACGAATATTTTCGAAGATCAGGTACAAGAAAAAGGCCAGCGACGGAACGAGCAGGACGATTATCCAAGTCAATGTCCCCACATCGCGCCTCCTGGTGCCTGTGCCCAGTTTCCGACCAGAGCACCCGGCAGTCAACAGTTGGGTCATAACGATGAAGGACGACAGACCCCATCTGCGCAGACAGGTATCCGGTCCCGACAATAAACAAGCCCGGGCTGCCCGTAGCGGCAGCCCAAGGCGGACGTTGACTGTCAATGACTGATCGGTTTCTACCCCAAAGGAGTCCCCCGTCTGGAAGTCTTTCCGCACCCCAGACGGGCCGGCGACGCCCCGCACCAACCACATCAAACCCGGCAAATACAGGCCACTACGACGATCCGCAAAACCTGCCGTACGATTTTTTCCGTTTTCTGAAGCGACCCCATGACAGCCGATCCGGTTCCGCCGCGGTGAATTCCCGACGGACGTGCTCATGGGCAGACCTTCGGGCTCCGCTGCCTTCACCACGGAGGATCGAACGGGTCAATCCTCCGGATCTGAGCCAGGGCTTCATCTTTGGATATCTCCGTTCCGTCAGGAGTGAATAGGTCCCACTCGCTGCCGACCGTGCCAGGTCTTGACCGACGCCGGACCCACCGATAGTTGTGCTGTCTGAGTAGAGCCGATTCTTCCTCGAACTGCATCTCGCGAGAGACGGAGCGCTGGGGCTTCTTCGATGGTTTCCCATCCAGACACTTCTCGCATTTGCTGCGCCTGCCGTCGACGCTGGAGTGCCACACGGGAAACTGCGCCGCAGGAAGAGACAGCTCGCACTCCGGACAGTACTTCGGGTCGTGAATATGCGGACCCAGCGTCAGATCGATGTCACTGTTGCAGGCTCCGCAATGTCTTGTAGTCATCTCGCAAAGCTACGGCCTAGGCCGGACCCTGCGCAGCGCGGCGCCGGCCTTGGTGGCGCTCAGGCCGGGTTCGACGCCGCCTGGGATGAGCTCGCGCAGGAGCCGGTGCAGGCGGTTTAGCAGCCGGGCGCGTTCGTGGCCCAGATCGTCGCGTCGTTCGGCCAGCAGGCGCAGAATCGTGGTCTGGTCTTCGGCTGCGACGGGGCGCAGGTTCACCTGCCGCAGGGCTGTTACGGCGACCGCGAAGGCGTCTGCCGGGTCGCTCTTCCGGCCGCCGCCGGTGGAGAGGACCCTGACTTTCATGGCCAGTGTGGAGGGAACATCCACTACGTGCTCTTCGTGCGCGACGAGGATCTGGGCGGTTCCCCGGCCCAGCCCGTTGGCGCCCTCAATGGCGAATCTGCGCTCGGGCCATTGCGCGGCCCAGCCGAGCAGCTGCCGGGTGGTGCCGGAGTTGACGACGAAGCGCCGCACCGCAAGCTGGTTGCCCGAGGGATCGATGGCTGCTGCGGTGATGGAGGATTTGTGGGGGTCGATGCCGATGACGATCATGTCCGGGTCCTTACGCCGACGTCTGTGATGGTTCACCCGTGGCGGGCACCCTGACTTGAAGTCTTTGCATGCCTCTGTCGAGCCACGCCCCGGGCGGGTGTCAGCGGCGCGGCACGCTATCAGTGAGCCAGCAGGGACGGACCCGGCGGCAAGGAGCTTGCGGACCTGTGCCGGCAGACACCCTGGACACTACAAGACTGCAGATCCTGCGGCATCCCACTACCCATTGAACAAGTCAGGAGCCTGATTCGACCAGTCCCATTACCGTTTTGTCTGCCCACCTGGCCCGTGCCCCCAATCAATCAGCCATTGATCACGCGACTGAGGGGCACCTTTCCATCTTGGCAAACGAAACAACTAAAGTCATCGCAGGTATCGACACCCATGCCGACACGCACCATGTGGCTGTCATCAACGAATACGGCAAGCCCCTTGCGGATAAGGAATTCCTGGCCGTGGGTTCCGGGTATCGGAAGATCGTGGAGTTCATTACCAGCTACGGCCCTGTCGCCGCAGTAGGGGTCGAAGGGACAGGTTCTTACGGGGCCGAAATCGCCAGGACCCTGCGTGGTGAAGGTCTGTGTGTGCTGGAGGTGAACCGCCCGAACCGGGCCGCGCGCCGGCTGAAGGGCAAATCCGATCCGTTGGACGCCTACCAGGCCGCTCAATCGGTACTCGACGGCCGGGCCAAATCGATCCCGAAGGCCAAGGATGGTCCCGTGGAATGCCTGCGTATCCTGCGTGCCGGGCGCACCTCGGCAGTGAAGGCCCGCACCGCGGCAATCAATCAGATCAAGGGTCTTCTCGTGTCGGCTTCGGACAACCTCCGGGCGAAATACCGGGGGCTGGGAACCTCGGCGATGATCACGGCCCTGCAGCGCTCCAGACCTTCGGGCCATCTTGCTGACCCTGAGTACGTGTGTCTGCTGGCGTTGAAGGCCCTGGCCACCCGTTGCCAGTCCCTCGCGGCAGAAATAGCTGCCGCGGACGCCGCGCTCCGGGAAATCCTTGATACCTACGCGCCGATGCTCTGTGACCTTCCAGGTGTGGGAACGGAAGTCGCCAGCCAGCTCATGGTCACCGTTGGGGACAATCCGGACCGTCTCGGGAATGAGGCCCAGTTCGCCGCCCTCGTCGGGGTCGCGCCCATACCCGCGTCCTCGGGAAAAACGACCCGTCACCGGCTCAGCAGAGGCGGTGACCGCAATGCCAACCGTGCCCTGCATCAGGTGGTACTGGTGCGTATGGGCTCGTGCCAGCGGACCAAGGACTACGTGGCCAAGCGCACCGCGGAGGGCAAGAGCAAACGGGAAATCATGAGGTGCCTCAAACGCTACGCAGCCCGGGAACTCCACCCCCAGATCACCAACCCCCAGCCGGCACCAAGCAACGCCGACCTGCGTCAGATGCGCACCACGCTCGGGTTCACCATCACGACCGCAGCCCGCGCGCTCGGACATTGGCCTTCCAAAATTTCCAGTCTGGAACGAGGCCTTGCCCGTAACGACGCCCTCGCCACAAGCTACCGCCAATGGCTGACGGAGCAAACAGCCCAAATCCCGATTCGACAGGGCTAAAAGTTAGGACAGAGAGATGCCCGCTCATGGGCGTGCCGCCGAGAGTGCCAAGACTTGCTTGTGGACTTCTCCGGCTATCTCCAGGGCCACATCGAAGTCGCCGCCTTCGATGTTATCGACGTCGGTTTGCACCTCACAGCACGGGCCGAACGGCGGAAGCCGTAGACCTCACCCTCGCCTGTTTGCGCACCACCGCTCTGAGCTTGGCTAGCGAAACTGAGCATCAAGTACTCATCCTGCCCTGAACAA
Source organism: Arthrobacter sp. UYCu712 (assembly GCF_040547005.1). NCBI lineage: Bacteria > Bacillati > Actinomycetota > Actinomycetes > Micrococcales > Micrococcaceae > Arthrobacter > Arthrobacter sp. UYCu712. The sequence goes on from NZ_JBEPOZ010000032.1 coordinate 7,787, forward strand.
GAGTTCAGTCGTCACCAGGTTCTCTCGCCTGCCGATGGCCTCTTTGAGATCGAGGCGCGCTCATTTGCGGCGTAGACGGCGAAACCACCTGGCCGCAAAGGCCACTGCCCCGTCACCGAGCCAAGTAAACATTGTGGCAAGGGCGGATGGCAGGTCGTCCATGGCGCCCTCCTCAAGGTCCTGTCTTACACGGCTCTTCCTTAGCATAAGGGCAGGTCACAAGCGCCGGCTCTCTACGGGGTGAGTTGCTGCAGGGGGAAGAGTTCGATGGCCAACTCGATGAGCGCGGCGGGGGGCATCGGTAGTTTCGCTCTCGGCGGTGTCGCCGAGGAAAAAGGAGTTCCGGGGTACATCTGGGTGGTGACGCCGCTGGCCCGCTCATAAGGTGTGTGCCGAGCTGCCCTATGACCTCCAAACCCGAGCGGTCCGCGGGGAACCTTGAAGCCCCCACCCTCGCTCGAAGTCCGATTTGACGACTATAGGAGCATCAACGGGGGAAGAGGGGAAGCTGGCCGGTCACCTGAGCCGCCCCACCCACGGGAATCCTCTGCAAAAGGAGCAACACCATGAACACCACACCCACCCTCGAACTGCTCGACCCGGCCACCCTGACCGTGGACATCAACGTCCGCAAAGACGCCGCCCTGACAGCTGACTTCATCGCCAGCATCAAGGAACATTGCGTGATGGAACCCGTGATTGCCCACCGCAAGGACGACGGAGGCGTGCATGTCCTGATGGGACAGCGCCGCACCCGCGCCGCCGTCGAAGCCGGGCGCACCAGCATCCCGGTGATGATCATCGAGTCCCCCGAGGAAGCCGAGCGCATCGTCACGCAGGTCGTGGAGAACATCCAGCGCGCCGAACTGACCGAAGCGGACGCCTACCACGCGCCGAACTGACAGAAGCGGACGCCTACCACCAGCTGTCGCTGATCGGCGTCTCCGCCGCCGCGATCGCCAAGAAGACCGGGCGCACGAAGACCACGGTGGAAGGGGCCTTGAAAGCCAAATCCTCGAACGCCGGAGCCGTCGCCCTGGGCAAGGGATACACCATCGATGAAGCCCTGATCATGGCCGAGTTTGAAGGGAACCAGGACGCGACCGAGGAATTAGAGTCCGTCATCGCGGACGAACCCGATCAGCTCCTGCACGTCGCGCAGCTGCTGCGCGACCGCCGCGACAGCGCCGCCGCCCTCGCCGCACTGATCGAGGAACTGGAAGCCCAAGGGGCGACCATCGTGGAGGACGCCGGACACTACGCCAACGAAGAGAACCTGTATGTCTCAGCCGCCAAACGGGCCGACGGGGAACCGGCCACCGACGAGGATGCCAACGCCTACATGATCAGCACCGACTACCGGGGCCAGCACAACGCGAAGCCCGTCATCACCGGGTGGAAGGACCTGGGCTTCACCCCGAAGTACGAACGCTACGACGGGGGCACCCAGGCCCGGAAAGGCCCGATGACCGAGGAACAGAAAGCCGAGCGGAAGGCCCTGATAGCCAATAATCGCGAGATGGAATCCGCTACCAAGGTCAGGCGTGAGTTTGTGAAGGCGCTGCTTTCCCGCAAGACCGCGCCGAAGGGCTGGCAGTACTTCACTGTCCACGCCATCACCCACGACCCCGAAACCGCCAGCGGCTACGACGGCAAAGTCGCCACTGAAATGATCGGAGCCAGGACCGGGGCGGACACAGACCGGTGGGGCTGGAACCCGTTGCGGGACCACACCGCCAAAATAATTTGAAGTGGGCCGGGCGGCTGATCCCCCAATACAGCCGCCCGGCCCACCCATTCGTAGGGCACGGAACCTGCCGCACGTCGGGCGGTCCGCCGCCCGGGGCGAACCGCAGCAGCCACTCACCAGCGCCGGACCGCCATTAACCGCGACAACGCGACCGGCACACCACCACCCGCGGGACCAGGAACAACGAGGTACCAGGCCGCGGCAGCACCACAAACCGTTCAGCTAAGCTGAACCACAGATTTCCTTTGCAGAGGGAAAAACCAGGAAGGGCCGGCACAGATGCTTGGATTCTAGGGAGCGTCGATGAATGACGTCAGGATCCTGGCACCGGCATGGGAGACCAGCGACTGGCCGGTGAAAGTGACCGGGACGGACGGGAAGACCTTGGTAGGCTGGTGCATCGAAAAGGTGCTCCTTCAAGACACGGAAATAACGGCGTAGACACCCCTATTTTCCCTTGTCAGAGCACCTTTTCGTCTCTTAAACACACCCGTCAGCCCAAACACTGATGAAAACCCCGGGCTAGCCTGTGAACGAGCCTGCGCATCCTGAGCGCATTGATGCCGATCCCGTCGGCCGGGCGAGGGCGAATCGACATGTCCGCCCGCAGTTCAGCCACCGCCGGGTTCCGTTTCGACACCTCACTGTGCCTGTCATCTGCGGGACGGCTTGACAGGAGTACGGCGTACACCTTACCTTCTCCATAGAAGGTGTACGTTGTACACCCCATCTCTTGGGAGTCATAATGGACCTGTTCAGACCAACCGCCGTCGTTACCGGAGTGCTGTTCCTGCTCACTGAGGTGGGCGCAATCGCGGGAGCCGCTCTCTACACTCCGATTTTGAGCGGCGCCGATTACATCACCAGCGCCGGCGCGGACGACACGATCCTCCTCGGCGCACTCTTCGAACTGCTTTTGGTGATCGCCGCCGTCGGCACCGCCGTTGCGCTGTATCCGATCCTGAAGCGGCAGAACGAGGGGGTCGCGCTTGCCTTTGTCGCGGCCCGTGTGCTGGAGGCAGCGGTCATCCTCGTTGGAATCCTCAGCCTGCTGTCCATCGTCACGCTTCGCCGGCAATTCGCCGGAACACCAGACGCCGACTCGGCCACGCTCTCCACCATCGGCTCCTCGCTTGTGGCCCTGCACGACTGGACGTTCCTGTTCGGACCCAACTTCGCCCTCGGCGCCGCCTCCCTGCTCCTGGCCTCCCTGATGTACTCATCCCGTCTGGTGCCCCGCGCGATCGCCGTTCTCGGGCTGGTAGGCGGCGTACTGGTCCTCATCTCCGCGATCGCCGTGATGTTCGGCGTCTATGAGCAGATGTCCAACCTCGGCCTCGTCGTCGCCCTCCCCGTATTCGCGTGGGAGCTAACCCTCGCCGTATGGCTCATCGTCAAGGGATTCCGCCCGGTGAGTATCCTCACCGCTCCTGCTGCCCGTACCGACGTCGCCGCAGCCGCGCGATGAGGGCCGACAGTCCGGCGCTTCGGACCGCCGGAAGTGGTTGAGGTGACCGAGGTACCGATGCCCGCGCCCGCCCGTAACGAGGTACTGGGGAAAGTGCACGCGAGCACCGTCAGCACGGCCGATTACCGTGCACGCAGCCGCGACGTAACGGCTGGCCTCGGAATGCTCACATCCCTCGCCTTCGGATTCTTCCGGCCGCGCCAACCGATCCTAGGAATGGATGTCGCCAACGTAGTCGAGTCGGTGGGTGCTGGCGTTACCCAATGCGCTCCGGGCCATGAGGTGGCCGCGATGCTCGGGTCGCAGTTCAGTGGTCACGCCGAGTACGTATGTGTGCGCGAAGAGGCCGTCACGCTCGTTTTCGGCGGCGCCACCGCGCGCTGCTTCCTAAATAGGGTGTCTATCAACCCGCGCGACTCGGTGCTCGTTAGCGGATCATCCGGTGCGGTCGGCGCGGCGGCGGTGCAACTGGCGAAACACTTGGGCGTAGCTGTGTGCAGCGGTGGCAACGCGGCGCTCGTCAGATCGCTCGGGGCGGACCGGGTCATCGACTACACACGCCGCAGTTTCACCGCCGAAGGAGTCGAGTACGACGTGATCGTCGACTGCGCAGGCACCGCGGGCTTCGAGCGGGTCGAGCGTTCATTGAAGCCTGGCTGGGCACTGCTGCCGGTCACCTCCGATCTCAAGGTCATCGCACTCGCCTCCATCCGAAGCCGCAGGAGCGGAAAGCTCATCACCACAAGCGTGGGCACGATCACGGCGACAGAGAACCTAGCCTTCGTCGTCGGCGTCGCGGAGTCCGGCCAGTACCGGCCCGTCATCGGTGGCACATATGACCTGGCCGACGCCGCGGAGGCACACCGCTATGTGGCCGCCGGGCGAAAGCGCGGCAACATGGTGCGGATCGCCGCCAATCGGCCCGCTGAATTGGCGGCGCGCTAACCCCGCGCCTCGACCCCGGCGTTCGCTTTGCACCCCGATATCCCCGATGGATAAACTCCCCAACCGGCTCGAACAGGGTGCTGTTCTCTGGTGATGATCCTTGAAGGGTCGCCGTTCCTCCTCGATGATGGCGGTGTACGGGGTTACCTCGGGCAAAGGACGGTAACGTGTACGCTGTACTCCCGCCAATAGGCCGTTGGCGAATGACAGAAAGGGTGCGGGAAGTGACGGAAAAGCTCGACATGGGCCGCCGTGTCCGCCTCAACCGGGACCGTGTCCTGCGGGCTGGCGTCTCCTTGGCCGACGAGGGCGGCATTGATTCGTTCAGCATGCGCAGGCTCGCCCAAGAGCTTGAGGTAGTGCCGATGGCGCTCTACAAACACGTTTCCAACAAAGAGGAACTCCTCGACGGAATGGTGGAAATCATCATCGCCGGGATAGACCCTCCCGAAATCGGCGCGGACTGGAAAGACGCTGTCCGGCTGAGGGTACTATCGGCGCGGCATGCGCTGCAGCAGCACCCGTGGGCGCGCCGGGCCATCGAGACGCGCACCACCAAAACCCCTGCCGTCCTCGCGTACATGGATTCCTTCATCGCCATGTTCCTTGCCGGCGGCTTCTCAACCGATCTCACCCATCACGTCATGCACGCCCTTGGCGGACGCATGTGGGGATTCACACAGGAGCTCTTCGACGACCCCGCCATGCCGACTGCGGCCAAGCAAGCCGCGGTCCCACCGGAAGCCCAGACTGTGATGCTGCGGCGGATGGCCGAGCTCTACCCGAACATTGCCACCATCGCCGCATCGGCTGCCCACGACGACGGTTCAGTCGTCGGGCATGGCTGCGACGACCAATTCGAGTTTGAGTTCGCCCTTGACCTGCTCCTCGACGGGTTCGAGCGGCTGCACCGGCAGGGCTGGACATCAAGGCCCGGGCAGCGAAGCAACAGGTAGCTGCAGGTGTGGGTACGCGCGGAGACAAAGCGGACGGCTCCACCAGCCAAGGGCCCCGCACCACCAATAGCCGCAGCACCGCACCTGCAGGGCCCTGGTCCGTATACCCAGCAGCCCATCTTTCGCTCACCACGTCAAAAGACCACTTGTTGAAAGCTCTCTCAAGAGGGCATGGCTTGGTTAATCTGCCTGGAGCGCCACTTCCAGTGCGTTCAGGATCAGCTCGAGGCCGTACTCGAATTCCTCTGCGTAGGCGTAGCCGGGTATCAAAACGTGGTCCTGACGAACTCTGCCAGGTTCGGGTAGTCGTTCGCTGGAACGGTTCGAACATGTCCTGGGCCATCGCACCTATTTCTGCTGGGTTCTCGAAGGGCACGTTCATCTTGGTCAGGGCAAAGCCGTAAATGTAGCCGTCCAGGAGGGAATAAGCGTGTGCCACCATTGCGATGTCGAAGCCGGCCGCGCGTAGCTTGCCGATGACCGCGTCATGGTGTCGCAGGTTCGCCGGCCCGGGACGCCGCCGCGACTCCATCAAACCGATCCTTCACCGGGCATCTTGGCTTGTCCCAGATGCAAGAAGCCGTCGGGACGGTGTCCGATAGCCGAACCGTGACCGGGCGGATAGTTGGGTTAGTGCGCGATGGCGCGAAAACCGGCGACCAGGAGTAGCGCGATACCTGCAACTCCCACGAGGCATGCAGCAAAAATGCTGCCATTTAGTTGTGCTTCCTGAATTTCGACTTCTCACTCCTCCTACTGCTTTGTCACGTTTCTTTTTAGAAGGGTGGTTCGGGGCCGGGTGGCCGTTGCCCCCCGGCCCCGCCGGTGCCAGCGGGCCTGCGGCGTCGCCAAGGGATCCTCCTGCGGCGGGGACTGGCCTGACTGGTTGGCCAGCAGGCAAATCCATTGGGTTCCTAATCTTTTCTATTCGACGGAGAAAAAGTCGCCTGTCGTCCTTTTTAGGATGGATGCAGACCGTGGTGCGGGCACCTTGGCTCGAGGCGTAGGTCGTCCGGAGCGGAAGTGTTTTAGCTTGTGGTCCGGTTCAGTAGTCGGGCGCGTATCCGGTGCAGATGCGGCATGATCCCGTAGATGACGATTGGGACAGCTGCCGTGGCGAGCACGAAGGTGCGGAGGACCGGGTGCAGAAGGGCCAACAAATCTCCGAACGCGAGGTTGATAACTGTCAGTGTCGGGAATACGGCGAGCCAAATCATCAGCGCAAGCTGGTGTTTTGTCGGCGGTGTAGGGCGGGTGGTCACTGGGGCATTGGACATGTTCGCTCAATTCTTTGGTTAATGTTTGGGTGTGTATTAGGTGGAGAAGGAGTTGGGTCAAAAGCCCATGTTGAAGGCCTTCACGGCGCTCCGGATGTCCAGGCCGACGAGCTCGGCGTTAATGGCTATTGCGGCAGCGGATCCTTCACCGGCTGCGGTGATCACCTGGGCGCGAGGATTCGCTACGTTTCCCGCTATCCACACACCCTGCACAGCGGTCCGGCCTGTGCCGTCTTTCACGGCCCAGCCGGTTTCGTCGATGTCGCAGCCGAGGCCGACAAGGAGATCGTTGTTCGGTACAAAGCGCGGTGGCACGAACAGCGCGTCCCGCAGGATGACACGGTTGTCTTCCATTTCGATACCGTGCAGATGATCATCTTCAACCAGGATCCGGCTGACATTACCTTCGACGAGTCCGATGGAGCGGGCGACCAGTTCTGAACGCTGCAGGGTCGTGAGGAACCCGGCCGGCACGAATAGCACGACATCCTTGGCCCACTGACGGACTATCTGTGCGTAACGGACTGTCTCGGGTGAACCTCCCAAGACGCCCAGCTGCTGATCGCGAACTTCATAGCCATGGCAGTATGGGCAATGGAGAACGTCCCGTGCCCACCGGTCGGCAAGGCCGGGTACGTCAGGCAGTTCATCTTTGAGTCCTGTTGCCACGAGAACATGGCGGGTGGAAACGCGTCGACCATCCGACAACAGCGCCCAGAATCCTGAACTACCGGCGGGGACCAGCTCAGTTACGGTGCCCGCAGTGATTTCACCTCCGTAACCCTCCACCTCTTTCCGGCCCAGAGACAGAAGTTCCGCGGGCGGTAAGCCGTCACGCGACAGGAACCCATGCATGTGTGAAGCTGGTGCGTTTCGCGGTGACCCCGCATCAGCTACCAGGACTTTGCGGCGGGCCCTGGTCAACACCAAGGCAGCCGACAATCCTGCGGCCCCGCCGCCTACTACTAATACGTCATAATCCATGGCTTCATGGTCTCCGCGGATAACTCCAACGACAACAAATGTTGCCGATTCCGGGAAACAGCGGTTTGATGAGCCTGTGAAGGATCAACCCTCAGTTATCGCCGCGGCGCTCGACGAAGTAGGAGTACGCCTTAAGCGCCTCCGCCTACAACGAAGCATTACTTTGACATCTCTCGCGGCAGCGACAGGAATTTCCAAAAGCACGCTATCCAGATTGGAGACGGGGCAGCGCCGCCCAAGCCTGGAACTGCTCCTGCCTCTGGCGCAGGCCTATCGCGTACCGTTGGATGAGCTGGTAGGGGCACCCGACGTTGGTGACCCTCGCATCCGCCTTAAACCTGCGAACGCCAACGGGCGCACGGTTATACCGTTGACCCGTCAGCCAGGGGGCATGCTGGCGTGGAAAATTGTCATCCCTATTTCCAAAACCCAGCCCACTTTAAAGACTCACGAAGGCTACGAATGGCTTTATGTACTTTCGGGCCGCATGCGTCTTGTTCTCGGAGAACATGACCTGGTCCTCGGCCCCGGGGAAGTAGCTGAATTTGATACCCATGTACCCCACTGGTTTGGCAGCACCGGAGACCAGCAGGCAGAGGTGCTCAGCGTATTTGGTGGCCAAGGCGAGAGAATGCACGTCCGTGCGAAGGCCAATAAGCAACGCCAGGAATAACACTGCCGGCCCGGAGAGGACTTGTTTTGCCCCGCCGGTCTAAGATCTGACGGGACAGTTTCATCCATAACGGTCAGCCGGAAAGGGGTTGTCTTCGTTTGCCTGCCGGGCCTGCAGTCGATGCAGAAGCCTGAGCATCAGCTTCCGGCCCACCCGGACACCCCTATGGACAAACCGATCGTCGACCCTCCAATCCGTCGGGACCCTGTTTGCCCACTACGTCACCGGCTACCTCGGATCCTCCAGGCCGACGCATGGTGGTAGAAACAGCGACGGATGGACTGCAAAGTAGGTATTGATAAAACAGCACTAAATCCAGACTGCGATTTTTCGGGCTTCAGACTATGAATCCGTAATGTTCGGGAGTCCAGGTGGCGATGACTTTCGTGGAGAGTTTGGCGCCCAATTTGGAATAGAAGCGCTGCCCAGCGACGTTCGTTGGCGTCACTTCCCACATAACGGTCAAACCATCATGAGCGGCTTGACCGGCCATTGCCTTCATAAGGTGTTCTCCGACTCGTTTATTTCGGTGACTCGCTCGGACGTACAGGTCGTCGAGTGCGATGATCTCGCTTCCTCCCCAAAAGTAGGTACGGCGCAGAGCCGAGGAGTAGCCAATCTGCGATCCATCAACCTCGGCAAGGAAAATGATCACGTCATCGCGGTGTAGGTATTCTTCCAACTGTTTCAGTGTTAGGTGTACATGTTGAGATGAGTCCTCGTGTTCAGCCAACCCCTTCAGCAGCGTCAGAGTAGCTTCTGCGTCCCGAGGTTGAGCTCTGCGGATGGCTACGGGGCCTCCGGCCATGACGATCTCCTTAATTTCGTTGTTGGTGTTAGCCAGTTGAGCGGATCGCTTCATTGGCCGTGGATTTGCGATGGCTCCTCAGAGAAGTGGATACTCGTAAGATCCTCCCTGCAACTGTCCGTGCCCTCCTAGTTTCGCCCGCCAACATGGGCCGGAAACTAGCGCCAGGTCGTCGGCCTGGGCAGCAAGCAGCAGTGTGAGCCCGTCGCGTTCAGGCACCCGGTTCAGCCTACTCCAGGGCGGCTACAAGATGGCCTTCGTCGGGGAGTGCCTTTTGCTCAGCCGGAGGGAGCTTGTCGTACGTGTACGCCGCGACGGCCATAGGCGAGGTCGAGCGGCCCAGGCTATAACGGACGCTACGGTCGTTCTTGGTGCCGCAGATCAGAATGCCATCCGTTTCGTTGTGATAGTCCCGGCACAGCACGTCGTCGACGAGGGCGACATAGAAGTTGAGTTTGCCGGCGTTATGAGCAGCTGCGCATAATCTGGGTTATGCGCAGCTGGATGTTATGCCGAAGTCTGTTCGCGCTGGCGTGTTGACGGCCAGTCGCTGAAGGGTTCTTGGCATAACGCCCCGCGGTACTGGAATTGAGTTGGCGCAGCAAACGCTGCCTAGACTGGGCGAATAATTCAGCACCTAAATTGGGGAAACCATGTCATCAACAGCCATGGTCATAGCCCACGAGAACTCATCGGGAGGAAGCCAAACGGCTTGATTCGGGTGATATTCGCTCGACAAGATTCGGTGAGGGTAGGCCTGCGGTTATGACCGTCTCTTGTGTTCCAGGCGCGAGATCGCTGGGGAAGTCGCGTCGGGTGGTGCCGCTGCAGGGCTGTTGGTCATGTTCAGTAGGGACATCGAGTCGTAGTCGGACGTGCCCGGTGCGGCCTGGTACACAACCAACCGATGCTGCGTACCGGAGATGTCGAGGACCTCGTATTGCAGTTCCATTCGTCCAACCTTGGGATGATCGAAGACTTTGTCTCCGGTTGAGAGACTTCGGACATCGTGCAGTCTCCACATTCGGGGGAATTCCTCGCTCTTGGTGTCCAATTCCTCGATGAGGTTGGTCAGCTCGCTGTCGTTCGGTGCGATCCCCGCCATTGCCCGCAGATGGGCAACCGCACCGTACGCGATCGAGTTCCAGTCCGAGAAAAGTGTTCTGGCTGCCGGGTGCAAGAAGATGTAGCGGATGGTGTTACGTCGTGGTTCGGGCCACTGATCGATACCAGCAAGTAGGGCCGTGCCAGCGGGGTTCGACGCCAGTAGGTCGTTAGTTCTAGAGAGCACGTAGGCAGGGGACCGGCCAAAGGTGTCGAGCAATTGGAGCACGGCGGGTCGGACCTGGCGCGAGGGGGTTGGAGTCGTCCCCGTGCGTCTGGGGTTTCCAGAGTGAGCGGCCAGCCGGAAAAGGTGCTCGCGTTCCTCCCCATCGAGAGCGAGCGTCCTGGCCAATGCCTCAAGGACCGCCTCGCTCGGGTTGCATTCGCGCCCCTGCTCGAGACGGGTGTAGTTGTCCACACTGATGCTGGCGATCACGGCGACCTCTTCACGGCGCAATCCCGTGGTCGGCGAGCCCCGGTCCCCGGTGCCAACCCTAGATCCGATGGCTGTACTCGGGCGCGACGTGAACGCAGAAAAGTGCTGATCTCAGTCTTAGCCATGACTCCATCGTCTCAGCACGCTTCCTGCATCAGCAACCGTTTTGCCTAGGTGTGGGACACCTAGGGACGCCGCTTCCCGGTACCGTGCGTCCTGGTTACCCCGCAGATCTGGAACCAAACTTGATTTTGTCCCGTCGACGAAAGGAGCGTCATGACATCGATAATTTCCTTCGATACGCAAGATCAGCATAGTCAGGGACACCGGTTAGTCGGCGACCGAGTCGGTGCACTGGGGTTGGGATGCATGGGAATGAGCGAGTTCTACGGCCGCGCCGACGACACCCAATCCATACGGGTCATCCACAGCGCCCTTGATGGCGGTGTGAACGTGCTCGATACCGCAGACATGTGCGGCAACGGCCACAACGAGGAACTTGTCGGCCGCGCCCTCCACAAACGCCGCGAACAGGCGTTCGTGGCGACCAAATTCGGCATCCGCCGCGATGGTGGGCGTCGCTGGAACGATGCCAGCCCCAGGGCGCTGCGGACGGTCAACACCCAGTTGATCGAACTGTACTGGTCCATTGGGCAAACGATCCTGGAACGGCAGGCCATCGACGGCTGGGGGAGCGGAGTCATCAGCAGACTAGCCGAGGACCTGGGCGCAGAGTTCCCGGACATGACCGGGCTGTCGCGGTCCAATCTGCAGTACATGCGCAGCTTCGCGGAAGCGTGGCCTGCGTTCGCAAATGTCCCACAGCCTGTGGGACATTTGCCCTGGGGCCACATCCGCACCATCCTGGACAAACGACTGGAACCGGAAGCACGCGACTGGTACGCCGCGGCCGCCGTTGAGCACGGGTGGTCACGGAACGTCCTCATGAACATGATCATGAGCAAAACCCTGGAACGCACCGCTGCGGCCCCCTCAAATTTTAAGCATCAGCTCGTTGCACCCGACTCGGAGCTCGCCCAACAGGTCGCCAAAGATCCCTACAACTTCGAGTTCCTCGGCCTGTCCGGGGAAGTCGCCGAACGCGACCTCGAGAACGCCTTGACCGGCAGGATCACCGAAACGCTGCGCGAGCTGGGCCCCGGTTTCGCCTTCGTCGGGCGGCAGGTCCACTTCGACGTCGACGGCGACGACTTCTACGTCGACCTGCTCTTCTTCCACATCGAACAATCCCGCTATGTCGTCATCGAACTCAAGACCGGCAAGTTCCAGCCCGAATACGCCGGCAAGCTCAACTTCTACGTCGCTTTGGTCGACGATGTACTCCGCCGGGACCACCATAACGAGACCATCGGTATCCTGATCTGCGGCAGCAAGAACGACCGGAGCGTCCGGTACAGCCTCGGACGCGCGACCTCACCCATGGCCGTCGCCGCCTACACCTATGACAACCTGCCCACGGCCGAAAAAGAGGCCCTTCCCGATGAAGGACACCTTGTCGCTGCCTTGGAATGGGCTGAACCCGACGCGGATGCCGGAACGGGCACCAAGGAGGCCTGAGATCCGCGGTGCCAGGCGGGCTACTGCATGAGGTGCCGGCACAGGGTTGGGGCTGGGAAAACCTTAGACAAGATGACCGTCGGAGGCACTGTGTCCGCCTATCCGAACAGTCCCCAGAAACAGACATCCAACAGAATCACAGACGTCCGTAATGGCAGGCCGGGCATCTTGGGACCGGGAACCCTATGCGTTGGCGGGCGGGGTTTCCCGTTCCTTGCTTGGGGATGGCACAGGACGGTCTCGGAAAGCATCCGAGCCCAAGCTCGAAGCATTCCCGAACTGTTTCTTGCCGGGACGCTCATGGCTCCGGAGGCACTGGCGGCCGCGCTCCCCCCGAAATGCTGGCGGGAACACCACCACCGATCAGCCTGCGGCCGCGAACGCGCGGGCCGCGGCTAGCACCTGCGGGCCGGCGTCGTCCAGCTGGCCTTCGCGGAGCAGGCGCGTAGGCGGAACGTCATCGAGCTGCGGGTTCATGCCCTGGAACCAGGCCTGCACCACGGCCCGGGAATCACGCTCCGCGAGCAGGGCGGCCACATGGTAAGCGGTCCTTAGCCGGAGCATCACGTCGGCGGAGGGTTTCCGTTCCCCGTCAGCCCATTGCCGGACGGCCCGCGTTTCCTTCACGGAGCCGATGTAGGCGACCAGTTTCGCTCCCAGCAGGTCCCGCAAATCCCGGACCAGCACGTCATCGGCCAGCCGGATGGAATCCTGATGCGCCTTCAGCCCTCCACGGGCGCCTGTCGCTGCAGTCATAGCTCATGGTCCCACGAAAAGGCTTAGCGAATCAAGGGATAAAACACATCTCAAATCACACCCGGAATCACCGATAACCGTGATTACGTAAAGCTGGGCTGGCGGGCTATTAGTGCCGCTCAGGACTGATGGACAGATAGCACTCCCAAACATCCATCGCCTTGTATAAACGTGCCCCGACCTCATCTAGGTCCGCTGGACTATGATTTGCGGCCTCGATCTCCCGGCGGCTCCAGAAAGCTGTCTTACCCTCAACCAGCGACCCCCTACGGTGGCAAGGGGATGCCTTTGTTGCGTCCCTCTAGGGCGGCTTTCGACTCAGTGAGTGCGGCCAGGGTGGTTACCTTGACTTCGGGAACGACCGTTTCGGATTCGGCCAGAAGTTTTTTGGAAAGCTTAATCAAGGATGAAGCGCTCATGTTGGCTGTCAGGATAGCTCCGATTCCCGAGGCATCTCCGTTGATCAGCTCCACACCACAAGTGCACAAGGTGCTGTTCGAGCCACGCGGCCCATACGGATGGATATGCGGCCTACGGCCGCTTCCCCCTCCGTCGTCATCGACGTGTATGTACGATGGTCCGCCTTTTTCGAGGTTGCTTGAATTGCGTTCATGGTCGTCAGCCTATGCTGCGCTCTCGCGCTTCATGCCCCAAGCTTGAAGTCCACGGTTTGAGGAGCTAATCACTCCCCCCGCTGGCAAGCAGCTCCGCGGAACGTCACTGTGCCCTCGCCGGGGTCGGGGCGGTGGGTTCTGCCGGCAGGAGATCCCGGGAAAATAGGCGCGACGATATTTGCCGTTATGACGGTCCTCCTTGGCCTCAAAGTGGGGCCCAAAATGGTCTCCCCCACGCACCTGAGACTCTAGGTGGACACGGCCTGTGTCGGCTTGTTCTGGAATGCATGGCGGTAGTAGTCAGCGAGTTCTAGATGGCGGGCGGCGTCTTCGTCCACGATGACGGTGGCGCAAGGGTGGAGCTGCAGGACCGAGGCCGGCCACATGCTGGAGACTGGGCCTTCGCCGGCCGCGGCTATGGCCCGTGCCTTTTGCCCGCCCTGTGCAACGAGCAGGAGGCGTTTTGCCTCAAGAATGGTCCCGAGACCTTGTGTAATGCAGTGCGTGGGTACTTCATCGGCACCGGCGAAAAAACGGGCGTTGTCAGTTCGCGTTTGCACGGTGAGTGTCTTGATTCTTGTCCGCGACGCCAGTGAGGACGTCGGTTCGTTGAAGCCGATGTGGCCGTTGGTGCCGATGCCCAGGATCTGAATGTCGATGCCGCCGGCCAGGGACATGGCCTCTTCAAAATCCCGGCATCCCTTATCGTGATCGGCGCGGCGGCCGTCGGGCACGGTGATGTTCCCCTGCCGCATCCCCAACGGGGCGGCAATGTCCCGCTGCACAACCGCAGCGTAACTGGCGGGGTGGCTGGTTGGGATGCCGACGTATTCATCCAGTGCAAAGCCCCTTGCGTTGGACAGATCGAGGTCGCCGCTTTGGCGTATGTCCGCGAGATCCGAGTAAATCCCGGAAGGGGAGGACCCGGTAGCAAAACCGAGCACCGCCGCTGGTTTTGCTGAGACTATCGAGGCGATAATTTGGGCTGCGATCCGTCCGACGTCAGTCGGCGTTTCGGCAATGATGACTTCCATTTATTCTCCTATACGAGAGGGGAACGTGGTCCAGAATTATGGGAGGCCGGGCTGGGTACCGGTCGCGGCAGGCGGAGTGCAATTTCGGTAGTGCTGGCCACACGATGAATCTCACGATGCCTTGAGGCTCCGGCGAACAACAGAGGGCTGAACTAACTAGGGGGCGGGGATTTCGGTGCCTCGTGTTGCCCGTTCCAGGAGCTCCAGGAGGTGCAGATACTCCTTCCCCGTGGCCCTGGACATGCCTAGTTCGCAGGTCCTGTTGGAAGAGGCGTAGGCTTCGAAATCCCGCTCATTCAGTTCGGCTGCCTCATTTTGAGTTGCTGAGGACGTGAGTTCGGGATGCAGCAACCCGCGGTCCCCGGCAAAGGCACAGCAGGACCAGTCCGCCGGGATAAAGACTTCCGTGGCGATGTGGTCTGCGATGGCCGTCATCATGGCGTTGACCCCCAGTTGCGTCGACGAGCAGGTAGGGTGAAGCGCTAGTGACGACAGTGGCGCCGACACCGTGAGGTGCTCCAGCAGGCTGTTATGAACGAATTCGATGGCGTCCACGAAACGTAGCCGGGCATATTTTGAGTGCTGGACCGCGGACCGGCGTAGGCTTTCCAGGCCTTCCGTACAGGAGGAGGCGTCGCAGACGATGGGCAGCTCGCCCTGCCGGGATGTCTCCCACAGCACCGGCAGGACCGTCTCGGCCATACGCGAGTGGCCGGTCGTGAATCCTTTGGACTTCCACGGCGTCCCGCAGCAGAGCGATGCGATCTCCTCCGGTACCTTGACCGCAACCCCTGCCCGGCGGCAAAGCTCGAGGAAGGCTGGTGAAACCCCCGGAGTGTTCCCGGGCGGCCCGAAAATTGTCCCGATGCAGGCGGGGAAATACACGGCCGCCGGGTTCTCAGCAGGCTTCGGAAGGCGCCGGGACCCTCCGGTCGGCAGTGACCGGTCGTAGAGCGGCACGGTATCGGGTCCCATCACGGCACGTCCCACGCTTGTAGCGGCGGTAACGGCAGGAGCGGGCAGCCGATCTGCAAGAGTAAGAACAGTTCCGCCCAGCCTGGTAATGCCGTCCCAGTGGTTGGCGGCCGTTGCCCAGAAGGACGATTCGACCGCGCCGGCGTTTTCCGCGCGCAGCCGCCGCACGAGATCTCCGGTGTTGATGTTTACGGGGCAGGCGACCTGGCACATCCCGTCGACAGCGCACGTGTCGATTCCCTCATAACCGAAATCGGATTGGAGCTCGTCGAACAGCTTGGCGTCGCCTTCAGCTTCGGCCTTCTGCATTTCTCGTCTGAGCACGATGCGCTGGCGTGGTGTCAGCGTCAGATCCTTCGAGGGGCACGACGGTTCGCAATATCCGCACTCGACGCACCTGTCGACTTCTTCTTCTACAACAGGGGCGAGTTTCAGGTTCCGCAGGTAGGACTCCGGGTCATCGGACAGCACCGCGCCGGGATTGAGCATCCCGGCGGGGTCGCAGAGGAGCTTGACCTGGCGCATGACTTCGTGGAGTTCTTCACCGTACTGCCGGCGGATGAAGGGAGCCATGATGCGGCCGGTGCCGTGTTCGGCCTTCAGGGAGCCGCCCCTGTCGAGGACAAGGTCAACCATGTCTTCGGTGAACGCCCGGTACCGCTCGAGGTTCGCGGACTCCTCGAAGCGTTCATTGATCATGAAGTGGATGTTGCCGTCTTTCGCGTGTCCGAAAATCACGCTCTCCTCGTACGAGTACCGCTCAAAGAGCCCCAGGAGGCCCTCGCAGGTTCCGAGAAGCTCGGGCACGGGGACCGCAATGTCCTCCAGGAGCGCGGTGGTTCCGGAGGGCCGGGCGCCGGCCACGGCGGTGTAGAGACCTTTGCGGATGCTCCAGAGGGCTACCCGCGCGCCTGCGTCCTGTGTCAAAGTCAGCGGGGCGGCCAGCTCCAGGGAGGAGAACAGTCCTTCGCTGAGGGCTTGCTGTCTCTCCACGTCCTGCGGTGTTGGGCCGGTGTATTCGATGAGGTAGGCGGCGTGGTGGTCTATCTTGAGCGCGGTCAGTTCCTGGCTGGCCTGTGGGAGGGTCTGGGCAACCCGCAGCGATGTGGCGTCCATCAGTTCGACGGTGGCCAGGCCTGTGCGCACCAGCGCTGGGAGTGCCGCGGTCGCGCTGCTCAGTGACGGGAAGACCGCGAGTCCTGTGGCCGCGCGCGGGTGCAGAGTCACTGTCCGGTAGGTGGCCTCGGCGATGAAGGCCAGGGTGCCTTCGCTGCCGATGACCAGATGGGCAAGGATGTCCACGGGCCGGTCGAAGTCCAGGAAGGAGTTCACTCCGTAGCCCATGGTGTTTTTCATGGCGAATTGCCGGCGGATGGTTTCGATTGAACGAGGGTCCGCGCGGACCCTGTCGCGCAGGCGGGCCAGGCCGGCCCATAGGTCTGCTTCGGTGTGTCGTAGATGCTCATCTGCGTCGGGGGCGCCGGTGTCGATTATTGTCCCGCTGGGCAGGACGATTACCAGCGATTCGAGGGTGTTGTAGGTGTTGTATTCGGTGCCGCAAGACATGCCGCTGGAGTTGTTGGCCACGACCCCGCCGATGGTGCAGGCGATTTCGCTGGCGGGATCGGGACCGAGTTTTCGGCCGTAGGGGGCCAGGCGGTTGTTGACGCTGCGCAGTGTTGCCCCGGGCTGGGCTTTAACTCTTTCGCCGTCGTCCAGGATCTCAATGCGTCTGAAGTTGCTGCGCACGTCTGCAAGGATTCCGTTGGAGAGTGCCTGCCCGCTGAGGCTGGTTCCACCGGAGCGGAGAGTCAGCGGGATGCCCCGTTCGCGGCTGACCCGGAACAGCTGGGCCACATCTTCGGCATGCCGAGGAGTCGCGGTCAGTTCCGGCACCAGCAGGTAGTGCGAAGCGTCGTGGGCCAGGGCAAGGCGGTCGAGGGAGCGTGAACTGGCAGGCACCGGTGCCAGGAGATCGGCCTTCATCAGGCACCGCCGTGCTGGCTGCGGTCCTTTACGACCCGGTAAGTATTGCGCAGCGCCTCCATGGAGGCGTCGTAGGATGCCTGTGCGACGCCGGTGAATAGACAGTCGACGACCATGAGTTGGGCGATGCGGCTGCCAAGGGCTCCGGACCTGAACCTGGTTTCCCTGGCAGCGGTCGTGAGAACGACGTCGGCGGCCGCGGCGACCGGGGAATCCTGGAAGTTCGTGATGGCGATCGTGGCCGCGCCCGATTCCCTGGCGACGGAAAGGAACTCCACCGTATCCTTGGTCTTCCCGGAGTGGGAGATGGCGATGGCGACACAGGAGCCGTTGAGGGTCGCAGCAGCCGTCCATGCCGAGTGCGAGTCAGACCAATTGATCACCGTCCGGCTGATCCGGGAAAGCTTCTGCTGCAGGTCTAGGCCAACGAAAGAGCTGGCACCCATACCGAAAGTGTCTATCCGACGGGCCCCGGACACCAGGCCCACGGCCCTGCCCAGCGCTTGTGTGTCCAGCGCCCGGGCTGTGTCTGCAATCGACAGTGTCTCGTTGATTGCCACTTTCGCCACGATGTCGTCGAGGGAGTCGTTGCGTCCAATGTCCCCCGAGACCGGAGGAAGACTGGAAGTTGTCATTTCCTGACGCATGGCCTCCCGGGTGAGGTCCATCAACAGGTCCTTGTAGTGGGAGTAGCCCATCCGCTTGTAAAAACGCACTACCGATGTGGTCGACGTGTCACAGCGATCGGCCAGTTCGGCCACGGACAGGGTTGCCCCCTCGGACGGGCTTTCGATAAAGACCTGGGCGATCCGTTTCTCGGACGGCCGCAAGGAGGGCAAGGCCGCCCGGATCCGAATCAGCACCGTCTCAGAGTCCGGTGCTTCTACCGCGTTGTTCACATTCAGCTCTCTCATCAAGGGTGTTTATCCGGCATTGGCCGAAGATAACGGATGGGATCGGAAGGACACGTCCAAAACTATCTGGGGAATATCTTTACACGGATTGCTTCATGAAGGTACGTTAATGACCAATCCGGATCATCGATGCTCTCCGGGGGACCTGCGACAGCCGGTGCGGCATGCAGGAGGCATCACATGTCACTGAGGAGACCAACCCATGCACAGCGGTTCCCGTTTCATCCGTGGCACGCTTTCGGCAATCGCAATAGCCGCAGCCGTGTCCGTCACATCCACAGCCTGCGGGGCCCAGGCCCCCCAGCCGGCTGCATCCGCGGGAAAGTCCGGCGGCAACCTCGTCGTAGGTGTCACTACCGACCCCGATACCCTCTTTCCCTGGAAGGCCACACAGTTCCAGGCCGTTTCCGTCCTCCAAAACATTTATGGAACCCTGACGGAATTCGATAAGGACCTCACTGTCGTCCCCGGCCTAGCCACGTCATGGGAGACCTCCCCGGACGGCAAAACGCTCACCTTCAAACTCCGTGAGGGTGTCACCTTCGGCGACGGCAGCACCATGGATTCCAAGGACGTCAAGTTCTCCCTGGACAAGATTAAGGAGGAAGCCACGGGCGCCGTGTCCCGGACCTCACTCGCTGCCGTGACCGCGGTAGAGGCTCCCGACCCCGGCACAATCGTCCTGCGGTTGTCCGCGCCAGATGCCGCGCTGCCGTCCAACCTGGCTGTCATTAACATGGCGATCCTCTCCTCCGACGACGCGGAGCAGTCGCTCCTGAAGACCCCCAACGGAACCGGACCGTTCACCCTGAAGGAGCGGGTTGCCAGCCAATCCCTGAAACTGGCACGCAACGACGCGTACTGGGGCGACAAAGCAAAACTCGACACAGTCGAACTCCGTGTGATCCCCGATGAATCCTCCATCGTCTCGGCCATGCAGGCCGGGAACGTGAATTTCGCCGTGTTCAATAGTCCCCTCGTCGCTAAAACCGCCGCGGGACCGAACATTTCTGTCGCGAAGACCCCCCAACTCAGCTATCACGCCCTGCAGCTCAACGCCGGGCGCGGTGATCTGGCTGACCTCAACGTGCGCCTGGCCGTCCAGTGCGCGGTGGACCGGCAGCAGGTGCTCGACACGGCAGCCCTTGGCGAAGGTGAGGTCACCGGCCCGATCACATCCCCTGCCTTCAAGTCGGACCCGAATGACCGGCCGTGCCCGAAGCGCGACCTCGCGAAGGCCGCCGAGTACCTCAACAAGGCAGGCAAACCCGAAGGTGTGACGCTCTCGACTATCGTCTCCCAGGGCGAATACGCCACATCAGTCGATGAGGCGCAGAACCTCAAGGCCCAGCTGGCCGAAGCTAAAATCACGCTCAACATCGAAGCCTTGGAGTCCGGCGCTTTCGTCACCCGGTGGAAGGCCGGAGACTTCGATGCCGCGGTCGCCCTCAACGGCGGGCGGCCGGATGCCGACGGCATGTATGGACGCTACTTCACCAGCACCGGCAATCTGAACAAAGTAGCGGGTTACAGCTCCCCCACCCTCGACTCACTCTTCGCCGAAGGGAAGGCGATCTCGGATCCCAAGAAGCGCAAGGACATTTATTCCAAGGTCTCTAAAGAGCTCGAGAACAACGCTGCATGGGTCTGGCTGTTCACCAGCTACACCTACACAACAACAGGCTCCTCCGTCCAGGGGTTCATCCCCATGGCCAACGGCTCGCTCCAGTACCTGCGCACCACAACCATCAACTAACCGCCCATCGGTGGGGCCCGGTTCGCCGGGCCCCACGCCGAGGCGAGAAATCCAGGCACATGCTTCAGACCATTACCCACAATCCCATCCTGCGGCGCGTTGCCGGCGCAGCGGGCACCCTACTGGGCGTCGCGATCTTCGTCTTCATCATGCTCCGTGCAATCCCCGGCGACCAGATCACCGCCGGCCTCGGCACCGAAGCCGCTGCCCTGACGCCCGCCCAACAGGACGCACTGGAGCGCTACTACGGTCTGGATCAACCCCTCTTCGTCCAATTCTTCTCCTGGCTGGGCAACCTCTTCACCGGAAACCTCGGATTTTCGGCCCGATCCCAGCAAAGCGTTCTGGAACTTACCCTGCGGTCCCTTCCGGTGACGTTTGAACTGGCAGTATTCGCCATCGCCCTGGCCCTGATTATCGGTGTTCCGCTCGGGATGCTGGGAGCGTCGCGGCCGGACTCCCCACGCGACGGCCTGGCCCAGGCTGTCAGCCTCGCCGGGCTCTCGGTTCCGGCGTTTCTACTGGCTACAACCCTGCTATCAGTCTTCGCCGCGTCACTTGGGTTCAATCCGAACGGGCGCGGATTCACTGCCCTCACGGAGAACCCGCTGCTGAACCTCCAACAAATGCTGCTTCCGTCGCTGGTTCTCGGATTCGGTATCGCGGCTCCCATCATCAGGACCACGCGCACGGCCGTGCTGGAGATCCGCTCGAATGATTTCATCCGCACCGCACGCGCCAAGGGCGTTCCGGAAAGCCGGCTTCAATCCAGGCATGTCCTGCGCAACGCCCTCGTACCCATTGTCACAATGACCGGCCTCCAGTTCGGCTACCTTCTCGGCGGCGCGGTCGTCGTGGAGCAGATCTTCTCGATCCCGGGAATCGGCCGGCAGGTGCTGCTGGGCATTCAACAGAAAGAATACGCACTGGTGCAGAGTACAGTCCTTGTCATCGCGCTGACGTTCGTCATTGTGAATCTCCTGACCGACGTCCTCTACAGGGTCATCGACCCACGGGTACGGGCATCATGATCGATACCCCGCTCATCACAGAAAAACAGACCAGCCTCACCAGGACCCGACACCGCTCACTCGCGCTGGTGAAAAGTCCCACCGGCCTGGCCGGGCTCACTATCATCGGACTCCTGACGCTGCTTTCGGCGCTGTCCTTCATCCACGCCCTGCCTTATGACCCGATCGAGCAGAACTCGACCTCCAGCCTGCTCGCCCCCTCCGCTGACCACTGGTTTGGAACGGACCAGTTCGGGCGCGACGTGTTCTCCCGGGTTGCGGCCGGTGTCTCCAACTCCGCCCTGATCGCTGTGGTCGCTGTCGGCTTCGCCGCGGTCTTCGGCACGCTCGGCGGACTTGTCGCCGGATTCTACCGCGGACTGGCAGACGGGGTCATCGGCGGCATCACTAACGTGCTCTTCGCCTTCCCGCCCCTGCTACTCGCACTCGCGCTGGCATCAGTCTTTGATCGCAATTGGTTCACCATTGCCATAGCGATCGCCGTCGTCTACGTGCCGATTTTCGCCCGTGTGACCAGAGGCCCCGTTCTCTCACTCCGCGAAATCGAATATGTGAAGGCGGCAACCAGCACAGGACAAGGCCGGGCTATGATCATGCTGCGGCACGTGCTGCCGAACATCACCTCCATCATCATCATCCAGGTCGCCCTTTCCCTGTCGTGGGCGGTCCTCACCGAGGCCTCCCTCAGCTTCCTCGGGCTGGGCACTCCCCCGCCAGCCCCATCGCTCGGATCGATGATCTTTGAAGCCCGCACATTGGTTTACGTCGCTCCGTGGACGATGATCGCGCCCGGCGCGGTGATGATCCTTCTCGTGGTCGGCCTGAATCTCCTCGGCGACGGCCTCCGCGACAGCTTTGACCCCCGGAACCGGGGCCGGCGATGACCCTTAACCCATTTGAAATCGACCAGCTCACCACCCTGGACACGGAAATCTCGGACCCTCGTTTTGCCGCTATCGACAAGATGTCGGTCGGTGAGCTGGCCGAGACCATGAACACAGCCGACTCCAATGTCCCTGGCGCGGTCAGACGCGCCCTTCCACAGATAACATCCGCGATCGAGGCCACAACGACGCGCATGAAGGCCGGCGGCCGGATGATCTACGTGGGCGCAGGAACGCCCGGCCGTATCGGCGTGCTCGACGCCTCGGAATGCCCGCCGACCTTCGGAACTTCGCCGGAGCAGATCTTTGCCGTCATAGCCGGAGGTGCCAGCGCCATCGTCGCTCCCTGCGAAGGGGCCGAAGACGACGTCGACGCCGGCACGCAAGCCGTGGACGCGGCCGAAATCGGGGAGCTGGACACGGTGATCGGCATCGCGTCCAGCGGCCGGACACCGTTCGTTGTCGCTGCCCTGAAGCGCGCACGAGCCAGGGGCGCTCTCACCGTCGCCCTCACGTGCAACGCGGCGACACCCGCGGCGGCCGCCGCCGAACACCAAATCGAAGTCATAGTCGGCCCCGAAGTCGTCGGCGGGTCCACCCGGCTCAAAGCGGGGACCGCCCAGAAGCTTGTGCTGAACATGTTTTCAACCATCGTTATGGTCCAGCTCGGCAAGACCTACGGCAACCTCATGGTCGATGTGAAACCCACGAACGCCAAGCTGCGGGAACGCGCCGTCCGGCTGGTCCGGTCCGTCACGGGCGCAGACCGGGTCAGCGCCCTGGAAGCCCTGTCCGTCAACAGCTATTCCGTCAAACAAGCCATCGTCGCGCTTCGGCTGGGTCTCAATCCGGACGAAGCGGCGGCACAACTCACTAAGAACAGCGGCCTGCTTCGCGCGGCCCTCGGGGAGCAAGCATGAGAATTCTTGGGATGATTTCGGGAACCTCCCACGACGGTATCGATGCCACGGTGGTGGAGTTCGAAGAACAGGACGGGCACCTGACCGGAAAAGTTCTGCAGTCCGCCAGCACACCGTATCCCCTAGCCCTCCGGGCCCGGCTCGTCCAAGCGCTTCCGCCCGCAGCTACGACCCTGGCGGAGATGTGCGAACTGGACACGCTTGTCGGCCAATGCTTTGCACAGGCGGCTCTGGACCTCATCCACGACGCCGGCCCTGTGGACCTTGTCGTTTCCCACGGGCAGACGGTCTTCCACTGGGTGGAGGGCGGGGAGGCGCGGGGAACGCTGCAGATAGGACAACCGGCGTGGATTGCCGAAGCGACCGGGACACCGGTGCTCTCCGACGTGCGCATCCGGGACATCACTGCCGGCGGTCACGGGGCACCCTTGGTTTCGTACCTGGACGCCCTTCTGTTGGCCGGCCACGACGGCACGGCCGCTGCCCTCAACCTCGGCGGTATCGCCAACATGACCGTGGTCTCCGGAGAGTCGGAGCTGTTCGCTTACGACATTGGACCGGCCAATGCCCTGATAGACGCTGTCGTTGCCGGCCGGAAACTGAACAATATGGGCTACGACATAGACGGCAGGATTGCCGCCACCGGCACCGTCCATGATGGGCTGCTCGACGTCCTCCTCGATGACGCCTATTTCCGACTGCCGGCTCCCAAGTCCACTGGAAAGGAACACTTTCACCTCCCCTATGTTGAGGACACCCTGAAGACAGCCTGCCCTGGTCTCAGCGACGCGGACCTGGTGGCCACCCTCACCGAACTGACCGTCCGTTCCGTGGCCCGGGACGTTCGCGCGCATGGAATCGACCTCGTCGTGGCTTCCGGTGGCGGATGCAGGAACAGCGTCCTCATGGACGGACTGCGGCGCACGCTACCCGGAGTCGTCATTACCCAATCGGACGACTACGGCGCCCCGGCCGATGACAAGGAGGCCATCGCCTTTGCGCTCATAGGGTGGTGCACCGCTCACGGACTGCCCGGCACGGTCCCTGCGGGAACAGGCGCACGGGAGGGCCGTATCCTCGGCACCCTCACCCCGGGAAGCGGACCGCTCACCCTTCCGGCACCTGCCACGTCAGCGCCGAAGGCCCTGACGCTCACCGGGGGATAAAGGCCGTGATCATGCACCTCACGCTGCGGAGAGCATCCCCGGCCGACTGCGAAGGAATTATCGGGGTGTTCCTGTCCTGCTGGCGGGACAGCTATTCAAGCGTTCTTCCATCACACGTCGTACAGACCATGACGGAAGAGCGCGCACGCGCACTGTGGGAACGAGCGTTGTCCACTCAGTACGGCGCTGAGGATGTCACCGTGGCCACTGACGCCGGAACAGGCGCGATAGCCGGCGTCGTCAGGTACGGTCTAGAAGACCCCGGCCACGGAATCATCTCGTCGCTCTACGTTGACCCTGCCTCGCAGGGGTGCGGCGTCGGATCCCGCCTGCTCCGCGGGGCGGAATCGGCTTTGACCGAGGAAGACGTCGAATCGGCCAGCCTGTGGGTTTTCGCCGACAACGCAGCTTCCATCGCCTTCTACGCCACCCACGGCTGGCTTCCCGGCAGTGAACCTCCGGCCCGAGACCGGGAATTCGGCGAACCCGTGTATCGGCTGTCGAAATCCTTCCCGGACGCCCGCCCGACCCCGCCGCCATCAGGATCCGAACCGGGGAGTCGCACGGCGGACCAGCCAGGGGCTGCAACAGCCTTTGCGGCGGGCATCTGCCCATGACATCACTGGAATCCGCGGCGCGCCAACTGGTGTCCCGGACCTCCCCTGCATCAAAGGACGGGCAGTTTCCTGCCGGCCTCGCTCTTGGCATCCTCGGGCCTGGCTTTTCGGCTGCGGCCTCTGCAGGCCACCGTACAGTCCATTGGCGAGAGGGCCAGCGCCAGGGAATCGACCCGATGACGGTAGACACGCACCACGACATGGCCTCCGTCACCAAAGTGTTAGGCACGACCGCCTGCCTGCTGCGCCTCGTATCCGACGGGCTTGTCGACCTGGACGCGGAAGTCCGCCGATATTTACCCGGCTTTCGCGGTGCCGGCCGGGACTCCATCACAGTGCGCGACCTCCTTTTGCACCGCGGAGGCCTGAAGGAGTGGTATCCCCTCTACGCTGCGGCTAAAAGTGCCGACGAGGCACACCGCGTCATCGAAACCCTTCCCTTGGTCTGGGCGCCCAGGACTGTGCGCCGCTATTCCGATCTCGGCTTTATTCTCCTGGGCAGAATAGTCGCCGCCGCGGCCGGCCAGGACCTTGCCTCAGCGACATCGGAGCTGGTCACCAAACCACTCGGTCTCTATTCGACCCGGTATGCGAGGCCAGCCGGCTCGAACGTGGCGACGGGGTCCCGCGACGACAGGATCGAAGCCGCGATGATCGACTCCCAGATACCCTATGCGGTTCCCTTCAGCAGCAGTGACTTCTCGGGTTGGCGCCGTCAGCCGGTACAGGGCCAAGTCGCGGACGGAAATGCCCACCATGTCTTCGACGGTGTCGCGGGGCATGCGGGCCTCTTCTCGACGGTTCCTGATCTCCTGCAGTTCGCCGCAGCCCTCGCGGCCTACCGGGAGCACGACTCCCTGTGGCGTTCAGAATCCGCCGAAGAGTTCTTCTCGGCTGGACCGGACCCAGGTCAGGCGCTCGGGTTCCGCCGCTACCGGTTAGTGGTAGACGGTGAGGCGCTCACGGTCCTGGGTCATCCTGGCCACGTCGGGTGCGCTGTCGGGTTCGTGCCGGGCCGGGGCATAGCCCTGGCGCTGGCTAGCAACCGCCTGCTCGTGGATGGGGCGCCGGTCCCGACCGAGGACCTGTGGACGGAGCTTCTCGAACTAGCCGGTGACGAGATCGGACGCAGCAGCCAATGAGCGCGCCACTTAGTCGCTTCAGACATCCCGCATTCCGCCACCCTGCAACAGAGAGGCATACGCCATGACTCCCCGCTTCCCGCTCCTTTCCATACAAAACCTTTCGGTCGCATTCGGCACCGCTGCACGCCAACTGACTGTGGTTCGAGATGTCTCCCTGGATGTGTTCCCCGGACAGACCGTTGCCGTCGTCGGTGAATCGGGCTCGGGAAAGTCAACGACCGCCGCCGCCGTCAACCGGCTTCTTCCTGCGAACGGTCGGATCACCGCCGGTGACATATTCTTCGATGGCCGCAACCTCGCTGATGCCACGGAACGCGAAATGATGGCAATTCGCGGCGCCCGGATCGGCTTCGTGCCGCAGGATCCAATGTCCAACCTGAATCCGCTGATGCGAATCGGCGACCAGATCGCCGAAGCTTTGGAGGTCCACGGGCGCTCCCTGGGCAAGGGCGGCCGCGGGCAGGTCATCGAATTGCTCGATATGGTCGGGATCCCCGAGCCCGAGCGGCGGCTCAGCCAGTACCCCCACGAATTCTCCGGTGGAATGCGTCAGCGGGCACTTATTGCCATGGGGCTGGCCTGCCGCCCGGGCCTCCTGATCGCCGACGAACCCACCTCGGCGCTGGATGTGACCGTACAGAGGCGCATTCTCGACCAGCTCGAAGAGCTTACCGAACGGATGGACACGGCCGTGCTGCTGATCACGCACGACCTGGCGCTGGCCGCCGAGCGCGCGGACTCCATCGTGGTGATGCGGCAGGGGGAAATCGTCGAATCAGGCGCCGCGACCCAAATCCTGAACGATCCCCAGCATGACTACACCCAACGCCTGCTTCT
Source organism: Arthrobacter sp. UYCu712 (assembly GCF_040547005.1). NCBI lineage: Bacteria > Bacillati > Actinomycetota > Actinomycetes > Micrococcales > Micrococcaceae > Arthrobacter > Arthrobacter sp. UYCu712. The sequence continues at coordinate 34,401 of NZ_JBEPOZ010000032.1, forward strand.
GGCAGCGCCGAGCCTGACATCCCGGTCGATCGTCACGACTACGCCCCCCGGCGTCGCACGTGGCCAGCGCCCTTCGGAAGCCACTCCGGAGAGCATTGTCGAAGTACGCAACCTGAACAAGATCTTCACCATCCGCGGGCCCGGAGGCCGAGGCGGCACAACGTTCACCGCGGTCGATGACATCAGCTTCACTATTCCGCGCGGCCAGACTGTTTCAATCGTCGGGGAGTCTGGCTCCGGAAAATCAACAACCGCCAACCTGATGCTCGGCCTTGAAGACATCACCTCGGGCCAGATTCTGTTTGATGGTACCGACGTTTCGTCCCTGGGAAGACGTGAGCTATTTGCCTTCCGCCGGCGCGTTCAGCCGGTATTTCAGAACCCGTACGCCTCGCTCGACCCCAGATACACGATCGCCGAGTCGATTACCGAACCCCTTCGTGTCCACAAGATGGGCACGAAGACCTCACGACACAGTAAATGCCTCGAGTTACTGGACCAGGTCGCGCTCCCGGCAATCATGGCCGACCGGCTGCCCCACGAACTCTCCGGCGGCCAGCGCCAGCGTGTGGCCATCGCCCGCGCGCTGGCTCTGTCCCCCGAACTCGTCGTGCTGGACGAGGCCGTATCAGCGCTCGACGTTCTGGTGCAGGCGCAAACCTTGGACCTGCTCGCCGAGCTACAGAAGGAACTGGGCCTGAGCTACCTCTTCATTAGCCACGACCTCGCTGTCGTCCGAATGATTTCCCACGCGGTACACGTCATGCAGCGCGGACGTATCGTCGAAAGCGGCACTCCCACCGACATTTTTGAAGACCCGCAAGCCGCCTACACCCGCGAACTCCTCGCGGCAATCCCCGCCGTCAAATCAGGCGCCTGACCGGAATCCCTGCACCAAGAAATATCCCGCCGCCGAGCTCGGCGTGAGCCCGGCTGCTCCACCTCCCACGGAGTCCACCGCGCGGGGAGTTCCGCCGTGGAATGACGGCCCTCAGACCCTCCAAACGAAGCGTTTTTCTGGACCGAAAGAAGCTATTGACGATGCTCAAACTTGCTGGTAATTTTTTTACCAATTAGCTCAAAACTTGGTAAATATGTTCCGAAGCAGTCAAAGATGACCTGCCGGCCGCATGTGGCCGGCGGCCCTGGGGGAAGGATCGGTACGTGCATGGCTCTCGGCAATCGAGACAAATTCAAAACTCCGACTCGGACCTCGAAGACGACGGGACCGGATCGGGACACCGCGGCCCTGACGCAGCGGATACAAAAAGTTGGGCTTTTTACCACCTTTGCCGGAATGGGCGGCACCGCCTCGATAATTCCGGCCACTATTCCCCTGTTTGCCCACAACTCAAACAGTCCCGTCTCCGGATACCTCGGCGCCGTACCCGCGCTCTTCTTCGGTCTGATGGCAGGGGTGCTGCTCTCGGCAATTCTGCTGCGGCAGGCTAACCCGGAAGCCGTTTTGTCGGCCGGTTCGCTGCTTCAATTTGCTGCCCTCATCGCAATTGCCGTTGCACCGGACGGCGCTACCTTCGCGATCGCGGCCGGGGCCGCGGGCATGGGCTTCGGCCTGTGCGAAGCCAGCGGGAGCATCATGGCGCGCGTCGTAGCCGGCGAGAAGACCACCGGCCTGCTGTCTGCACTGACCGGAACCGTCGCCCTCGTCGCGGCGCTCGGGCCCCTGCTCATCGTCGCGGGAATTTTTGGCGTAAGCGCGGTCCCACTGCTGGCAGCGATCGCATTTGTCCACCTGACAACGGTTGCCCTCTTCCTCTTCGTTCCAAAGCGCGGCCCGCAGGCGGCCCGCGCTTTGGCCGATCCCGCCAGAATCCGCCCGACAGCCCTGCTCCTTCTGCTGGCGCCGGTCTCGGCAGCCCTATTCGTGTACGTCGGCGTCGAAACAATCTTCGCCGGATGGTCCGCGGTCATCCCCGCGGAAGCTCTGGCACTGGACGCCACGGCGGCCGCGGCCGGAACGTCGGCTTTTTGGATCCTGATGGCCACTGGCCGGTACGCAGCATGGTTCATCCTCAAGACCACAGTGACGCAGTCAGCGGTCCTCATCTCCACCTGCTCCATCGCCGTGGCGTGCTTCGCCGTGGCAGGTGTCCTCAGGCAGGCCCACCCTGTGGCCGCGCTGGTCTCAACGGGAGTGGCCATCGTGTGCCTGGGACCGATGTACTCCCTCATTCTTGGAATTGGACTGACCCGGGTGAAAGTCGAGGACGCCAAGAAAGCGGTCGGCCTACTGGTGGCCTGCGGCGCGGCAGGCGGTGCCTGCATACCTGCCGTGCTCCTCTCGGCCACATCCCACCCGGGGGCCGCGGGTGTTTTCCTGACGGTCGCCGCGCTGACGGCCGCCATAGTGCCACTCATCGTCGGTCGACGCCGCCAATTGCTTCCCCCCGACCACACCAGCCAACACAGCACAGAACCGGAGAATAGAATGGCAGTTCTGCACGACATCGAAGAAAGTCTCGCCAGCAAAGAACCGACCGCTCCCCCGTCCTGGACCAACGCCCACCTCGCCCTGGTCAACGAAAAGGTCGTCCTTCACAGCGGGGCAGGGGTTCTCCAGGGAGCCTGGCACTCGCAGGACAGCGACGAAGTACTGCTGGTCCTGAGCGGCCGATGCACTGTCGAAACGGGAGCGGGAGCCTTGACGGCCGGCGCGGGCCAGCTGATCCGTATTTCCGCCCACGAGCCACACAGGGTCAGCACCGGTGAAGAGACGGTCCTGGTCGCGATCGAGGGTTCGTCGGCACTCCGAACGCCGCTGACCGGCCCGGGCGCATGAGTGGAGCGGCTTCGCGGAAGGTCATCGCACTGCTCCCCGTATTCAACGACTCTCGCTATTTGTCGGGATGGATTGACTCCGTGGGCCAGCATGTCGATGGAGTTGTCGCACTCGATGACGGCAGCACCGACGAGTCGCTGAAACTCCTTACGTCCGCTGCCTGCATCACAAAAGTCATCAGGATCCATCCGGAAGACAAGTCGGGATGGAACGAACCGCGCAATCGCGAGCTGCTGGTGACTGCTGGTCAGGCATTGGGAGCCAGCTGGTTCGTCGCCTACGACGCCGACGAGCGCCCGGACAGCAGACTCTGGGGCCAGTGGAAGCTTTTGACCGATGAGGCGGACGCATCAGGGGCAATCGGGATCAGCCAACCACTCCGGGAGATATGGGATCGGCCTGATCATTATCGCTGCGACGGGGTCTGGGGCCGGAAGCGGAAAGTATCGATCTTCCGAAATCTGGGGCGTGATCACCAATTCGACCCGGCACAGTGGCATGGGGAGTGGTACCCCGCCCAGTTCCTGGGGACGGATCGTTTCCTGCTGACAGACCTGAACCTCTACCACCTCAAGATGCTGCACGCCGCGGACCGGGAGCAGCGGATGAGGCGCTACCTGCGCTTGGATCCGGACCGCAGATTTCAGGAGACCGGATACGAATACCTCGTAGACGAGGCCGACATCGCCCTGACCCCGATCTCCCCGATGGAAGGCTACGCCGGCATGGCCCGCGGTGCCGGGCCGCAACCGAACGGGCGCGCATGAGTAAACCCCTGGTACGCTCACGGCTCCTGACACTGTTCGCCGCGACTGCCCTGGTCATACCCACCACCAGTTACCTTTGCGCCCAATGGGGCTGGAGCCCCGCCGTCACCGGTGCCGCCGTCAGCCTCATGACGGGCGCAGCGGTGGTCTTCGCCCCTATGTGGGGAGTCCTTGACGACAAGGCCAACGGGCTAGGCACGCGCCTTGCCTCTGGTGTCGCGGCGTTTTCATGCGCGCTCCTGTGGATCTGCGCAAAATGGGGGCCGTCCGGTGAATTCGCCGTGATAGCCGGCCTCGCCCTATTCGGAGCCTCAAGCGGAGGCATCGAACCGCTAATATCGGCGCACATACAAAGGCTACAGCTCATAGGAAAGTACCCGAGCCTTCGCTTATTTGGAACGGGCGGGTGGGTGCTGGGCCTAGCGGCAGCGTCCCTGGCAGTCATCACGGGAACTCTGGAGGCCGTCTATCTTCTTGCCGGCCTTCTCTTCGGATACCTCCTGATAGCCAGCTCTTCGGGCCACATGACGGTGCCCGAGCGGGGAAAAACACAATGGCGCCTCCCGCGGCCCGTGGTGTTGTTCGTCCTGATCGGCCTTCCCATCCCGATCTCGGCATACGTCTACCTCGTCTTTTCCGCGGCAGCCTTTCAGTCCCTCGGTCTCTCAAACGCTGGCGCACCGTTCATCACGCTGCTTCTGATGGCAGCGCTCGAAGTGCCGGCCTTCCTGCTGGTGCAAAAAATCATTCCCGGCCATGGTCTCCTTCCCCTGTACGCACTCGCCATGGCGTGTTTGGCACTCTCCTGGCTTGCCCTAATGGCGGCAGACGGCAACATCCTGCTCCAGGCAGCTGCGCTCGCGACCCATGCCGTGTCGGCCGCCCTGTGGGCGTCCTTGCAGGTCAATGTCGTCAGGCATTACTCCAAAGCTGGACTGGCAGGTTTCTCCCAGGCATCAGCGTCAGCCATGGCCAAGTGTCTCAGCGCGACCTTTGCCGGTGTGGGTGCCGGCTGGCTTGTGGGCGCCCACAACGCCATGGCCGCCGCCTGGTTCATCCTCATACTCTGCCTGCTTTCCCTCCTCTGTTTGTTGGCCATCTTCAGGTTCTCGGGCCCCATGGCTTCAACGAAAGTTCCCCGCAACGAATTAATCCCAATCGAAAGGTGATGTACCCATGTCAACTGTGCTGGACAACATCCATGGAACGACCGGCTCCGCGAAATCCCTCGCCGATCGGGACCGCGAATTCGTCGCCCGCCCGACGACGCGGATTCCCGTCGCCGTCACAGGCGGTGACGGCGCCTATCTCGTGGACGCCGACGGCAGGCGCCTTCTCGATCTCACCTCCGGCTGGAACGTGGCCAACACCGGCTGGAATCACCCCAGGGTCGTCGAAGCCGTTGTGCGGCAGGCTCGCCAGATGTCCTTCTCGCCCCCCTGGTGCACTCACGACGGGCGCTCCAGCGTCGCCGAGAGGCTGAGCGATCTGCTCGGGGGCGGATACAAGGCGCTCTGCGGCGCGACCGGCAGCGAGGCCGTCGAGGCGGCACTCAAGGTGGCCCGCCGGGCCACCGGGCGACAGGCCATCGTCGGTTTCACGGAGGCCTACCACGGGGGAACCCTAGGATCGATGCAAGCGGGCGGCGTTCCGCAACTTCATGCCGTGGATGTCCCCAGCACCGAATTTCACCGCTACGCCCCCATCCCGGACGCATTGCGTTCCAATGGGGTGGACTATGCGGCAGCCCTGCGGGAGGTGCTGGCGAGCGGACCGGCGCCGGCAGCCATCCTGCTCGAACCCATTTTCACCAATCCGGGCGTCATCCACGGCGATGCCCAGTTCTACGCAGCGGTCCAACAGGCGGCCCGGGACGTAGGCGCGCTCATCATCATGGACGAAGTCGGAACAGGATTCGGCAGGACCGGGCACGCCTTCGGCTTCCAGCACTGGGGGATGGACCCCGACATCGTTGTTGTCGCCAAGGCCCTCACCTCCGGCGCGGTTCCCATGGCCGGAGCGCTGATGAAGGAGGACCTGTCCTCGGCGGTCGCCGGACCGGGGTTCTCCTCCACCTTCGGCTGGGTCCCGCTCGCCTGCGCGGCCGCCCACGCGTCGCTGGATGTCATCTCTGACGAAGACCTCGTCGCGCGGGCCGCAACATTGGGGCAGCGGGGCCTCGACCGGCTCTCCAGTCTCGTGGCCGCCTACCCGAGCGTCGCTGCCATCCGGGGCAAGGGCCTGGAAATGGGCATCGAGTTTACGGATGAGAGCGGCAAACCCTTCTCCCGGCCCCCCATGGAAAACCTCACCAGCCGGCTCCTCAGGCGAGGGATTTTCGCCGAGCCGTCCTCATACACGTCGACATTGCTGCTCATGCCGCCACTGGTCATCTCTGACGAGGATTGGGCCCGCGCGCTCGACGCCATCGAGGAAGAAATCGCCGACATGACGCGGAAGGGAGAATTCCAGTGAGCCAGAATTTCCGGGTGGGCGTTGTCGGCCTCGGCGCGATGGGCGGCCCTGTTGTGGAGCATCTCCTCGAAATCGGCACCAGCGTCGTAGTCTTCGACGAAGACCCCCACAAAACCAACGGGTTGGTCCAGCTGGGCGCGACGGCCACAACATCCTGCGCTTCCATGGCTGACGAAGTCGACTGGATGCTGTTATTCCTCCCCGGACCGCGGGAAGTGTCCGCTGTCGGATCTGAGATATTAGCCGCCCCCCGGCGTCTTAGGGGCATCATCGACTGCACTACGAGTGACCCCACCGTTTCACGGGACGTGGGGGAACGGCTCTCCAGTGCCGGCGTCCTGTACGCGGACGCCGGCATGCTGGGAAATCCGCCGCTTGCCCGCACCGGATCGCTACTTCTGCTTCTGGGAGCGACGGAGGCAGATGCCGGACCGCTGATGCCCCTGCTGTCCCTCGTAAGCCGGAAGGTCTTCTATCTGGGCAGCGTCGGCGGAGGTCACGCCGCGAAACTCGCAGCAAATGAGCTGTTCACCTCCCAAGTTGCGGCAATGGCGGAAGCTCTAGCGGTGCTTCGGGCCCTCGACGTGGACCACGACGTGTTCCTTGACGCGCTCTCGGCCACCGGAGGACGAGGCGTCGGACTTGCTGACATCGGCAAGACCATGCTCAGTGAACCCCCTGCTACGGGCTTTGCACTGCGTCTGGCCGCCAAGGACGTCTCCCTGCTGGACGCACTGGCGGGTAGTTCCGGTGTTTCCGCCCCTGTCGCTGCGGCGCTGGCAGGGCTCTTTGCCGCAGCCGCAGAGAATGACGGCAACGCCGACTACACCCGCGTGTACCACCACATCGTGCAGACCCAGGGAGGAGGAAAAGAAACCCCATCCGACATCAACTGCACACCAGTACACAGCGCCACATGAATTCAATCGGCGCAGTCATATTCGACATGGACGGTGTCCTCCTTGATACACCGAGGATCCACCGCGAGGTCTGGCTCGAGTTCGCACCGAATGCCCCTTGGGCTGAGGTTCGAAATTACGAGTCAACCTCCGCCGGGAGACGCTCCCGGGACGTTCTAGATGAACTGATCGCGCACCGGGTTTCGCCCGGGCAGATCGAGGACATTGTGGCGAGTCTCCATGGAGATTTCTTACGGCGCTGCCGGGGAGAGGATCTGGTGTTTCCCGCAATGCGTCGGACCGTCGAACAACTCCGGGGGAATGTTCCGATAGCCCTGGCGACGAGCGCCCCGCGCTACGTCGCAGTGGAAATGCTGGATGATCTCTTCACGTCCTTTGACGCGACGATCACCAGCGACGAATGCGGAAAAGGCAAGCCGGATCCGGAAGTCTATGCCCGCGCGCGGGCAGCGCTCGAGAACGTCACCTCGCCCACCCTCGCGGTAGAAGACACGTCCATCGGGGTGCAGTCGGCGGTCGCGGCAGGCTGCACGACGTGGGCGCTTGCTCCAAACCCGACGGCTGCCTCCGATGCGGTTCGTGCCGGGGCTTCCGTCGTCGTCTCCGACGTCAGTGATCTGGCGAATCTGATTGTCAGGTCCGCCAGATGGTCACCAAGACCGTCACACGGCAAGGTGCTAGGGTGTGTTGCTAAACCCTTTGAAGGTTGATTTCCGTCAGGCTTGATTCATGGCAGCAAGGCAGGAAATTTCTGACAAGGCATGGGCTGTGA
>NZ_JBEPOZ010000033.1:0-40988 GCF_040547005.1 Arthrobacter sp. UYCu712
CACAGCCCATGCCTTGTCAGAAATTTCCTGCCTTGCTGCCATGAATCAAGCCTGACGGAAATCAACCTTCAAAGGGTTTAGCAACACACCCTAGCGGCTGCTCACCGGACCGAATAGCTTCGCGATTGGTGCGAACACGGGCGGGCGGGCGGCGTACCAACCGGCCACCGTGATGGCGATTGCGGCCGCGAAGAGCCAGAACCCGACCCAGTTCACCACGTCGGTGCCGCCGAACATGTGGTTCAGATTGCGCAGCGCACCGGTCGAGAACACCAGGAACACGTGGATGAGAATGAACAGCACAAAAAACAGCATCGTCGGGAAGTGAAGCGCGCGCGCAACCTCCACCGGGTAAAGCTTGTTCAGCGTCTTCGCCTCCTTCGGCCAGAACTCGCTCATGCGCGCACCCGTGATCGCCGCGAGCGGGGCCGCGATGAACACCACGAGGAAGTACATGAGCTGCTGCAGGCTGTTGTAGTTTACCCAGCCGTTCTCAACGGGCCAGTCCAGTGTCATGTACTGCAGGAGCGCGGACAGCGCATTCGGGAACGCCTCCCAGCTGGTCGGTACGATTCGCATCCAGTGGCCGGAAGCAAACAGCAGCACCACAAAGATGGCACCGTTGACCAGCCATAGAATGTCGAGCGACTGGTGCAGCCACAGGTTGATGCTGATTTTCTTGCCGCCCCGCTTCGGCGTCCAGAACGCCGGCGGCTTCTGCTGCGTGCGCACCTGATAGCCGGAGCGAATGATGAGCACCATCAGGAAGAGGTTCATGAAGTGTGACCACTGCGCCCACCACGGGAAGCCGGGCTCGGCGGTCTCGGGCAGCGGATATTCGCCGGGGTACCTCTCGAGGAACGCCGGCACGCCGGGAAGCGTCGTCACACCGCGCGCGGCGAGTACAAGAATCGCTGCGGCGGCCACGGCGCCGGCCGCGAGGAGCACAATGAGCTTGATCCACTGACCCAGGGTGCGCGAACCGGAGAGCCTTGCCTCGGCGTTTGGCTTCACCGGCTTTTCAGCGGCGACGGACGGTGCCACCGATGCTGGGGCAGCTGTGACCGCGGGTGCAGTGACGGTCGCCGTCGGCTCCGCCTCGGCAACGGTCTCCACCACGCTGGTTGCCGGGGGATGGGCCTGGGCGATGTGTTCGGGATCTGCCCGCGCAGCAGGGGCGACGACGGCGGCAGCGGCCGCCGGAGCAAGTCCAGCTGGCGGCCACGGTTCGCCGTCGGGGACACGGGGAAGCCCGCGACGAAGCGAGGTGGTTCCCATCGCCGGTGTGGCGGGTGCGGTAGCCGGAGCAGCTGCAGGCGACGTCGCTGCCGGCACTGCTTTCTCAGCAGCATCTGCGGCCCACGCGGGCGTGGCGACTGCCGCGGGAGCGCCGGACGAAGCCGCTACTGACACCGAAACCTCGCCCTTTGGCGGCCAAGGCTCGCCGCCGGGCACACGCGGCAGGCCACGGCGAAGCTGCCGGGCCACCGCCGCGCCTGCGTTCACTGCGGGGACCGGAGCGGACAATGCCGCACCCGGTGCTATTTCCTGGGCAGCATCGGGAGCGGGGGCCCCGGCGGCCGCTGGCCCGGCGGTGACCGATCCCGCCCCGGAAACGGACGCCGACGCGGCTGCGGCTCCTGCCGTGAGAATACGTGCGGGTGCCTCGCCTGCTGCAGGCCAGGGGTCACCGCCCTCGACGCGCGGTAGGCCCCGCCGAATGTTTTGAGACTCAGTTGCCACCACTACTTCTTCCGAGCCTCAAGTGCGCTAATCAGCTGGGGTACAACCTTGAAGAGGTCGCCGACCACACCAAAGTCGGCGATCTCGAAGATCGGCGCGTCTCCATCCTTGTTGATGGCAACGATCGTCTTCGCGGTCTGCATGCCAGCCCGGTGCTGAATCGCGCCGGAAATGCCCAGCGCGATGTACAGCTGTGACGACACGGAAACCCCTGTCTGGCCGACCTGCTGTGACTGGGGGACGTAGCCTGCATCCACTGCGGCACGCGAAGCACCAACGGCCGCGCCGAGTGTATCGGCGAGCTGTCCAACGAGTGCGAACTGTTCCTCGGACCCGAGGCCGCGACCACCCGCGACAACCTTCGCGGCACCACGCAGTTCCGGCCGCGAGGTGGCGACAACTACTTCCTCGAACGAGTCGATCCGCGCGGCAGGCTTGTCGGAGCGTGGCACTGCCAAGGTCGCCGACGCTTGCGGCTGGGCCGTGGAACGCGCATCGATGGAGCCCTGGCGAACCGTAATCACCGGCGCCCCAAACGTGGATGTTGACGTCACATCATAGGCTCCGCCATAGACGGAGTGGTGCGCCACGACGCCCTTGTCATCACGTGAGACACCGATCGCATCGGCAGAAATCGCTGCACGCGAACGGACAGCGTAACGCCCTGCAAGGTCGCGCCCATTCAGGGAATGCGAAATCAGGATCGCGTCTGGCTGCACCTGCTCCACAGCGGCGGCAAGCGCGTCAACGCTCGGCACTCCGAGCGCGGATGTGTCCGAAGTCTCCGCGATCAGTATGCGCGCGGCACCCAGGGCCGCGGCATCCGCGGCGGCGGCGCTCCCGGCGCCGGGTGAGGCAAGCACCAATGCAATGGGCGTACCAACTGCAGCGGCAGCGCCGAAGAGCCCGGCCGCAGCCTTTTCGAGTTCACCGGAGGCCCGGGTTTCCACGACGACGAGGATTGCGTCACGAGGGAATTCAGTCATGTCGTTACTCCTTACGCCAGTCGGTTTTCTACAAGGAAGTCAGCGAGCTTCTCGCCGGCATCACCCTCGTCAATGATCTTTACGCCCGCCGCGCGCGGCGGTTTCTCTGCAACGGTCAGCATGATCGACCGGGCCGCGTCCGGGTTGTCGGCCGTGATCCCGAGGTCCGCGAGGGTAAGCACCTCCAGGGGCTTCTTCTTCGCGGCCATAATCCCTTTGAAGTTCGGAAAGCGCGGCCCGGGAAGCGCCTCGGTAATGGAAATCACCGCGGGCAGGTTCGCTGATACCTTCTGCACGCCGGATTCAATGGGCCTGGAGCCGGACACCGCGCCGTCGCTGATCTCTACGGAGCTCAGGCCGGTAGCAAGCGGCACATCAAGTAATTCTGCAAGCATCGCGGGAATCATGCCGCCGGAACCATCGGTGGAGACGTTGCCGGTGATCACGAGGTCAAACTCAACGCGGCGGATCGCAGCTGCCAGGGTTTCAGCGGTAAGTCCAAGATCCGCACCCCGGAGCGCCTCGTCAGAGACGTGGGTGGCGCTCCCCGCGCCCATCGCAAGCCCCCTGCGTATCGTCGCCGTCGCACGCTCGGGAGCGAGGGAGATGACTGCGACCTCAGTGCCCGCATTTGCGTCGGCGTACGCAAGCGCCAGCTCCAAGGCCCGCTCACCGATCTCATCAATGACTGCCTCGCTGGCTTCTCGATCGGCGAGGCCTGTTTCAAGGTTCAGCTTTCGGTCCCCGTACGTGTCGGGGACCTCCTTTACTAGGACGATAATCTTCATCGATGGTTCTTCCTGTGGCGGGCTTGTCTCTAGAGGAGACATGTCGGATCTCCACCGAGTCTACGAAAGCGGGGCCCTTCCTGACGGACGGAGCCCGTGTCGTTAAATGAATTACCCGGAATTTGGGGTGTGTTCATCGTCCACATTTCAGGCCTCAGACCGGGTCGGGGCACGTGTTCGCCTGGGCCTGGAAAACATCCTGTCGTGTCAAGACCCAAGGCGCCCCGGCCACTCTTTGCCTGCCCAGGGGTCGTAGTCAGCGATGAGCTCCTCCTGTGGCGGAAGCTCATTTTCGGGGACATGCTGGAGGTTCACCCGGACCCGGTACCAGAGCGAACTCGATCCGCGCATTCCGTCGACGAGGATGTCGGCGGGATGCAGGGTCGGGACGAGGCTCGCATGCCGCGTCGTCCATTCGTCGAGCGCCGCGAGCGCCTCGGGCCTGGTCTTGGTATGTGCCACCTCGATATGCGGCATCACCGACTGCCGGTGGCCCAAGCCGTCTCCGCCGCGCGGCGGCTTTTCGGCGGGGCCGAGCTCGGCAGCCAAGGTGATGAGTCTGTCGCGTGTCCCTGCCGCGTCGTCGATGCCGGCATGGGGGTCGCCCAATACGGCGAAGCGCTCAAGCATCGTGGGCACCGTGAATTGTTCCGGCCGGATGGTGGTCACTTCGTCCCAAGTGAGCGGAGTCGAGACCCGGGCATCGGGCAGGGGTCGGATCGAGTACGCCGATGCCACGGTGCGGTCCTTGGCGTTCTGATTGAAGTCGACGAACACAGTCTCGCCGCGCTCCTCCTTCCACCACCGCGCCGTGGCGAGGCCGGGAGCGCGGTTATCGACCTCGCGGGCGAGCGTCTCGGCGGCGAGCCGCACGTCTCGGTACGACCACTGGGGCGCAATGCGCACGAGGATGTGGAGTCCGCGCGACCCGCTCGTCTTCGGCCACGCCACGAGTCCGACGTCGTCGAGCACCTCCCGCGCTACATAGGCGACGTCAACGATCTGCGACCATTCGACCCCGGCATCGGGTCGAGACCGACCCGGAGTTCGTCGGGGTGCGGGTTGAGGTCCAGACATCCAAGATTCACGACCCACGCCAAGCCAGAAGCATCCCGGAGGTAGCGTACTGGTCTATGTTGACCTCCAGATTTTTGCGTGGGCTGTGGAGGTATCGATCCTCCATGGGCCAGTCTTCCGGAGGGGGAGAGCTGGCGGCAGCCGGTCAGCCCGGGTTGCTATGGCGCGCACTGCGGGATGGATCTTGGATTAAGCTTGTCCGTTCCTGATGACCCACAGTCTCGCCCAGGGTGGCACACGAGCTGTATCGACTAACCGGATTGCAGCGTCAGCTGTGTCCGCAGAGTTACCCGTGAGTGGCGGCCGGCTGGGGCGCCGGACCGCCACCATACGCAGTGGAGCACGCTTGGACCGGCGGGAGGCCGGTAAAACTCCGTCGATCGCCGGGCAAAGTCGGCCGACGCCGGCCTTTACGCCCTGCTTCGGCGACCGGCAACGGCGCCGTAGATTCCAAGGACGATGACAGCGCCGAGGATGGCGAGGAGCCAGGTCCGCAGATCGAAGAAGTCGCCCAGACCTCCGGCGAAAATCAACGATCCGATCCAGCCGCCCAGTATTGCCCCAACGACGCCCAAAACGAGCGTGATCACCCAGCCGCCGCCCTGTCGGCCGGGAAGGATGGCTTTAGCGATTGCCCCTGCGATGAGCCCAAGGAGAAGAAATCCGAGAATTCCCATGGCTGTACTTTTCCTTTCGGTAGGACCGTCGCGTGGTCAGCGGCCGTATTCATGAGTTAATCAGCATGCTTACGATGTTGCAAGACCCGCCGCCGGAAGATTTGCGCTCCTTCGAGGCTCTCCGTGGCCTGTCGGTGCCTCCGGCAGGCCGACGTGAGGGACGACAGAGGGCGGCTGTGTGGGGAGCGTTGGGTAGCCGGGCTATCGGCTGGTGACTGGCTGAAAACGGATGTGGGCGGGGAAACCCGGAAGGGTGCGATTCGGCACCCTCCTGGGTCGCAGTTCCAGGTTCCATCGGTGGTCATTTCTTCTTGAAAGCGTCCTTGACCTTTTCGCCAGCCTGCTTCAGGTCCGCCTTGACCTGATCGCCTTTGCCTTCAGCCTTGAGGCGGTCATCACGTGTTGCCTGGCCTGCGGTTTCCTTGCCCGTGCCGCCAAGTTTTTCGGCGGCGTCGTGGATCTTGTCACCCAGTCCCATGAGGTTCCTTCTGAGGGTGCTGCCCCGGCCGGCTGCCGAGGGACACAATTTCAGGCTAGCCACCGTCCGTGGCATCGGCCAGACTCGACGTTTCCGACATCCAACAACGCGGCGGGTACCGCCAGGTCGGGACGTCACGCGGCCGGCACAGCGTCGTGTGGCCCTTCGGGCCCTGCCTCAAAGAGGGACCTGGCCCCTACCGTCGTCGTCCCTGGCAGGCCGCGGAAGTGGCTGTCGGGACGTGCATCCAGCACGGCGAGCGGCAGCTCACGGTGCACGATGTAATCGCACGCGGCAGGCCCTGCCATCGTGACCCCCGGGCAGAGGCCGCTCCGGTGCGAGGGACGGATACCGGCTGTGCGCAGTGCCGCTCTGAACGCCCGTCCCCGGGCAGGTACAGATCCTCTCAGTCCGCACCAGCTGAGGTATAGGCCGTACAACTCCTCCACCCTGAGCCCATCATTGTTTGGATCACGGGCAACGCATTCTGTGAAGAAATCATCAAATGGTGTCTTCGTCATCATGGTCTCCTGCATTCCGGCGGCAGCGCCGCTCAACTGAAACAGCATCCAATGTGAGGCGTGACCGGTCCGAAAACGATTCTGGACCAACAAAAATCTAGAATCATCGGGGCGACGTGTCAACCAGAAAAGCAGTCCAATTCTCGGCTGGATTGCGCTCCCGTCAGGCTGCGTATGACTTCAGGTGAATTGGCGTCGAGCGCCAGTCATTTTCGTTGTTCGGGCCGCTGGCGTAGCGACCCCATGCCCTGACCCATCTACCCACTGACCTGCACGTCTCGGGCATAATATTCCCGGCCCCGGCCCGGCTGACCATTGTAGAGGAAGACGCTGCGGGCCTTGGGCACTCCTTACGGAATTGACCCGCCACCGCTCCGCTGCCCGGAGCCTGCCTGGATATCCTTCCTCGCGGGGGTGCCCGGGGGGACGATTTCAGTATGAGCGGGAACAAGGCTGAGTCTCCGCGGGATCACCCACCATCAGGAAGGTCACGGCGGTTCACCGACCGCCCAGCAAATGCGCACCGTCGGCCAGCGCCGGCGGTACGCCGAGGAGAAACTGGAGCACCACCGGGAGGAGGGCCGCCACAAAGATCATCTCCACGGCCAGGCCGCCGCCAATCAGGACGGTCTCGGGAGCAGCCGGTAGCAGGGGCGTTGCTGCCGTTCAGGACGACAGCGGGCTTACCGCAACGGATCGTGGAACTGACCGCCGGAGTTTGGTGCGGCCGGAAACCCTCGAACCCATGTGCTCGGCATCAGCGGATCCTTCGTCCTGGTGCGGTGGGACTGCAGGGTCGGCGTCAGGGCCGTGCGGCGTGGCCAGGATCTTTCCGGGAGTGGACGTCCGTTCCCGTGTAGTTCCAGCTCGCCCAGTCGCGGGGGCTGGCTGTAGGCCGTCCGAGGAGATACCCCTGCCCGGCCATCGCGCCGAGACCGGTGACAGCTGCCAGTTCATCCGGGGTCTCGATCCCCTCGGCGACGACGGTCGCTCCAAACTGCTCGGCGAAACCGGTCATAGCGTCACCGAAGGCGTAATGAAGGGGATCTGTCGTAATTCCGGAGATCAGGTTGCGGTCCAGTTTGATGATGTCGGGCTTGAGCTGCCTGATGTGGCTGAGCGAGTCGAAGTACGAGCCCACGCGGTCAACGGCGAGCCGGACTCCGCACCTGCGCAGGGCAGCGAGGGCCTTGACCAGTGCGGCGGGCTGCTCCGTGGTAAGCGCCCCGGTGAGCTGCAGAACGGTGCTGGGGAGGGGGAACATGGAACCCTGAAGGAGTCCAGGCAGGAGCGGGTCCAGGCAGGTGGCCGGGGAAAGCTTGAGAGCCACGAACAGGTGTGCCGGCAGGTGCTGGGCCGCGGCGAGGGCGCACTCCAGCGCGGCGAATTCAAGCTCACTTTCCAGCCTGGCTCCGGCCGCCGCGGCGAACCAGTCTGCGGCATCGCTCCTGTCGCTGACGAACCGTGTCAGCGCCTCGGCTCCGACCACGTTGCCCGTGCTGAGATCGAATATAGGTTGGAAGGCCGCTACTAGCGTCCGTTCTCTCAGAACCGCCTGGATCCGCAATGCGCGTTCGGCCGCTGACGGGGCCGAACCGTCTTCCGGGTGCGTCGCGTCGGACGAGGCAGCCGATGGTACGTGTGCGCCGTCAACGAACCTGCCCAGGGACCCAAGGGAGATCAGGTGTTCGGTCAGCGCTGTTTCGGGGTGCCCGGGATGGGCGTTAAGATGTTCGCGGAGCCGGTCCCGGATGAGGGCTTGTTCCGGAGCGGGGTCCGAGAGCACCGCGTCGATAATGGCTGAGGCCTGACGGTGTATTCCCGATGCGACTTTCCTGCGGGACCCGCCAAAGACCGGGTCTGCGGGGCGTTGCGTCCCCGGGCCCGCTGGAAGGGACGACTCATCCATCGACATGGGCTATTCCTTTGTTCCCCCGTTCCGGCTGAGTCCGGAACCGGCCTACTGCTCAGGGACAACACATCTCCGAACGAGGGAGGCCGTGCAAAGACTGTACATCCGTACCGACTCATCTGGCCCTTGTAAATGCAGAACTCTTCGGTGTGACGTTCCGGCGGGTCCGGATTGCCGCACCTGGGACCGGCAATCCTCAAGATCAGTGACCGTCGCTCCTGCGCGCGGAAAACTGACCCGGAGTCGTCCGCCGGCGCAAACGTCGGTCACACTTAGCAGGTGCGTACTTTCGGTGTTGAAGAAGAATTCCTAATCGTGGATCCCGACAGCGGGAACCCCCTGCCCCTGGCCGGAGATGTGCTTCGCTTGCACGATCCCGCCCACCAGGCTGTGAACCACCTGGTGCCCCTTCAGATGCTGGCCGCCGAGTTGCATCAGGAACAGATCGAAGTCATCACGCACCCGCACGGCAGCCTGAGCGGACTCGCTGCCGAGATAAGGGCGGGGCGAGACCATGCCGACTCGCTGGCTCGGAAAGCGGGCGCGAGGATCGCTGCCCTCGCCACGTCCCCGATGCCGGCCACACCGCACGCCACCAGAAACGACCGTTATGACGCTTTGATGGAAAAGCACGCTCTGACGGCCCGCGAGCAGCTGACCTGCGGGTACCACGTCCATGTATCCGTGGGTTCCGATGAGGAAGGCGTCGCAGTCCTGGACCGGATCCGAGCCTGGCTGCCGCCGCTCATAGCATTGAGCTCGAACTCCCCGTTCTGGAACGGCACAGACAGCGGTTATGCCAGTTTCCGAACCCAGGCCTGGAACCGGTGGTCCACTGCGGGGCCCACAGACGTCTTCGGCTCGGCACGGGCCTACCACTCGCTGGTGGAACGCCTGTCTGACACGGGGGTCGTCACCAGCCCGGATTTTGACGCGCGCCTGTCCATTCGCCACCCAACCGTCGAGGTCCGGGTGGCTGATGTTTGTCTTGATGCCCGGGACGCCGCACTGATCGCCGCGCTGGTCCGGGCTCTGGTGGAGACTGCGGCCGGGGAATGGGAGGCCGGACAGTCGCCGGACATGGTTCCCGCCGCAATCCTGCGTCAGGGAGCCTGGCGGGCCAGCCGTTGGGGCATGGACGGGGAGCTCCTCCATCCGGTAACGCACCGGCCCGACACCGCACGAAATGTCCTCGCCGCGCTCCACGAGCATGTCCTGGACGCCCTGGACGATTCCGGGGATGCCCCCTACGTCTCTGAGTCACTGCTGAGGATCTTCAACCGAGGTACGGGGGCCAACCGGCAGCGGCAGGCCTTCGAGCGCAACGGCAGCCTCGCCGACGTCGTCGCCGACGCCACCCGCGTCAGCCATCATGAACCCGCGGATCACGTCCCTTTCGGGGAACTGGCCCTCGAGAGGGACGCAGAAATTACCAGTCGGCGCTGCGATCTGGCCACTGTCTCCGACTAACGCAGACATGAGACGCCTCCCGAGACAGGTGAACTGAATCGATGCGGAAGGTCGAGCCGCCAGACCGGTCCGGAGTTCGTAGGGCAGCGCCGCGGTGACTTCTCGCCGTCGGGGTCGTGGTCAAGACTTCTGGGACGCCGCCGCGGACGGTTCGAGATCTGCGAGGGTGAGCGGATGCGCTGGGGCGTCCGGGAAGGGGAAGGTGGCCGTCACAGTCAAAACCGGACCGACGTGCACCAGTTCACCGGATGCCATGGGATGCCAGCCCGGGTTGTGATCCATCGGTTCGGTGGCGAAGAGCACATGCGGGGAGCGGGAAAGATCCATGGAGTGGGCGCGGATTCGCGTGCTCCGGGCGTCCAAAGGGGCCGACGCCTGAGCGGGGGCAGCGCCAGGGTCCCTTTCGAGAATGTGTAACTCGTGGGTGGCCGGGTAGCGGAGTGACCAGAGGTCCGTAGCAGTTGTCACGATGAGGTTCAGGCTAAACACGGGCAACTCCCTGGCGATCCACTTGATGGCCCGGGTGATGCCTCCTCCGACGTCGCCGCCGCTCCGGCGGGTCTCGGCAGTGATGAGCGCGAAGAGGCGCTCGCTGTCGGTCTGTCCCTGCACGAGGTCCGAAACGCCGAGCTCGCCCAGACGCTGGTCGAGCCGTTCGAGACCACCGAAGGCGCCGTTGTGGGCAAAGAGCCGTCCGTCCTGCTCGAACGGGTGTGTGTTGACCATGGTGTGTGCGCCGGTGCTGGCATACCGAACGTGGGCCAGGAACGTTGTGCTCTTTAGCTCCCGGGCCTCACGAGCGAAGGCGTGATCCTCCCACGCGGCAAGCGGGCGTTTAGCTATTCGTGCTCTGCCATCCGGATCGAAGGTCCCTATGCCGGCTCCGTCGGGCTCCCGCCGGCTCTGCTCGGCGAGGCTGTCCGGAGCATCCAGGAGCCAGAACGTGGCACGGACTGGCTGGGGACCGGCATGCAGCCCGAATAGTCGGCACATGGCGGGTTCCTCCCTTCATGTGCTGGCTAGTGGTGGAAGGCCTGGGTTTGGCCGCCCGGGGGCATCGGCGCGGTTAGCGCATCAAGGTAGGCGACTTCCCTTGTGAGGTCATTCAAGAAGCTGGATGCGAGGTCCCGCGTGAATCCGTTACGGACGACGATCCTTTGTACCGTGACCTCGCCCAGCCCCTCAGGCATGGGGTAGGCCGGAACGAGCCACCCGTTTATCCGCAGACGCTCGGACAGGTGGTGAAGGTTCCAGTTCCCGGTGTGGCCGTCCGTGAGCTGCCACGCAAAGACCGGGATGTCTGATCCGTCGCTCCACAGGGTAAAGGGTTCCATGGCGCCGAATTCACCCGAGAGGTAGAGCGCAACGTCCCGGGAAGCGGCTTGGATCGACCTGTATCCGGCGAAGCCGAGCCGGAGGAAGAGGTAATACTGCAGCAGCACCTGGGCGCCGGGCCGTGAAAAGTTCAAGGCGAAAGTCGGCATGTCACCACCGAGGTAACTGACGTGGAAGATCAGGTCATCGGGGAGTGCCTGTTCGTCCCGCCAGACGACCCAGCCGAGGCCGGTATACACCAGGCCGTATTTGTGGCCCGACGTGTTGATCGAGGCGACCCGGGGGAGACGGAAGTCCCAGACGGTCCCCGGCTGCAGGAACGGGGCAACCATGGCTCCGGAGGCGCCGTCGACATGGATCGGAATATCCAGGCCACGGCGTGCCTGAACGTCGTCCAGGGCTGCCGAGATCAGGTCGACCGGTTCGTAGGTGACGGTGTAGGTAACGCCCATGATGGCGACGACGCCGATGGTGTTCTCGTCCAGATAGCGGTCCAGGTCATGGCCGTCAAGCGTCGGGTGTTCCATCGACACCGGAACATAACGGGCTTCCACGTCCCAGTAGTTGCAGAATTTCTCCCAGCACACCTGGACGGCTGAGCTGAGGACAAGGTTGGGTTTGTTCGTTGGCAGGCCGGCTGCACGCCGGCTGTGCTGCCAACGGCGCTTCAACGCCAGGCCGCCGAGCATGCACGCCTCGGAGGCCCCGATGGTCTTCGCCGGGTCGGGCGCGTTCCACAGGTCGGACAACATCCGCCAGCACCGGGTCTCGATCAGCGCCGTCTGCGGGTATTCGTCCTTGTCGATCATGTTTTTGTCGAAAGTCTCGGCGTAAAGCTTCGATGCTTCCGGTTCCATCCACGTTCCGACGAACGTGGCCAGATTCAGGCGGGAGTTCCCGTCCAGCATCGCCTCATCGTGGACAACCTGATAAGCGGTCGAGGGCAGGGACTTTCCATCCGGAATCGTGAAGCGCGGAAAGAGGGTGGATTCCCCCGGCCAGCTGAACAATGGGTTCAGCTCAACGGCTGTGTCGGGTTCGTGATTCGTTGTCCGGTGTGACCTGCTCATGGCTAGCCCCTTAGAATCGCCCGGCCGCAGCGGCAGCACGACCTGCCCGTGGTCAGGCTACTCGGGGTGGCCCCTGCCGCCAAGCCTCTTCCCCCGGGCCGCGGATGACAAGTAGCTGGTCCGAGAACCACAACGTCGCTGGCTACGCTTTGCTGCAGGGTCAGCTCTGCTGGCGGTGCAGCTCCAGGACGTCCCGGGCGGTGGTCCATTTCCGGCTGCCGTACCGGTCGTTGTTGATATAGCGCAGGGTCGCGTCTCCGCTGAACATGCTGGCGAAGTACTGCATCCCCTGCCACGGCGGGAACGGCACGGTAGAGGCTGGCATGAGGGCTCTGACTGCCCGGCTCATGGTAGCTGCCAGGGTGCGCGCCGAGACCTGGTCCCCAGCCACCTGGAGGACACGGGGCGCCCGCTCGTCGAGGGCGGCCGCGGCAGTGTACGTGGCCGTGTCGTCCTTGGTGGTGAAGTCGAGCATCTGGTCGGGGTCGGACCAGAAGAGCACACGCCGCAGGGAGAACAGGATCATTGGTGCCTGGCCGGAAAGCATATCGGTGAAGGCGCCGTTGAGGATCGATGTGGCCTGGATTTCGGTGGCGTCCAGTCTCTGGGCGCGCTGTCGAGGCCCGTTGATCGCGGAGACCACGCAATCCACATCCGTGCAGGCCCTTCGCCGCGGCAAGACCTAAGGCCACCGTCGGGCCAATACCGATCGATCCGGCCCTCAATCCCTTGCCCGTAGCGGCAACGGAAAGGGCAGGGATGGAGCGGTGGGGGACGATCCTCAGCAACAGGGAAGCGGGCCGCAGGGAGATTGCGACGGCAGCGCAGGCCGTCGCCGCCCGTGACGGCGCGGAAGCTGCGACGCTGCGGGCGATTGCGGCGGAGGCGGGCATGGCGGCCAATGCCGTCCTGTATTACTACGGGAGCCCTGCCGAAATCACCGCAGCGGCCGTCCAGGCCTCTTCCGACAGATTTCTCGCGAGGCTGACCGAGGCGGCGGACCCCGCTTTGAGCCCGACGATCAGGCTCGCAGCCGTCATCAGCGCGGGCACGACGGCGGGGCTGGAGGATGATGCTTCCCGGATTCTTTCCGAATACTGGACACATTCGCTCAGGGACATGAGCACCGGCGGATCCAAGAGGAACTCACCCGCAGCCAGCAACTGACGTACGAAAAGATCATTGCCGACGGAATACAGGCCGGTGAGTTCGTTCCGGTCCTTGAATCGGCGAAGATTGCGCATACCCTGGTGGGCCAGGAAGACGGACTGGTCATGGATGTTCTGGCCGGCACCGCCAGCAGCGATGACGTGCTTGACCTGGTCGCCAGTCTGGCCTCGGCCCTTCTGGGCCTCGATCGGGACCCGCTCCTGGATCACATCGGGAGCCGCGACTTCTCCCAGATCGGCGAATAGCCGCTGGACCGTTCTCCAGCACAGTTATCGAAAATCGACCGATCCTTGGTGAATGGCTCGAAGGCCGTTGCCGGCCCGCAGTAGGGGCCGCCGGCGGTCGGGCTGGGCCGGCGATCGCGGGTGCGGGTGTTAACTCGGAGGGTGAGCTCCCCACCCGTGACGCGTACGCAGAGGCTTGTGCTTTGGATCGCGATTCTCGCGTCATTTGTTTCGTTTCTCGACAGCAGCGTCATCAACGTGGCGCTGCCGGCCATTTCGCGTGAACTGGGCGGCGGCATCCGGACCCAGCAATGGGTTGTCGATGCCTACCTGATCGCACTGGGATCACTGATCCTGGTCGCAGGTTCGCTCTCTGATTTGCTAGGACGCATTGCCGTTCTCCGCGTAGGCCTGATCGGATTCGGCGCGACGTCAGTGATGTGTGCGCTGGCGCCCACGGCGGAGGTGCTGATCTGGGCGCGGGCGCTTCAAGGTGTCGCGGCCGCCCTCTTGGTGCCCAGTTCCCTGGCCCTGATCACGTCAAACTTCGACGCGGCTCCCCGGGCGAAGGCGATCGGCCAGTGGACAGCTGGTACAACCGTGGCTTTCATAGCGGGTCCGTTGCTCGGCGGAGTGCTCGTCGATTCCGTGGGCTGGCGTTGGGTCTTCGGAATCAACGTCCTGCCCCTTGCTGTGACCTTGTACCTGCTCGGCGGGCTGCGGGCCAAGGATGTGCGCGAGGCGGGGGTGCGCATTGATTATCCGGGTGCCGTGCTCTGTGTGCTCGGCTTAGCGGGGCCGGTCTACGCGCTGATCGAACAAGGCAACCATGGCTGGGGGAGCCCGCTCATCCTGGTGCCCTTCATCCTGGGCATCCTATGCCTCGCCGGGTTCATTTGGCGGCAAAAGACCGCGCCACAGCCACTCCTGCCCCTGAGCCTTTTCTCCGTCCGAAACTTTGCCGTCGGCAATATGGCTACGGCCTTCGTCTACGCTGCGCTGTCGACCGGGGGATTGATCATTGTGCTATTCCTGCAGCAGGTGGCCGGGTTTCCGGCTACGTTGGCCGCCCTCGCCTTGCTTCCCGTCAGCATCGTCAGCATTCTATTTGCGTCATGGTTTGGCTCATTGGCCGGGCGGTTCGGCCCCCGGTGGTTCATGGCATTGGGCCCGGTTCTCGCCGGAGGCGGCTACCTCCTGATGCTCGCCGCTGAAGTGCCGGTCAACTATTGGACCCAGCTGATGCCCGGGATCCTCCTGTTCGCAGTCGGGCTCTCTGCGACCGTCGCACCTCTCACCGCCGCCATTCTCGGTTCGGTGTCCGAACAGCAGGCCGGCATCGGATCCGCAGTGAACAACGCCATCAGCCGGGTCGCGGGCCTGATCGGCATCGCGCTCCTGGGCCTCATCGTAGGCAGCAGGCTTGAGCTGGACGGGTTTCACCGCGTATTGACCGCGACGGCAGTGTTGCTGATCCTCGGCGGTCTTGTGTCCGCCGTCGGTATCCGGAACCCGCAAAAGCAGCCGGTAAAACCCCCACCGGTTTCGGGTCTGAAGGATCCCCGTCCGCCGGAAGGCGGCCTGGCAGAATAAACCGGGCTACTTTCGCTGGATGATGAAGGAGTCCGTGAAGCTGTACCCCTCCGCTGGAACGAACCGGGCGGCAAGTTCCGATGCCGTGGCTGTGACGTCCAGCGTGCCCAAGGCGGGAGTCCGGTTCTTGCCGGACCAGGCCGAGAAGTAGCCAACTTCCGGATCGTTGTTCTCCACGTTGTAGAGACCCACGCCACCAACGCCGACGGTGACAAATACCGTTCCTGAGCCCTGCAACAAATTGCCGTCTGTGTCGGTCAGGCACAGTGCGGAAAAGTTGGCCGGGACGAGCTCCGAGCATCTGCCGCCAAGCCCCACTTGATGCGACCGCTGATAGACGTGATCATGTCCGGATAACACGAGGTCGACCTTTTTCTCGATCAGCATGTTCGTGAAGTCCTTGCCGGCCTGGCAGCTCTTCTCACCGAGGCTGAAACAAGGGACATGCATCCCGACTACGGTCCACGGGATTCCCTGTGCCCGTGCCTGGTCGATGGCTTCCGCCGTCCAGCGCCAGCGTTCGCTTCCCCGCGAATAATCGAGGGGTCCTCCATTCTTGAAATCGATCCCGGGTGAAACCAGAATGAATCGCACCACAGGATTCTGCTCCGGGACGTCAGCGCGCCATTGGGTGCCGTACGTGCCCTCAAGGCCGGGCAACTTGTTCGGAAGGCAACGGACGTATTTCTCGATATCTCCGTCCTCACCGTTGCTCTCGTGGTTTCCGGTGATCAACTGATAGGGAAAGTCGCCGCCCAGTTTGCCGGTGACCATGCCGCAGAATTCCTTTTCGAGTCCTGCCTTATAGCCAAAATCCCCGAGGGCTAGATTCAGTCGCGGATTGAGGCCCGCAATGACGTCCAGCACCTTTTTTGCTCCCGGGCCGACGCCGACGTCCCCCTGGGCGGTGAAGCGCACCGATTCACCCGCCGGCGGTGGAGGACTGACGGTCGGCGCGGGCGATGACTGCGACGGTGAAGGCGCCGGCTGCGTCGGAGACGGAACGGGCTGCGTAGGCGGAGGCGTGGGCTCCGGCGGGCCTGGCTGGCACGCGGCAATCAGCACGGTCAGACTCAGAAGGGCGGCGCCCAAACCGGCCCTGCCCCACTTGCTCAGCGATCCGACCACGATTCCTCACTTCGATCAGGTCTCGGTGAAAGCCCGGTGTTCATACGCCACCGTAGCGGGGGACTCATGCCAAGGCCAGACCCTAACGAACATATTAGTTGTTTGCGTGGCATAGCTGCGTGTGCAACAACAATGAGCGCGCCTGCAACTAAAAGCTTACGCCGCGTATTTCCCTCAGTCAGTTTTAGGGGGCCTGTGCATGCCCCCCTTGACTGACCGCACCCGATGCGCGGACATCGTCCGGCCCGTTCACCACCACAAACTCCAAGGAGAAGCCATGACTACCATTCCCACCGTCACGCTCAACAACGGCGTGCAGATGCCACAGCTCGGTTTCGGCGTCTTCCAGGTGTCCGACGACGACACCACCGCTGCGGTCCGCGAGGCACTCGCCGCCGGATACCGGAGCATCGACACCGCCTCCATTTACGGCAATGAAGCCGGCGCAGGTTGCGCCCTGGCAGAATCGGGGATCGCCCGCGACGAATTGTTTATCACCTCCAAGCTGTGGATTGAAGACCTCGGCTATGACGCCACCCTTGCGGCGTACCAGTCGAGCCTGGACAAGCTCGGCCTCGACTACCTGGACCTCTACCTCATCCACTGGCCCGCGCCCGAACTGGGGAAATACGCCGATTCCTGGCTGGCCCTGGAGGAGCTGCTGGCCGACGGTGGTGTCCGCGCGATCGGTGTCTCCAACTTCCTGCCCGAACACCTGCAAAGCCTGATCGACCTCGGCGGAACGGTGCCGGCCGTGAATCAGGTGGAACTGCACCCGGCCCTGCAGCAGCAGGACGTCGGGGCCTTCAGCGCCGCCTAAGCATTTCCACCGAGGCCTGGAGCCCGCTGGCCCAAGGTGGTCTCCTCGACGATCCGGCCATTCTTCAGATCGCGAACGGGCATGGCCGGAGTCCGGCTCAGGTGATCCTTCGCTGGCACCTGCAGCAGGGACGCATCATCATCCCCAAGTCGGTCACACCCTCACGGATCCGCGAGAACCTGGACGTATTTAGCTTCGACCTTTCAGCGGACGAACTGGCAGTCGTCGACAGCCTTGAACGGGGTGGCCGCACCGGTCCCCACCCGGCCGATTTCAACGGCTAAACGTCGGGGGAGCGGGCCGACGTGCTACTCGGCGGACGGCCGCTTCCGTTGCAGCTTTGTCGCCGACCGCTGTTCCTTGGCGGCGAGCCGCCGGCGGTTCGAGCCCCGGGTGGGTTTGGTCGCCCGGCGGCGGGCAGCTTCGGGGGCAAGGCCCTCCGCCACGAGGCCAGCGAGCTTGGCCAGAGCGATCTCGCGATTACGCAGCTGCGAGCGCTGCTCGGAAGCGGTCACGGTGAGGACGCCGGCGATCAGGCGCCGTTCGAGACGGGTGACCAGCATCAGCCGTTGGCCTTCCGACAGTGCCGCCGAGTTGCCGACGTTCCACGAGAGCTCGACGCGGCTGTCCGTGGTGTTGACGTGCTGACCGCCTGGCCCGGACGAACGCGAGAACCGCCAGCCCAGTTCCGACGTCGGAATCGTGAGCGCGGGCGACACCTCCAGATCCATGGAACCAGCGTTGCACAATATCGGCGCGGTCGCTGACCCGTCCTTTCGCAGGCTCAACGTAAACGTCTCATGACGGTGCCAGAACGCACCAGGCATGGGCCAGTCAGAAAAGTCGTTGGGATATAGACAGTGCGACTATCCGATACTGAGACTATCTATATGCGTATGGCTGAACTAAGCAAAACGAGCGGCATCCCGGTCGCCACCATCAAGTTCTATCTGCGTGAGCGGCTGCTTCCCGCGGGTGAACGGACGGGACCCAACCAGTCGAGCTACGGCGAGGAGCATCTGCGCCGGCTGCGGCTCATCCGTGGCCTCCTGGAGGTGGGCGGACTCAGCGTCGCGACGGCCCGCGGCGTCATCGATGCCGTCGATTCCGAGCTTCCGCTGGCCCACTCCTTCGGGGTGGCGCAACGAGCAGTCTCCACGACAATCGAACCGGGCGACCTCGACCCCGAAGCCCTGGCCGGCATCGATCGGCTGATCGAGGACTGGCACGTCTCCGCGGACAACCCGGGCCGGCTCGCCGCCGCCCGCGTGCTGGAGACCTTCGAAACCCTGGGTCAGCGGGACGAGCGGAATTGGTTCTCCCGCTACGCAGCCGCGGCCCTCCTGGTCGCCGAGGCCGACCTGGACCAGGTCGCGGCCCGCGCCAGCCGTGAGGCCATGGCTGAAACCGTTGTCATCGGCACGGTGTTGGGCGACGCCCTGTTTTCCGGGCTGCGCTGTGCCGCGCAGGAGCACGTCGCAACTCTCCGCCATCCCGTCGTATCCGAGCTCGACCCCGCACCCACCCGGGAGTGAAAAATGTCCACGACCGCAACCGCCTCGTTTCCTGCCGTCCAGACCCGCTGGCACCACCCGCTGCTCTGGCTCAGCCTCGCGATGGCCACCTCGACCGTCGCCACCCTGGCCGGACTCATTTTCGACTCCCGGCTGCTGGACGGTGCACCGTTGTGGGCCAAACCGTTCAAGTTTTCCCTCTCCATCCTGATCTATGCCGTGACGCTGTCCTGGCTCCTGGGCCAGCTGTCGCGCCGGCCGCGGCTGGCCTGGTGGGCAGGCACCGTGACCGCCGTCTTCCTCGCGGTGGAAATGGTCATTATCGGGGGAGCCGCGGTGGTGGGCAGCAGGAGCCACTTCAACGTCTCCACACCGCTGGCTGCAGCCCTCTGGTCCGTGATGGCCGCCTCGATCGTCATCGTCTGGCTCGTGGCCCTGCTCGTGGCACTGCTGCTCTTCAAGGCTATGCTTGGTGACCCCGCGCGTTCGCTGGCGATCCGCGCCGGGTTTGTCATCGCGCTCGTCGGGATGGCCCTGGCGTTCCTCATGACGGGCCCGACGGCGGACCAGCTCAACAGCTTCCAGGGGATAGCCGGGGCACACACTGTCGGCCGTCCCGACGGCGGCCCCGGCCTTCCGCTGCTGGGCTGGAGCACCGAGGCGGGAGACCTGCGCGTGCCCCATTTCGTGGGGATGCATGCCCTTCAGCTCATCCCGCTCGCGGCCCTGCTCCTCGAGCTTGGCGCGCGCCGGATTCCGCTGCTCCGGGCCGCCACAACCCGGGCGGGCCTGCTCTGGATCCTGGTCGCGTCCTATTTGGCCGCCCTGGCCCTGCTTACGGTCCAGGCGCTGGCCGGGCAGTCCATAGTGCGCCCCGATACGGCCTTCACTGTTGGGGGCGTGACGCTCCTCGCCGGGGCGGGCATCGCCGTCGTCGTCGTCCTCACGCGCGGGCGGCGCGCGGTCGCCGCGCCGCACCCCGCCGCGTAGAGGCGGTGCGGCAAGCACGCCAATGATTCCCAGCGTTCGTGCGGGACACCCCCTGGGCGCACCCGGACATCGCAGGCACCATGCAGTCGGACACGGACGACGTCTGGCGTTCGAAGGGTGCCACAGGTTTCGGCGCCCGCATCCTGATCGAGCTCGCCCGCGGTTTCACGCCGGTCCCGGCGGCTTCCGCCGCTCTTCGGCCCTAATAGCAGAGGGGAAGCCGTCCGGTGCGGAACATCTTGTCGTGCTCCTCGATGAAGGGACGCGACTGCATCGGCGGGTACGGGCCGATGTCCAGCTTCTTGGGACCTTTCAGCTCATTGAACAGATCGATCGCGCCGTCCATGGTCCAATCGCGGCCTTGGTCGATCTGCAGCCACACCGGAATGTCGATGTTCGGGGCCAGCGTGATGGGGTTGCGCTCCTCGTACCAGTGCCCGTCCAGCTCGTTCATGACGATGTCGAACCAGCCTAATTCGAACGCGGCGAAGAGCAGTACGGCGGAGTGGACGAGCTCGAGGCGGCGTACAAGGATTGCGTCCCGGCGGTCCGGGATGCGCTGCAGAACCTGGGTACCAGCATGCGCTGGCCCATGTACGACCGCGATCCGATCGAAAACTGGGTGACCGGCCGGATGGTGCTGATGGGCGACGCCGCGCACCCCATGCTCCAGTACCTCGCCCAGGGCGCCTGCCAGGCCCTCGAGGACGCGGCCGTGCTGCAGGACGCCAGCAACGGCACCGTCTTCACCGCCGACGGCGTCAACCCGGCAGGCTGGGACGACGCCATCCAGGAATTCAACACTATCCGGGCCGGCCGCACTGCACGGGTCCAGCGCACCGCCCGCGTCTGGGGCGAATCCTGGCACGTCTCCGGGCTGGCCCGGATCCTGCGCAACCTGCTGTTCAAGAGCCGGAAGGACAACGACTTCCGGTACAACGACTGGCTGTACGGCCAGGACGGCGACGGCGTGCCGGCGGCAGGCGCGGCCAACAACCGCCTGCCGGACCGGATTCCTGCCTGACGCCTGCACAGTGAGAGCCCCCTCGCCCGAGGGGGTTTTTGCTTCAAGTCCGTGTCGTTCAACTGCTTACCTTGACACTGCCAAAACGTTTTAGGTAGTGTGATCCACACAACATGCCAAAACGTTTTGCAAAGGAATGTCAATGATGACCAAAGTCGGGATAAGGGACGTGGCGAAAGCCGCCGGGGTCTCCGTGACCACGGTGTCCCACGCCCTCAACCCCGCCGGCGGAACCCGGGTCAAAACGGAAACCCGGGAACACATCCGGGCCGTCGCCAAAGATCTTGGCTACGCCCCCAACCGGCTCGCCAGCGGACTCCGCAACCAGCGGTCGCAAATCCTGGGACTCGTCAGCGACGAAATCACCACCACGCCGTTCGCCGGCGCCATGATCCGGGGCGCCCAGGATGCCGCCTACGAGCGCGGGTACGTGCTCATGGTGGTTAACTCGGGACTCGACCCCGAACTCGAAAACCGCGAAATCCGGATGCTGCAGCAGCACCAGGTTGACGGGATCGTTTACGCGAGGATGTACCACCAGGGCGTCACACTGCCGGAGGAACTGGGCACGCTGCCCACGGTCCTTCTCGACGCCGCGACGGCAGACCGGTCCATCTCGTCGGTGGTCCCGGACGAAGTCGCGGCGGCGGAAACGGCAGTGGAAGCCCTCGTCAGGGCCGGCCATACCAGGATCGGGATGCTGAACAACGTTGACGACATCCCGGCAACCCACGGACGGCTGCAGGGCTACCAAAACGCGCTGGGCCGCCACGGCCTCCAGTTCAATCCGGAACTGGTGACCGCCGGCGTGGCGGATACTCCTGCCGGGCGGGAATCCGCACTGGAGCTGCTGCAGCGTCCGGCGCGGCCAACCGCACTCTTTTGTTTCAGCGACCGGGTGGCCATGGGCGCCTACCAGGCCGCGGCCGCGCTGGGGCTCCGCATTCCCGAGGACCTGTCCATCGTCGGCACGGACAACCTTGAGCTGATCGCCGCGGCGCTCTGGCCCGGACTCACCACTGTGGCGCTTCCGCACTATGAGATGGGACGCTGGGCGGTCACCCGGCTCCTCGACGATATCGAAGGTCCCGAGGCGGCTGCCGTCCAGGAGATGCTTTCCTGCCCGCTCATTGAGAGAGGGTCCGTCGGTCCGCCGCCGGACTGAGCCCTTCGGCTAAACCACACCCAACGCTTCACAGCACAGACCCATCCCGGACCCTGCAAAAGGGACGCAGCCGTTGCACCGGCCGCGTCCCCAAGGACCCGGGCTAGTCATCCGCGTACAAAATAAGCAGAAAGACTCACTCATGAACAAGCGATTCACCCGGATCCTGGCCACCAGCATAACGGCGGCCGCCCTGGTCGGCAGCCTCGGCGCCTGCGGCAAGGGGAGCGCCTCGGCCACTTCCGAAGGCTCCAACGAGATCACCATGTGGACCCATAACGCCGGCAACCCGGAAGAGCTGGCCGCAATCCAGGGCATCGTTGACTCCTACAACAAGGGCAGTGAAGCCAAGGCCAAGATCAAGGTGCAGGCCTTTCCGCAGGAGTCCTACAACGACTCCGTGGTCGCTGCGGCCGCCGCCGGCAAGCTTCCCTGCATCGTGGATATCGACGGCCCCAATGTCCCCAACTGGGCGTGGGCAAAGTACCTGACCCCGCTCAAGCTCTCCACCGATCTTTCCGCCAACCTGCCCAGCACCGTGGCCAAGTGGGAGGGCGAAACCTACGCCGTCGGCTACTACGACGTCGCGCTGGCCATGCTTGCACGGGCTTCGGACCTTAAGGCGGCCGGGGTACGCGTTGCAACAATCGAGCAGCCTTGGACGCAGGCCGAGTTCCAGGACGCCCTGACCAAGCTCAAGGCCCTGGGCAAGTGGGAATACCCGCTGGATATGGGGACCGCCGGCAGCGGCGAATGGCTGCCTTACGGTTACTCGCCGTTCCTGCAGTCCTTCGGCGCCGACCTCATCAACCGCGACGGCTTCCAGTCCGCGGACGGCGTGCTCAACGGGGACAAGGCCGTGGAGTGGGCCAAGTGGTTCCGCGGACTGGCGGACCAGGGCTTTATGGCCGCGAAGAGCGGCAAGGACACCACCCAGGACTTCCTGAACAATAAGAGCGGAGTGCTGTACACCGGCTCATGGGCCGCGGACAAAGCCCGCGCCGCACTCGGCGACGACCTGGTGGTCATGCCCACGGTGGACCTCGGCAACGGACCCAAGATCGGCGGAGCGTCCTGGCAGTGGGGCGTCACCGAGGGCTGCGCAAATACCGACGCCGCCATGGACTACCTCTCTTACTCACTGAAGCCGGAAAAGCTGGCCGCCGTGGCCAAGGCCACGGGCACCATCCCGGCGACGGATGAGGCTGCAGCGCTGCTCCCCGCATTCGCGGAGGGCGGTGCCAACCGGATCTTCATGGACTTCTCCCGCAACTACGCCGTGATGCGTCCCGAAACCCCGGCCTACCCCTTCATCGCCACCGAATACGGCAAAGCCGTCCAGGACGTCCTGGCAGGCGCAGATCCCCAAGCAGCCCTGGACAAGGCAGTCAAGGCCATTGACGCCAATATCAAGTCCAACGGCGGCTACAAGAACTAGCAGCCCTCCGCGGAGGACGACGACGGCGGGACAGTTCCGCCGTCGTCGTCCGCCCGGTGCTGCAGGTCAACGGAGAATCCCATGACAACCAGCCCACTTCCCACCCGTCCCCGCCCCGCCGCCGCTCCGGCGCCCCGGCCGCTGCCGGCCGCACCGCGCCACCGCCGGGCAGGCTTCCTGCGCGAACAGCTCAGCGGCTGGGGCATGATCGCCCCCGCAGCGGTGCTGCTGCTGCTCTTTGTGTTCCTGCCGGCCATCCTGGGCTTCGGCCTGGCGTTCACCAACGCCCGGCTGATCTCGCCCCGGCCGGTGGAGTTCGTCGGCACGGACAACTTTGCCCGGCTGTTCGCGGATCCCACCTTCTGGCGGGCACTCCTGAACGTCACGTACTTCGCCGTGGTGGTGGTACCAGTGCAGTCGGCCCTGGCACTGGCCATGGCGCTGCTGATCAACAGGAAGTTCCGCGGCGTGAACTTCTTCCGCACCGTCTACTTCCTGCCCGTGGTTACGTCCATGGTGGTGGTCTCCCTGCTGTGGCTGTTCATGTACCGCAAGGACGGCCTGATCAACGAACTGCTGTCAACCTTCAGCTTCGGGCTCATCCAGGGAGCCGACTGGCTCAACGACCCCGCCACGGCCATGCCGGCCATCATCGCGCTGTCCATCTGGCAGGCCGCCGGATTCCATATGATCATCTGGCTCGCCGGCCTGCAGGGCATCTCCGGTGAACTGTACGAGGCGGCCCAGCTGGACGGCGCGAGCCGCTGGCACCAGTTCCGGTATGTCACCTGGCCCGGCCTGAAGCACACCCGCAGCCTGGTCCTGGTGACCATCACCATCCAGGCCCTCGGCCTCTTCGACCAGGTCAGTGTCATGACCCAGGGCGGCCCGCTCGACTCCACCACCACCATCATCTACGAGGCCGTCCGGTCCGGCTTCAAACAGCAGGAAACCTCCTACGCCTCCGCGATCTCGCTGGTTTTCTTCGTCCTCGTGCTGCTCATTTCAGCGGTGCAGCGCTACCTGACCCGAGAGAAGGACTGACGTGAAAAATTCGCTTCGACTCAATACCCTCAATCATGCAGGTGCCATGCTGGTGCGGATCCTGTTTGCCGCCGTCGCCGCCTTCCCGATCGTCTTTATGCTGGTGTCCTCGCTTAAGCCGGACACCCAGATCTTCGGGGACATGTCCTCCGTGGCAGCTTTCCTGCCGGTGGGTAACATCTCCTTCGACAACTACACGGCGGTGTTCGACCGGGTCCCGGCCGCCCGATTCCTGATCAACTCCATCGGCATCTCCGCCGTCACGGTGGTCCTCGGTATCTTCATCAACAGCCTCTGCGCGTTCGCCCTGTCCCGCATGGAAGTGCGCGGCAAACGGGTGGTGTTCACCGTCATCCTGGCCACGCTGATCGTTCCGTTCCAGACCCTGGCCCTGCCCCTGGTCTGGTGGGTCAACCAGTTGCCGTACTTTGAACTCAACGGTTTCAGCCTCGAGATCTCGAAGGGCTGGCTGGACACCTACCAGGTCCAGATCATTCCGTTCATCGCCAACGCGTTCTCCATCTACCTCTACCACCAGTACTTCGAGTCCATCCCCAAGGAACTGGACGAAGCCGCCCGGATCGACGGTGCGGGCTGGTTCAAGATCTACCGCCAGGTGGTCATGCCGCTGGCTGGCCCGGCCACGGCCACGGTCGCGATCCTGACGTTCCTGCCGGCCTGGAACTCCTACCTGTGGCCCCTCATGGTGGTCCAGTCCGAGGAACTCCGCCCGGTCATGATCGGCATCCAGTACTTCTTCCAGCTCAACGTCTCCTG
Source organism: Arthrobacter sp. UYCu712 (assembly GCF_040547005.1). Classification (NCBI taxonomy): domain Bacteria; kingdom Bacillati; phylum Actinomycetota; class Actinomycetes; order Micrococcales; family Micrococcaceae; genus Arthrobacter; species Arthrobacter sp. UYCu712. The sequence continues at coordinate 24,945 of NZ_JBEPOZ010000033.1, forward strand.
GGGCGAAGTGATGGCCTACGCGTCCCTCATCACGGTTCCCGTGGTGGTCCTCTTCATCGCCTTCCAGCGCTCCTTCATCAACAGCATCGCGTCCAGCGGCGTCAAGGGCTAACCACCCGCCGCCCGGCACCACCGTGAAAGCAGACACCAATCCATGACAACCACCACCGCGCTCGGCTGCCAGTACCGGCCGCAGCACCACTACACCGCGGACCGCAACTGGCTGAACGATCCCAACGGACTGGTTTACGCCAACGGCACCTACCACCTCTTCTACCAGCACAACCCGTCCGGGAACGTGTGGGGCAACATGTCCTGGGGGCACGCCACCTCCGCGGATCTGCTGCACTGGGACGAACAGCCCGTGGCCATCGCCTGCGATGAACAGGAAGCCATCTTCTCCGGTTCGGCCGTGCTGGACGCAAACAACACGAGCGGCTTCGGCACCCAGGACAACCCGCCCCTCGTGGCCATCTACACCAGTGCCTATTCGCCCGCATCCCCCTTGAGCGGCCGGCAGGCGCAGTCCCTGGCCTACAGCACGGACGGCGGCGCCACCTGGACAAAACACGCCGGGAACCCCGTAGCGGACCGCGGCTCGGCCGACTTCCGCGACCCCAAGGTCTTCTGGTACGACGGCGGCGCCGGCAGTTACTGGGTGATGGTCGCCGTGGAAGCGCTGGACCGGGAAGTTGTCCTCTACAGGTCCGCCGACCTCAAGTCCTGGGAATACCTCAGCACCTTCGGGCCGACGAATGCCACCGGGGGAGTGTGGGAATGCCCGGACCTGTTTGAGCTCCCGGTGGACGGCGATGCCGGAAACACCAAGTGGGTGCTGGTGGTGAACCTGAGCCCCGGCGGAATCGCCGGCGGCTCCGGCGGTCAGTACTTCCTGGGAACGTTCGACGGCGTCGCGTTCGCTTCCGACACCACGGTCACTGAAGGGCTCCAGCAGGATGACAGCCGCATGGCCGAGTACGGCTGGCTGGACTGGGGGCGGGACTACTACGCGGCCGTCTCGTTCAGCAATGCCCCGGACGGGCGCCGGCTCATGATCGGCTGGATGAACAACTGGCAGTACGGCGCCGTCACGCCCACCAGCGGCTGGCGCAGCGCCATGTCCTTGGTGCGGGAAGTCAGGCTGGCCAGCCGGGGCGGGCGTGTGGTGCTGATGCAGGACGCCGTGGACCCCTTTGACAGCAGCGGAGCCACGACCCACCGCGAGGCCGGCCGGTCCCTTCCGGCCGGGACGCACTGGCTCCCCGCCGAAGCCTCCGGCGACGTGCTGCGGATCGACGCCGAATTTGAGCCCGGCTCCGCCGGGGAGGTAGGCCTGCTGCTCCGGGCAGGTACCGGTGAACGGACGGTTCTTGCCTACGATTCCGGCACGGGCGTGCTTAGCCTGGACCGGACTGCGTCGGGCAACACGGACTTCCACGAGTCGTTCGCCTCGGTGGAAAGCGTGGCCGTGCCGCTCGAGGACGGCCGGCTGCGGCTGCGGATCTTTTTGGACCGTTGCTCCGTGGAGGTTTTCGCGCAGGACGGCCTCGCAGCCATCACGGACCAGGTGTTCGCTGCGGAATCCAGTGCGCGGCTGGGCCTATTTGCCGACCGCGACGGCGCCAGGCTGGTGAGCCTGGAAATCGTTAGTGGTGCGTGAGTGGCGGGAGCACTGCGCCGTCCACCCAAGCGGCGTGACCTGCACCTTCAGCCGGCGGCGGCACTGCCCGCAGTATCGCGGCGGCTCCAACACCAGCTGCTCCCGGCAGCGCCGGTGATCGTTCGACGGCGCCGCGCCGCCGTCGAACGCCTCGCCGCAGTGCCCGCAAAAGCCATCGGTGGAGGGGGCCTGCACGCTGGTGCCCACGGTACGGTTCATAGTGATTTCTGGAATTCCTTGATGGGCATGTTCAGTTCAACGAGCAGGTTGAGATCGGCCGTCGCGGGCCGGCCTAGCGTCGTCAGGTAGTTCCCGACAATGACGGCATTGATGCCGCCCAGCAGGCCATCCCTTGTTCCGAGATCGCCGAGGGTGAGTTCGCGTCCGCCGGCGTAGCGCAGCACCGTGGTGGGCATGGCCAGTCGGAACGCGGCAATGGCGCGGAGGGCGTCCTTTCCGTCCATGATCACCTGGTTTTCGAGGGGAGTCCCGGGCCGGGGGTTGAGGAAGTTGAGGGGGACCTCGTGGGGTTCAAGGGCGGCGAGCTGCGCGGCGAGTTCGGCCCGCTGTTGCAGGGATTCGCCCATCCCAATCAGCGCTCCGCAGCACAGCTCCATGCCGGCGGCCTTGACCATGTTGCAGGTCTCCAGCCGCTCCTCGTAGCTGTGGGTTGTGACGACCTCGGGGAAGTAGCTGCGCGCGGTCTCCAGGTTGTGGTTGTAGCGGTGGACGCCCCAGCCGGCGAGCTGATCCACCTGGCGCTGGGTGAGCATGCCCAGGGAGCAGGCGATGTTGATGTCCACGGCTTCGTTGATGCGGTCGATCGCGAACTTGATCTGGTTCATCAGCTTGAGGTCGGGTCCGCGGACGGCCGCGACGATGCAGAACTCCGTGGCCCCGGTGGCCGCCGTTTCCTTCGCGGCCTTGACCAGTTCAGGAATGTCCAGCCACACGCCCCGGACGGGGGAGTCGAAGAGCCCGGACTGGCTGCAGAAATGGCAGTCCTCGGGGCATCCGCCGGTTTTGATGGAGACGATGCCTTCCACCTCGACGTCCTCGCCGCAGTGCCTGAGGCGTACCTCGTGGGCCAGCTGCAGTGCGGCGGGGAGGGCTTCGTCGGGGAGCTGCAGTACTTCCAGCAGTTGCCCTTCCCTGAGACCGATTCCGTTGTTCAGCACCTGCCCGCGGGCTGTTTCGAGGATCGCGTACGGGCCGGCCGCCGCTGGATCGTCCTGGATCGTCATTGGTTGTTCCTTTGCGCTGGCCTACTGCGGATATCCATCCCAACCGACGGTAGTTTGCTGCTGATGACAGGATTTTGTCGGGTGTCTACAAGGGAACGGCGCAAGATTGGTCGCAGGATGCAATTCAATCTGGCTTCCGGTCTCTGTGCCCGCCATGGCATGCAGCTACGATCGCCCGGCCACTCTTTCGATTGGATCAGCCTGGACCGGATGAATCGACGTCACGGTGGGTGGGTGCACCTGGTCTTTCCATGGGCCAGGGCGGCGATGGCGATGGCGTCGCTGTCGCGCAGGAACTGCGAGTTGGTGTGCGCCAATGGGCCGAGTTGGGTGCCCCAGTGGACAGATTCCAGCGGGACGCCGGTGGCGAAGAATCCCGGTTGGGCTTCGCCGTCGGCGTCCAGGACCAGATAGGGGCTCGGCCCGACCTCGATGGCGCCCGACAGGAAATCTCCGCCCTGCGGATCCCGGATCGAATAGGACCGCGCCATGCCTCGCCGGCGCTTCTGATCGGCCCGTCCGGTTCCGGGAAGACGACTTTCCTCCGGTGCATCAACCACCTGGAAAAGGTCGACGCCGGACGCCTGTACGTGGACGAGCACCTGGTCGGCTATTCGGAGCGCAACGGACGACTCTACGAAATGAAGGAACGGCAGACGGCGCGCTCCCGGCTGACTGCGGGAATGGTCTTCCAGCGTTTCAACCTGTTCTCGCACATGACCGTGCTGGAGAACATCGTGGAAGCGCCCGTCTATGTGCTCGGCCGTCCCCGGAACGAAGTCACCGCCGAAGCGCAGACGCTGCTGGACCGCGTCGGGCTGGGCAACCGGGGACACTCCTACCCCCAGGAACTCTCCGGCGGTCAGCAACAGCGGATCGCGATCGCACGGACACTGGCCATGAAACCCAAGCTCATGCTCTTCGACGAACCCACGTCCGCGCCCGACCCCGGAGCTCGTCGGTGAGGTCCTCGACGTCATGAAGTCCCTGGCCGAGGCCGGAATGACCATGGTGGTGGTCACCCACGAACTCGGCTTCGCCCGCCAGGGTCAGCGACCAGGTCGTTTTCATGGACCAGGGGGTGGTTGTCGAAAGCGGAGCCCCGGCGGACGTCCTTGGTTCACCGCAGCACGAACGCACGCAGGCCTTTCTCTCAAAGGTCCCCTAGAACATCACCAACCAGGCAGGCGACAACGCCTGCCACCAGAAAGGAACCAGTCCAATGCCTCGACAGCAGGTAACCACAGACCTCGCGCCCAGCCCGGCCGGCCCCTACTCCCAGGGCATCACCGCCAACGGGTTGCTCTTTACCGCAGGCCAGTCACCCCACGATCCCGTCAACGGCCACACCGTCGGGACCACGATCGAGGAGCAGACAGTGCAGACCACGAAAAATCTGGCCGCCGTCCTGGCCGCGCACGGGCTGGACTTCTCCCACGTCGTCAAAGCCACGGTGCACCTGCACCACCCCGGCCGGGACTTCGCAGGCTTCAACGCCAGCTACGAAGAGTTCGTGGAAGCCCCCTACCCGGCACGGACCACCGTCGGCTCGTTCCTTGGCGATTTCCTGGTGGAAATCGACGTCGTCGCGGCCATACCCTAGCCAATCACGGACCCCGCCGGGGGACCGCTCCACCACGGCCCCGTCTGATGCAGCGTCAAGCATGGGACGGGGCCGGCGGCCGTCTGGTACCCCCGCAACGACGACACGGGTTTGGTGACGATCCTTCGCGAACAGGCGCAGCCGTGTCAGGATCAGTTATGCCCGACCGCCTGATGCTGCTGGACACCGCGTCGTTGTATTTTCGTGCCTTCTACGGTGTCCCCGACACGGTCCGCCGCCCCGACGGCACTCCGGTGAACGCCGTCCGCGGCCTGCTGGACATGATCGCCCGGCTCACCACCGACTACGACGCGAGCCACCTCGTGGCGTGCTGGGACGACGACTGGCGTCCGCAGTGGCGGGTAGACCTCATCCCGACGTACAAGTCCCATCGGGTCGCGGAGGTGGTTGCGGATGCACCCGACGTGGAGGTCGTGCCGGACGCGCTTGAGGCGCAGATTCCAATGATCCGCCGGGTGCTCGACCTCGCAGGGATCGCCGTCGTCGGGGCTGCGGAGCATGAGGCCGACGACGTCATCGGCACCTACGCCAGCCACGCCGAGCTTCCGGTCGATGTAGTGACGGGGGACCGCGATCTCTTCCAGGTGGTCAACGACGACCGTCAGGTCCGGGTGATTTACACCGCGCGCGGCATGAAGAACCTCGAAGTCCTGACCGACGTCGCGATCGTAGGCAAGTACCGCGTGTTGCCGGAGCAGTACGCCGACTATGCGACGCTCCGCGGCGATGCCTCCGACGGGCTGCCGGGGGTCGCCGGCATCGGCGAGAAGACTGCCGCGTTGCTGCTCGGAGAATATGGCACGCTCGACGGGCTGCTGGCGGCGGCGGCGGACGCAGGAAGCGGGCTTTCCGCCTCCGTGCGGTCGAAGCTTGCCGCGGCGGCGGACTACCTCGCGGTCGCGCCCGCCGTCGTGAGGATCGTGCGTGACCTCGAGCTGCCGACGCTCGAGGAAGCGGGCGCGCAGCTGCACCCTGTTGCGGGCGATTCGCGCGCCGAACTCGAGCGTCTCGCAACCGAGTGGAAGCTCGGCGGCTCCGTCAGGCGACTCCTGGAAGCGCTCGACCGGCGTCAGTGAGAACCGTTGGCCACCGCTGTCAGGAAACCTGCAGCCCTCCGTTGATGTCATACGTCGCGGCCGTGATGAAGCCGGCGTCCTCGCCCATCAGGAACACCAGCAGCGCGGCGATGTCGCGCACGGTTCCCACCCGGCCCACCAGGATGTCGGCTGACATGGCGGCCTTCCGCTCTTCCGTCAGAGTTCCACCCATGATGTCAGTGTCCACGGGACCGGGAGCCACACAGTTGACCGTGATTCCGTGCTGGCCCATTTCCCGGGCCAGAGCCCTGGTGAACCCGATGATGGCGGCCTTCGAAGCGCTGTAAGCCACCTTGGAGTAGGTGCCTCCTCCCCGCTGGGCGGAGATGGACGAGACGCTCACGATCCTGCCCAGCTTCCGCTCGACCATGCCCCTGAGCACCCGCTGGGTCACCAGGAACGTGCCGGTCATGTTGATCTTGAACACCCGCTCCCACGCCTCGAGCGTCTCGTCCATGAACTCCGTGGGTGAGCTGATGCCTGCCAGGTTGGCCAGGCCGATGATCGGCGGCAGCGTGGATTCGACCTCGTCGATGGCAGCGTTGACGGCTGCCGGGTCAGACACGTCCGCGCCCGCCCCGACCGCACGGACGCCGTAGACGTCGGTGATTTCTTCGGCCGCCTTCCGGGCCGCGTCGCCATCGATGTCCAGGATCGCAACAGCCCAGCCTCCGCTGGCGAGCAATTCCGCCGTCGCCCGTCCGATGCCGCGCGGAGAGGCGGCGCCGGTCAGCACGGCCGTCCGCTCAACCGGGAAATTTTCTCGCCGAGTCATGTCCCGCAGCTCCTCGTCGCCTGATTGTCAGTTTTTGATGTCGAAGTCGTCGGTGGCCACAGCTTCCTCGCCCACCGTGGCTCGCGTACCCGGCTTCACATGTCCCTCCGGACGCTTGCGTGCGTAGAGATAGGTGGCGACGGCGGTGATACCGAGGCAGGCTGAGAGGAACACGAGGCCGGTGCGGTTGTCGCCCGTGGCGTCATTGAACAGCCCCACGGCGTAGGGAGCCACGAAACCGCCGAGATTGCCGAGCGAATTCACCATGGCCAGCCCGGCCGCGGCCGCGGCGCCGACCAGGGCCGTCGCGGGCATGGCCAGGAACGGCGCAATTGCGGAGTAAATACCCATGGCCGCCAGCGTCAGGGCCAGCAGTGCCAGGATCGCGTTGACCTGGACCAGGTAGCCGGCGGCCAGGAGACCGATGGCCGCCATGACCATGCTGAGGCTCGCATGCAGGACCCGGTTGCCGGTACGGTCCGAGCGCTTGCTCCAGAAGTACACGAACACCGCCGCAATCGTGTAGGGGATCGCGACGATGAAGCCGACCTGCGTGGTGCTGAATTTGCCGAGTGCGGCCACGATGGTCGGCATCCAGAGGCCGAGCCCATAGATACCGCAGACCAGCCCGAAGTACAGCGCCGAGTAGGCGATGGTCCGCGGGTCCTTGAGGCCGGCCAGGAAGTGATGCGGCTGCCCCTTCTGCTTGTGGGCAAGCTCCTCGTCCATGGTCCTGGTCAGCCATTCGCGCTCATCGTCGGCCAGCCAACGCGCATGGCTTGGGCGGTCGGTCATCAGGACCGGGGTCAGTATGCCGAGGATAATGGCCGGGATACCTTCAATGATGTACAGCCACTGCCAGCCCTGCAGGCCCATGACGCCGTCCATCTGCAGCAGCAGGCCGGAGACCGGTGCGCCAAGGGCGTTGGAGACGGGCTGGGCGAGGATGAAGATGCCCAGCACCGTGACGCGTTGTGCGGCCGGGAACCAGAGCGTCAGGTAGAACAGGATGGCCGGGAAGAACCCTGCCTCGGCCGCGCCGAGCAGGAACCGGATGACGTAGAAGCTGGTCTCGCCGGTCACCAGGCACATGGCCGTGGCGAAGATGCCCCACGAGATGAGAATCCGGGCGATCCATTTGCGGGCCCCGAACCGGTACATGCCGGCGTTGCTCGGGATCTCAAGCAGGGCGTAGCCGAGGAAGAAGATGCCTGCGCCGAGGCCATATGCCGATGCGCTCAGGCCGATGTCCTCGCTCATGGTCAGCTTCGCGAAGCCGACATTGTTGCGGTCGAGATACGCAACGAAGTAGAGCAGGACTATCAGCGGCATGATGCGGCGGCGGACTCGGCGCAATGTGCGCTGGCCGAGATCGTCCAGATGGTTGGCAGGATCCGTGGACGTCATGGTGCACCTCGCTGTGAGAAACGAGCCCGCCGGGGTCTCTCAGCGGAACAGCTCAGGTTTACCACTCTGCACCCCAATAGTCACCAGACTTGGCGCACACAGACATGCCCGGAGAGTTCAGTTGATGGGGGCGGGGCCGAGCTCGTCGATGAGCTTTTGCATGGCCACGTAGGCCTTGTTCCGGTAGGCGAAACGTCCGGGTTCTTCACGGTGCGTTCGAAGAACCGGGAGACGGTTGCGTTCGAGGGCACGTTGCCGAACACGCCGGGCTCGGAGCGCAGGACGTCCAGGTCCGAGACGTGCTCGCCGCCGGCGGCGAGCATCAAACCCGAGGGCGTCGATGAATGACGTCAGGATCCTGGCACCGGCATGGGAGACCAGCGGCTGGCCCGTGAAAGTGACCGGGACGGACGGGAAGACCTTGGTAGGCTGGTGCATCGAAAAGGTGCTCCTTCAAGACACGTAAATAACGGCGTAGACACCCCTATTTTCCCTTGTCAGAGCACCTTTGCGTCTCTTAAACACACCCGTCAGCCCAACACGGATGAAAACCCCGGGTTAGCGCTCCAAGACGGCGAGGCCAATGCCCAGCGTCCCGTTTGGGGAACGTCCAACCCTCGATCCGCGGCTGGTCTAGCGGCGCGACCGAGCACTACGCCTAAGCCGGTCTCCCCGATGCGCATTTTTGTGTGAGCTTTAGCCCTGGCGGCCCGCTTCGCGTCCTCCCGGTTGCTAGGCTTTCCCGGATAGGGCAACGTATCTAGCTGAGGGAGATCACGTGCTTAGTGATGGTGTCCGGCTGCGCGCAGAAGAAGTCTCCGTGGTCTCCCTGTCCGCACCCGTTGAGGCTAAGGCCCTGTCCAGGGCAGGCATTGCAGGCTGGGCTGCGCGGCTGGGGTCTCCGGTATCCGAAGCGCCCCGCTCCCGGCGCTGGGCGCATGTCGGCGGTGTCGCAGCCATCTTCGTGCTGGTTCTTTACCTGATCTGGCGGGTGCTGTTCACCATGCCGTCCGGCGACTGGAACCTGACGATCGCGTGGATTCTGGTGATCTTTGAAGCGCTGCCGCTGGCAGGCCTCATTCTGAAGGCGGCGTCTGTCTGGAACATCGACAGCCACGCGCCGGCGTCGGTCACGGAAGCGCCCAACGGCATGCGCGTGGCGGTCCTGATTCCCACCTACAACGAACCCATCGAAGTTCTGATCCCCACTGTCGCCGCTGCCTGCGAGCTGGCCCCGGACCACGAAACCTGGGTCCTCGACGACGGCGACCGGCCCTGGGTCGCGGAAATGTGCGCCGCCTACGGCGCCCGGTACGTCCGCCGGGCCGTCCACGACCACGCCAAGGCCGGGAACATGAACCATGCCCTCGGCATCATGGCCCAGGAGAAGGCGGCCGGCGGACCCGGCATCGACATCATCGCGGTCCTGGATTGCGACCATGTCCCGCTTCCGACCTTCCTCACCGCCACCCTGGGTTGGTTTGCGGACCCCGGGATCGCCCTGGTCCAGGGCCCGCAGTCGTTTTACAACGGCGGCGCGTTCGACGACGACGGCATCACGGGCGAGCAGGGTATGTTCTTCAACGTCCTGATGCCGTCTCGCAACGTTCCCGGCGCAGGCCCGTTCTGGTGCGGGTCGACGTCGTTGTTGCGTCTCAGCGCCCTCCAGGAGGTGGGCGGAGTAGCCACGGAGACCATCACCGAGGACATGCACACCACCCTCAAACTCATCCGGCGCGGCTGGCGGACCGTCTACCACCACCAGACGCTCGCCGTCGGGCTCGCGCCGGCGACGCCGGACCAGTACCTGCTGCAGCGCCGGCGCTGGGGCATGGGTGCGATGCAGATCCTCGTCCACGAGAAACTCTGGGCGGCGAAGGGCTGGATGTCGTGGCGGAATTACCACGAATACCTCAACGGCACGCTGTGGTGGCTGGAGGGCATCGCCACGCTGGTGGCCTTCCTGATTCCGGTGCTCGTCATGCTCTCCGGAGCCCAGACGTCCACCGCCGGTCCGCTGCTCTTCACCGTCGTCTTCCTGGTCATGTTCACCGTCCGGCTGTGGGGCTCCAAGCAGCTCATGCGCAACGAGATCCACTGGCCCACGGCCTTCGCCCTGCGGATCTTCCGCGTCCCGGTGGGCCTGGCGTGCCTATGGTGGCTCATGTCCAGGAACATCCTCGAGTTCCAGGTCACGCCCAAGGGCGCCGCCGATCTCCGGCTCCGCGGCCGGACGCCGCGCATCCTGGTTGTGATGGTCATCCTGATCACCGGCGTGATTCTTTACGCGGCGGCAGGGCTCGCCGGGCTCGTGCCCTGGCGAACCTCGCCCGGGTCCACGGTCGCGTCCGGCGCGTGGCTGGTCCTCGCCGGCATGGTCCTGGTCCTCGGGACGCGGCGTATCCGCGCCGCGGAATTCTCGACCTCCCGCCGCAACGGGCACCGCGTAGAAGTGACGGCCCCGGTTGAAATTGACGGATTCCCAGGCGAGCTGCTCGACATCTCTGTCGGGGGCGCAGCCGTCAGATTCCCCCACGGAACACTGCCGCCCTCAGGCCCGGTCACGCTCCAACTCCCGATGTCCGCAACGGTCCAGCTGCAGGTTATCAGGGTCCTTGAGCAGCCGGACGGTGCACAAACTGCATCCCTGAAGGCCGCCGACGACGACTGGGCTGCCTACCGGATCCTGTCATTGTGGATCTTCCACACCCCCGCCGGGGCCTTGCCCGACTTCCCTGCCGGGGTTCCCGCCGCCGCATCGCTTCGCGGCCGCTGAGGCCCCCGCGCCTCCCGCGAAATAGCACCGGAGTGCCATCCGGCGGGCAGTGCCTCCGTAGTCCCGCCCTACAGCCGCAGCAGAACCGGATGGTGCATCTGCTTCATCAAAGCAAGAACCGGGCTCCTATTCAGCCTGGCACTCTTCCTGAACGCCCTATAAGCCGGTCCCCTAGCGGATCCAAGGCCTTCTGACCTGCGACGTTAGTTCTTTGGGCAAACGGTGTCCCATATGGCCAGTCCGGTGAAGAGGCGCTAAACGGCACACTTCCTGGAACGGTGCTGCGCACATTCGCTGGCGCTAGTCAGCATGGTGCGAGGGTGGCCCTGGATCAGGCTGACTTGGTGGTCCTGAATCAGGTTGACATGTTCACTGAGGAGGACCACACCGAAACATGGCAGGCTGCCGACATCGCCAGCCGCCTCGCTGCGCATTGAAGCTGGGGAGGGGTATCCCTTCGGCCCGTTTGCAACCTGTACCAGGTGGTCCTGCACGACTAAAGTGTTCAATTTCATCCCGAGCTGAGCCAGTTGCGGCGCCCACTGTTGCCTCGAAGGCTCATATCCCATTGAGTTCGACGAGCTCGTAGCGGTCAATCTCGCCGGATTTTTCCATGTCAGCCAAAGGGCCGTCGCCCTCAAGGAAGCAGCGGGATCCGGGCACATCACTAACATCACCACCACTCTCGCCGACCAGCCGAGCACGGATGTGCCGGCGATGCTCGCTGCCCTGACAAAGGGCGGGCTGAATTCGGCGACAAAGTCCCTCGCCACCGAGTACGCCAGCCGCGGGATCCGGGTCAACTCTGTGTCTCCGGGCGTCATCAAGACCCCGATGCACCCGGTTGAAACACACGCGCAGCTTGCGGGATTGCATCCTATGGGCCGTCTGGGGGACATCGACGAGATTGTCCACGCCGTCGTCTTCCTCGAAGAAACCGAGTTCGTTACCGGTGAAATCCTTCACGTCGACGGCGGCCAGCACGCCGGACGATGACCACACATCTCCTACTGCAGAACGGATCAATCAGTCATGCCCATTGTCACCATTGACATCACAAAAGAAGGATCGACGCCGGCTGCGACAGCCGCCACCGCTGCCGAAAAGGCCGCCATCATCAGGGGCGTCAGCCAGGTGCTGCTTGACGTCCTTAACAAACCCCTCGCCTCAACGTATGTCGTGATCAACGAAGTGGACACGGACAACTGGGGATGGGGAGGACTACCAACGCTCGAATACCGGCAGGCCCTGCGCGACGCAGCGCCGAAGGACGGATAGCTGTAGGAGAGGCCCAAGGGCGGCGGAGCGCAGAAGCGCGGTGGCTAGTTCGCGGCCGTGGAAACGAGCTTGTCTTCCCGTTTGCGGGCACGGTAGGCGGCCGCTTTCATCTTGTTGCCGCAGGGGTCCATGGCGCACCACTCCCGGCGCGATCCCCGGGACCGATCAATGTAGACCCGAGTGCACCCGTGGTTCGCGCATTCCTTGAGCAGCGGCACTTCGGGCCCGGAGAGGACCTCGATAGCGTAACGTGCCACGGTGGACAGTGCCTGCGTCGGCGTCGCTTCGGTTTCCCGCCCGTCATGCATGAGCTTCAGGATCGCCGGCGGTGTGCGCGCAGCATCGTTCACGACGGCGAGGGCGTCGCCGTCGTACTGGTCCCCGGCCACCTTTGAGTGAACGAGAGAGTAAATCGCCTCCCTGACCACGAGTGCCGTCTCAAGGTCGGCCGGTTGACAATTGGTGTCCCCGTCAACGATCCCGGATTCCCGGAACCAGGAATCCAGGCTTTCTGTCGACGAGAACATTTCCAGTGGCACTTCGAGCCGGGAGCGCACTGTTGCGGCGAAGTCGAGGGCCGGATTGCCGCACACGAAGGAATGGGAATGTTTCATGTCACCAGTTTGACAGGTGACGCGGCTGAATGCAGAAATTGTCACTTGCTTGAGCGGTAACGAACTGATGGATCGCATCCGGACGGAGGACCGGGCCGTTCGGCGTCAGCTTTCGTCCAGCCACTTCCGGGAGACTGGGACATGGCGCGGGCCTTGCGCCCGCCATCACGTTGTCAGCATGTAAGGGTCGGTTTTCCCTGACTCGACGAGGGTCGGAACCGGCCGGATAGAAGCCCCGGAGGTTATGTGACGTTGCTAGTTGCTGGAACGGTTGCAACCGCCACCCCGCAAACGACAGTGCGGCCAAGGCTGGACGGCCTGGACGTTCTCCGCGGCGGTGCCGTTGGTGCTGTTCTGTTGGGACACTCCTGGCCCGGGATATTCCAAGGTGCCGGCATCGTCGGAGTCATTGTCTTTTTTGTGTTGAGCGGTTATCTGATCACGGGCGTACTGCTGAGGGACGTCGAACGGCATCGAAAGATTCGCTACGGCCGGTTCTATGCGCATCGGGCCTTTCGTTTGCTGCCGGCACTTGTCCTGTTCCTCGGCGTCTACGCGATCGTTGAATTGACGGCCGACGTCCTCGGCGATAGATCAAAGGGAATCATCGGTTACACCCTCCTCGCCGGGTTCGGCTACCTCAAAGACCTGCCGCTTCCTTTTGATGTCAGCATGGCCATCGGACCGCTCTGGACGCTGGCGGTGGAGGACCAGTTCTATCTGATCTGGCCGGCCCTGCTGATGCTGGCTCTGCGGATAAACCGTCAGGGACGGCTGATTGGCTGGTCGGCCGGCGTCGTCACCGCCCTCATGACGGCGAGTGTGCTGGCGATGCTGATCCTGGCCCCGCACCTTCACTCCCTCGTCTACGCCCTGCCGACGACGTGGGGCCTCGGGCTGATCGTCGGATCGGCGCTGCGCCTTTACAGGGTCCGGGTTTTCAGCTGGTTCTCCGGCCGACGGCTCCGACTGGCGGCCTTGCTCGGCCCGATCCTTGTCCTGGCCGGCTTGATCTTCGTCCCCAAGGCCAACGAATCGCCGGCCTTCTTCTTCGTTGGCGGCCCGCTGGCCATGGCTGCCGCGGCGGTCGTGGTGGTCCTGGCCGCCTCCCGCACCGGCCCGATGCCGAAGTGGACGCGCGCGCTGCAGCTGTTGGGCACCGTTTCCTACGCCGCGTACCTCTGGAACTACGCCGTCATTCTCTGGCTCAACGGCGGATCGACGGCGGATCTTCCGCCGCTGGTGGCTGTCTCGGCAATCGTTCTTACGCTGCTATTGGCGGTCGTCAGCTGGCACACCGTCGAGCGGCTTGGACGCCTCGCGCGCGAACGCTTCGACTCGTTCGATCGGGACCGGCAGCGGGCCGCGGGCAGCTAGCGCCGTCTCGGAAACCGCAGGGTGTTGGCGTGGGATGATCTTGCGATGAGCGAACTCGAGGTCAGGCGCCTGGTCCGCGGCGACACAGCGGCGGCCGGCGTCATGTTTGGGATGATGGCGGCTGCCTTCGGAGAGGGCAGCGAGCCGCTCGACGACGCCTACGTCGACGGTCTCCTTGGCCGCGAGGGGTTCTGGGCCCTGGCCGCATTCGTCGGTCAGGAGATCGTCGGCGGCCTGACGGCGCACACCCTGCCGATGACGAGATCCCCGTCGTCCGAGGTGTTCATTTACGATCTGGCCGTGCGGCAGGATCACCGGCGGCGCGGCGTGGCGAGCCGGCTTGTGCGCCAACTGCTCGCCGCCGCCGCGTTCGAGGGCGTCCGCGCCATCTTTGTCCCGGCCGACAACGAGGACGTACACGCCCTTGAGTTCTATCGGGCGATGGGAGCTGCCGCGTCGCCGGTCACGTTCTTCACCTTTGATACTTAGCTGGCGCCCGTGTCGAGCAGGCTGTTGATTCGCTTGCGGGCGAGAAACAAGGCAGCACCCAGGACTACTGCAGCCACAGCGACCATGGTGAAATAGCTCGCATTTCCAACCTTGGTGAGAGCTGGCCCAGCAGGCCCGACAGTGATGATCCCAGGGCCAGGGTCAGGAAGTTCAGCCCGACCATCTGGGTCTTGAACTTCTCCGGGCCGATCTTCGTTGCGAGTGAAAGGCCGATCGGGCCGATGAAGACTTCTGACGATCCCGCCATCATCATGAACAACAAAATGAGGGCGAGCGGGATGAAAGCATCTCCCGTGGCTTCGGATATCAGCAGCAGGAACAGGTAGGCGCAGCCAATCTGCGTCATGCCAATCGCAAACTTGGTGGCTGGGCCCGGCTGCCGGTCGCCAAGCCGGTTCCACAGCCTGGCGATAAAGGGGGTGATGAGTACGGCGGCGAGTGGGCTGACGGTGGTGATCCAGGCGACCGGGAAGGTCCAGGAGCCCATCGACAGGTCGATCCTTTCCGTAATGAGGATAGAGATGGCGGTAAATTTCTGGAACAGGAAGCCAAAGTAGATGCCGCTTGCAAGGAATATCGGAATGAACCCCATCACCCGGCGCTTCTCGTCTTTGCTGACGATCCGCGACCGGAGCCTGGTGACGAAGTACGCGACAGCGGCCGTCAGAGCGGCTGAGGTGACAACAGCCACGAGGATGTTCTCATTGAGCAGCCTGAAGGAAGGTTCTTTTTGGAGAAACTGTACTGAACTAGCGCGGCGAACATGCCCACGGCTGCGAGGCCGAACCCGATGTGGAATCCGAATTGATTCTGTGCGAATCCCGTGCTGAGCGGCCCGAGCACGGCACCGGCGTTGATGGCCATGTAGAAGGTTGATGGCCATGTAGAAGTAGGAGAAGCCGGCGTCGCGCTTCGAGCCACCATTTTCAAGCACAAAACCAACGATGGACGTGATGTTCGTCTTCAGCGCTCCGGTGCCCAGGCCTATCAGGATGAGCCCGGTCACCAGTCCGGAAATTCCTGGCACAAAAGCGAGCACGAGGTGGCCAAAGGTGATGACGACGGCGCCGCCAAAGACCATGTTCTGGGGCGTGATAAGCCGGTCACCCAGCCAGGCGCCGAGAATCTGTGCCAGATAGACGCAGCCGCCGTACGCTCCCACGATCCCCGCGGCCAGGGCGGGCTCCAGTGCCAAGCCGCCGCGGTCGAGGGAGTAGAGCAGGTAAAACGAGAGGATCCCCTGGAGGCCGTAGAACGAGAATCGTTCCCACAGCTCGGTAAAGGCCAGTCCGGAAACGCCTTTGGTCAGACTGGATTTGGCGGCGGAATCGGGCATCGGTGATTTGATTGTCGTGCTCATTGTGCAACCTTTCGGTTGTAGGGAATTCCGGGCACAGCTGGGTGGGTGCTCGCTGGCAGCGGTTGCTGGAGCGGGCGGCTATTCATGAAGTCCGGCCAATCGGCTCCCGACCCTGGCCAGCAGGGACGTCTTGCGCGAACCGCGGCTCTCCTCCCGGTCAAGTCCATTTGCGTGGTGTAACGGGGTTGCTGCGTGATTCTTGGGTTGGTTAGGCGCTGAGCGCCAGCTCGGGGTTGGTGTCCTCCTGTTCTGTCGTGGTTGCGGGCGTGGTCCCGACGGTTTGTGATTGTTGGATGAGCTCGAGGCTGAGGTAGCGGCGGGC